>JBJKQK010000213.1:0-4610 GCA_046705285.1 Terriglobia bacterium
ACCTACACCGGATCTTTCTACTTTGCTCACAGAGGAACTTCTCACTTTGCAGCGACATGAGCGCCGAATTTGCTTGACTTTCATGGGCTAGCATGGTAGCCTTCCAAGAGTGCCCGCAGACGGCGCAAGGCCGCCGGAGGAAGATGGCGGAATGACGATGGATTTGCCGAAATTGAATCCGGAAGACACTGCGGTCAAAGCCATTCAAACGGCCATTTTCGGCTGGACGCCGCGTGAAAAGGGGACAAAAAATATCTATTTTTGCAAAACGAACCGGAGAAGTGATTGAAAACAAATGATCTTGGCGCAAAAACGAACCGGAACGAACCGAAAAACGAACCTACCGATCTTGTTGAAAATAAAGAACCGCTAAAAAACCGACTGCACACGAATCGGACATTTTTCCAGGCTGTTCCACCCTGCTCATCCCTGCCCTGTTGAGCCCTTCGAGGACGATATTGGGATCAGCGAAACACAGGACAAGAACAAAGCCCCACAGGCGGGCCGCGCTGCTCCGCACCCATTTCCGGCTTTGCGAGCCTGGAGGCTACACGGCGACGCCGCTCCCCGCCATTCTCTGTCCCCCGGGGTGATGAAATCCACGCGCCGCGGGTGCGCCACGCTTGCATGAATCAGCTTATGTGGTATGCTTCGCATTCACAAAATTGACGGATGCGCAAGTGCTTACGCCGGACGAGGAGACACTGAGATGAAGAAGATTCTTGCTTACCTGTTGCAGTTTGCCCTGATCGCTGCCGTGGCCGTGGCGACGGCCCAGGCCGAATGGCACAGCATTGGCAAGGTGACAAGTTCGAAAGCCGAAGGCAACGAGATCACCTTTCACACCGAGCATGCCATCGTGCAGGTAACGGTGCTGGCCCCGGAAATTGTGCGAGTCCGCATGGCGCAGGGCTCGACGTTTGGTCCGGATTATTCCTATGCGGTAGTCAAGAAGCAGTGGCCGGCGGTCCACGTGGAATTCAGCCACGCGCCCAACATGGAGGTGATCAGGACCGGCAAGCTTGAGATTCACGCTCAGCTCTCGCCCTTCCGCCTGGCCTTCTATGCCGCGGACGGCCGGCTGATCTCACGAGATTCCAACAGCCTCGGCATGGCGTGGGACGGCCAGCAGGTCCGCTGCTGGAAGCAGATGCCTGAAGACGAGCAGTATTTCGGCCTGGGCGAAAACGCCGGGCGACTCGACAAGCGCGGCCACGCCTACGTGATGTGGAACTCGGACGTTCCCGGCTGGGGAGCCACCACCACGCCGCTTTACCAGACGGTGCCCTTTTTTATCGGCTTGCGCCAGGGACGCGCCTACGGCATCTTTTTTGACAACACCTGGCGCTCCTCGTTTGACATGGGCGTGCAGTTCCGCAACGAGTATTCGTTTGGCGCCGAAGGCGGCCAGATGAACTACTACTTTTTCTACGGTCCTGCCCCAAAAAAGGTACTGAGAGAATATACGGACCTGGTGGGCCGCATGCCGCTGCCGCCCATGTGGGCGATCGGTTACAACCAGTCGCGCTACAGCTACTATCCGGAAAAGGAGGTCCGCTTTATCGCGGAGAATTTCCGCATCCGCCACATTCCCTGCGACGTCATTTTCCTCGACATCGACTACATGGATGGCTACCGCGTTTTCACCTGGAACAAGCAACGCTTTCCCGACCCCGCCAAAATGATCGCCGACTTGAAGAAAGAGGGTTTCCACCTTGCAGTGATCATCGATCCCGGCATCAAAGTCGATCCCAACTACTGGGCTTACAAGGAAGGCCTGGCCGGCAATGATTTCGTCCGGATGCCCGACGGCAAGCTCTACGAGGGTAAGGTATGGCCCGGCACATGCGTCTTCCCGGATTTCACTTCGCCCAAGGTTCGCGAATGGTGGGGCACGCTCTACAAGGGCCTGGTTCAGGACGGCGTGGCGGGCTTCTGGAACGACATGAATGAGCCCTCCATTTTCGATGTTCCTTCCAAAACCATGCCGCTCGATGCAATTTTCTATGACCACGGACTCCACAGTCCGCAGGCGAAAGTCCACAACGTCTACGGCATGCAGATGTCCAGGGCAACCGAGCAGGGAGTATTGAAGCTGCGCCCGAACGAGCGGCCATTTGTGCTCAGCAGAGATACCTACGCCGGCGGCCAGCGTTACGCTGCTGTCTGGACCGGTGACAATACGGCCACCTGGCAGCACCTGCGCATCAGTGTTCGGGAATTGATGACCATGGGTCTTTCCGGACTGACCTTTGCGGGCGCGGATATCGGCGGATTCCTTGGCAGCCCCGGCCCGCAGCTCTATACCCGCTGGCTGGAGACCGGAATCTTTTATCCCTATTGCCGCACCCACACCGATAAAGGCTCAAAAGAGCAGGACCCATGGTCCTACGGGAACCGCGACACCGCCATCAACCGCAATTCGATTGACCTGCGCTACCGCCTGCTGCCTTACCTTTACAACGCCTTCTACCAAGCTTCCGAAACCGGCGTGCCGGTGATGCAGGCGCTGCTGCTCGATTATCCGGACGATCCCAGGGCCATCGACCAGAATGGCGAGTTCCTTTTCGGAAACGATCTGCTGGTGGCGCCGGTGATGAAGCCATACCAGATCAGGCAGCGCGTCTACCTGCCGCGCGGCAAGTGGTTCAACTTCTGGAAAGACCGCGTTTATACCGGGCCGAAAGAGGTCACGGTGAATGCGCCACTCCAGCGGATTCCTATTTTCGTTCGCGGCGGCGCCATCATTCCCACGCGGCAGCTTGTCCAGTACACGGGCCAGGCGCCTATCAATCCTCTCACCTTTGAGGTCTACCCGGAGGGCCGTTCATCGAGTGAATACTATGAAGATGACGGAGAAACCTTCGATTACCGTCAGGGCGATTTCCTGAAGGAGCAGCTCACCTCCGACGATCAGGCGCATTCGCTCACGCTTTCGGTTTCAGCCCGGCAGGGCTCCTACACGCCGCCCGCGCGTTCGATGCAGTTCGAAGTCCACAACCAGCGGAACCGCCCGCAGGGTATCACGCTGGACGGAAACTCTCTCGCCGGCCTTAACTCGAAAAAAGCTCTGAAAGATTCGTCCCAGGGCTGGTATTACGACCAAGTGCACAACATCCTGTGGGTCAGGTTCCCCGACACGGGCGCAGCGCGCACCGTGGGAATCGAGAAATAGTACGGTATGCGCCGAAAAGCGCAGCACAATTTTGCGGAGGCGTTTGTGCGCCTGCCGTAACAGGTGGTTGCCTGCGCCCATAAAAAGCGATGAGCCTGACGCCGGAAAGCATAAACAGCCCGAATGACCAATCGGCAAAGCCACTGCTCGGGTCGGGAGCCGCAGTGGTCCGCTCGTCAACTCCACTGCTGTGGCTGACGGTGCTCAGCCTGGACGCGCCGGCAGTCGCCGTGCTGTGGCAACTGCTTTTTGCCCGCTCATTCCAGGCCCGGCTCGATGCCAGCGTCACGATTCTACTGGCGCTGGTGGTTTGGCTGATCTATGTGGCAGACCGTGGGCTCGACGTCTTGAAGGCCGGCACAGAGGGAGCCGAAGCTTCACGACACATCTTCTACCGTCGGCACTGGTGGGCATTTCTGCCCCCTTTTTGCGCCGTCCTGCTGCTTGCGGCATGGATGTCTTTGACGCGGTTGGACGCAAGAACTTTTCGGGACGGCATCGTGGTACTGCTTGCCGTAGGTGTCTATTTTCTGGTGGTCCATTTTTTTTCACCCAGGCGTGAATGGCTGCCAAAAGAGATGATGGTGGGCGTCCTGTTTGCTCTTGGCACATGCTTCCCGGTTTGGGAGCACATGACGCAGGGCCTTGGCTTGCTGCTGGCGTCGTATCTGCTGTACACCGCTCTGTGCTGGATGAATTGCGCGGCCATCGAATTCGAAGAATGGAATCGGCTGCGTCACCGCAGGTCCGGTTCGCCTCACCCATGGACCATCTGGATGGGACACCATTTCACTCTGCTGTCGCTGCTGGCCGCTGCTGTCGCCCTCTGCCTCATCGCGTCGGGCTTCGGACACCGGGGTTGGCACCTTCTGGCCGCAGAGTTGCTCAGCGCCCTGCTCTTTGCCTGGATTCACCGCAAAGGCGAATCCCTTTCTATGGACCATTTCCGAGTTCTGGTGGATGTCGCATTGTTCACGCCACTGTTTTTCCTTCCCTTTTAGGAGCGGCAGCCACAGCTGGAGATGGGCGGACATCGAGACCATCGCCCGCCCCGATCCTTATCACTTCAGCGTGCAGGGTTGTCGCGAGCCCTTTGTGTTTGAGTTAAGGAAACCGACGTCCCGCAAGCTGTTCAATCAGTTTTGGGATGACGTCTACGGGCAGGGCTTAACGGACCTTGCCTATTCCGAAGGGAGGCCGCAGTGAGTCACTTCCAGCCCCGGGAGGCGAAAGGCCATCAGCGAGAGCACGCGAAGCACAGCAGCATCCTGATCCTCGTCTCCCTTGTTCTGGCTCTCCCTGGCCTGATCTCAATACCAGCGAAAGCAGTTGAGAACAGCACGCCGCCTGCCGGTGCTGGCAGCCTTCGCCAGCAAGATGAAAACTTGCAGTTTTCAGACGTCATCGCAGGTATAGTACTATCCGCGAAAGAATG
>JBJKQK010000214.1:0-6796 GCA_046705285.1 Terriglobia bacterium
ACGCCGATGTTCAATGTCTTGCCGTCCGACTGGCGCTTGACCTGGTAGAGAGGGCCGTTGTAGGAGGCGTACATCGCGCGCGTGGTGCTGTAGGCGGCCACACAGGGGTCGCCGGCGGCGGCATAGATGTCACATGGGCCTTTCGGCCTGGGCGGAGGAACCTTGAGCCCCGCTCCGGCGCGTTGCGCCATCGCCAGCGTGACGCCAATCAACGTGAGCGCCAGTGTGAGCATAAGTCCAGGAATGATTTTCGTTTTCATGATGATCCTATTTGTTTTGCCAAATTGGTCCCGGAATCTGGAGCGCTCGCGGTTCCGGTGAGTAATGCAACTAAATCAAAGCGCAAAGGCCATGTCAAAACCAAGACTGCAGGTATAGTTTCGCCATATCAACTCGCTTAAAATTAGCCATAGACACAGCCTTCTTTCCTTTTTGTCGTCGCTTACTTTCTTACCAGAGATGCGCACCCGACTACATGGCTGGTATCAGCGATATTCCCTTACGAAAGTCCCGCTAATGATTGCGACAGCCGCTGGCTCAGGCCTGCTCTTCCAGAGTCTTAGGCTCTGCACTCCGCCTTGTTATTCTGTTGCGACAATCCGCAGGGTGACGATCTGGTGCGGTTTGACGGGAACTTCCAGGGAATTCCCTTGCACGCTCAGCTGGGACTGATCCTTCTCGACAGCATTGGTGATCCATGCCTGCTGTAGATGGAACAATGGAAACGTCAGCTTGGCTGTCGTGCTTTCCCCACCAACTTCCACCAGTCGCACGATCGTGCCATGCCCGTCCATCGAAGCTTTCCAGTCCTCCACTTCCACATCCGGAGAACTGACCTTGAGGAAACTCGCCGGCGCAGGCGAGAGCGCACCGGGAGGATTGCCTTCCTTATCGTTTGTAATCACCTGCTGATGTTCGAGCGGAGTCATTGCGTTGAGACCCAGCCGCGAAAGCGAAGTTGGTGACAGGCTCTGACCGCTGGTCAGGACGTAACGGAAGGTGTAGTGGCCACCCTGCACGCGCACAAAATTCGTGTGCCAATAATTGTTCATGACGTAAGAATAAACCGTGGCGTTTTTCGGCCGGAACACCTTGGGCCATGTCCCGCGATTGATGTCGCCCAGACAAACCAGCGGTGCATCCACGGGAACCAGTCCGACGGAAAATTGAGAACCGCTTACTCGCACCCAGTGCCGTACGGTGAACCATTCCAGGCTGCCACCCTTCAGCGTGTTATGCGCGGGGTCCACCCAGCCGTTTTGAACCTCATAATTGAACTCGGGATGCGCGATGTTGAAAGGAAAAGCAAAGTACACGGCTTCTTTGTGCATCTCCGGCTTCTTGTCCAGGTGGTCGATAAATTCAATCTTCTTCTGGTGATTGAAAAGGATGACCTCCGACGTGATCTGCGGGGCGTCCATGCCGCTGGTTTCATAGGTCATGATGGTCCCGTAGAAAGTTTTTCGGATGCTCGTCACGTTGCCTGTGCGCGAAGGATGAATGGTCAGTTTGGCTTCCGGCAGAGCCTTGTTCAGATAGACAATCTGGGTTCCTGCGCCGCCCGTCACGTAAAGGTACTGGTTTGCGAGATACGGGCTGGCAGGATTTACCAGTTCTTTGCCTAGCTGCTTATCGTAGATGCTCTTGATAGCTCCCGAGGCAGGATCAAACACCACACGATAGTAGGCATTCTGAACCGTATTGCTGACAGGGAGGGGCGTGGCCTCGGCTGAGGAAGTTTGTCCGTGTGTCGTAGGAGCGAACTTGTAACAGACATAACCCATGGAAGGAACATCGCGTGCCATGAAGAGGACGTGATTGTATCCGTTGCCGTCTCTGAGAATCTGGTAGGGAACAACCTTCATGTCCGGATATTGCTCGATCTGGGTGTGGTCGTTCAGGTCGGTTTCAACAAAGCCGCTGCGGGACCAACTGAGCGGATTGAACACCACCATTGTCGATGCCGGCATGTGGATCTGACTGGCCAGCTGGCTGAGCGACTGATCCAGGATGGAGCGAATCTCTTGCTGGGAATTCACGGCGAACTGGTTCTTGGTGAAGGTCTGTTTCCTGGTTTCGTCGCTGTTTGGACGGCTGTACCCACCCCAGGACGTGAAGGTATGTTCGGCAAACAGAATGAGGTTTTGCCACATCCTGCGAATTTGATTTTGCTCGCCGGAAACGTCCTTCTGTACATAGGTGCCGAGTGTTGAAAGCTTTTCCGCTGAGAGAGCGCGCTGCTGGTCAATGCGATCGATGGCGGCATATCGAGCGTCAGTGCCGACGCCGTCTTCCCAGTAAGGACCAAAGTCGCCGGAAACGGTTGGCAACTCATTACCAAAGTGCTTGTCGATGTAATTGAAATAGTCCGGAAAGGTCGAGGCGATCATTTCGGGATATGCATAGGTCGTGTTCCATTTCTTTATGAATTCCGCGTCGCCGGGCACAAACGCCGTGTTCTCCACCTGGGTGCCGAAAATCAGGGCGGCGTCCGGCTTGTACGAGGGGCGGTCATAGGCCTGCAGGAAAGTGGGTATCGACTGAGTGCAGGCCGCCATCTGAGCGGGCAACTGGCAGATGAAGCTCAACTGGAGATACTGCCGCGAATAAGACATCAGGACCTTGCTGCCGTCCGGACCTTGCCACCAGAAAGGAGATTTCGTGTTCCATTTGCCCCACAGGAGGACGGGCGCGCGGTCGTTGTTGCTGGCCGCGGCAAGATAGCGGATGCCAAGCGCATGAAGAATGGAGGGATAGGACCACGTGTAGCTGGGGACGTCGGTAATGTTGACGTAATCAAACGGAATTCCATATTTCTTATGGAGGTGATAGCCGTAAAAGGTGGATCGAATCAATTCTTCCATGCTGGCGTATCCCGTCAGCAGGTTGGCGTCCTGCGCCGGCACGCCGATCTTGTCTTCGCGAACAAGGTTCAGAAAGGCCTGGCGGGCGGAAGTTTTGCGGGTGGCCAAGTAGTGCTGAGCAATCAGATTGCCGTCGATGGTCCAGCGCATCCCCGGATGTTCAGGGAGATATTTGATCAGCGTGTCGAGATTGCGATCATGCACTTCATAGACCTTGCCACGGTAATCCGTGAAGCCGACATCGAGATGTTCGTGCGGTACCACGAAAAGCGTCCATTTCCGTTCAGGCTGGAAAGTCACTTTCTTCCTTACGGTCTTCCCGTTGGCACGCAGGGTAAGCTCAGACGGGGCAGGCGCGGAAAGCTCGGGAACAGAAAACTCGAAACGTTGCTCGCCGAAATCGGGAGCCGAAGAGAGTGACGCTTCGTAGTGCTGGCCAGAAACATCCAGGCGAACAGTTCCGCGGCGAACCTTTCGGTCAAGGTTTGCCGTAACGAGCACCCGCTCTTCCAGGCTTCCGTTCTTGCGAATGTAATAGATCGTGGGTTTCAGAGTGACCTGGGGCTCGAAACGCTTTGCTTCGGAGGAATGCGAGAGGCGGAGAGCATCATAGTAGAACCAGGAGTCTCCCGGGCCATACTTCGGATTATCGAGCGCCGTCAGCAGCAGCTTGTTTTCGCCTCTGCGCAGAGCCGAATCAGGCAGCACAATATGCACTTCGCCGCCGCTGTCGATCGAAGATCCATAGTCTGCGGTGGCGTAGTAGCTCAGCTTGCGGGGAAAATAGAAAGCTCCCTTCGTACCGTTGATCGAGACCTCCAGGTAGGGCACTCGCGGGTCATAAAGGAGCGCGGAGATCGTCAGGGTGTAAGTGCCTTTGGGTTCTGAAGGCAGGTCAAAGAGGACCGTGAAAGGGTGCGGCCGCAACCCCTCGGCCTTGTTTTCCGAACCCGGCTGGCCGGCGGGCCAGTCTTTGGCAGCGCTCTTGCCGACGGTATAGACCGGGTTGTAATTCGGCTTGCCCACCGGAGCCTGGCGATTGAATTCGTGGGATGAATGGTTGAAGATTCCGATCTGCCAGACCGTACTCATGGCAGCAGATAAGCTGCCCGGTGCCCCCAAAATGAGCAAGGAAAAACAAAATATGAAGATGAGTGGTTTACGTCGATAACTCATTGGAAACTCCCTGTCCGGTTGGGAATATCGCTAGCCTCGCTCCTTGAGAGCGGCGAAAAGAAAACGGCAACCAGCCGAAAAGCTGAGAGAATATTATACGTGGTATACAATCACTGAAACGAGGGAATAGCAGTTCAGGAGCTTTTCTGCCAACCATCACAGCGACACGGTGCATCCCGATCACAGACCATGCGCAGGCATCGTCTTTGAAACCATCGCGATCTGTCTCCAATTCACCTTGACCTCAGTCGTGTTCTGCGCAAACGAGCAGGGCGCGATCACGGCCGCCGGAAACACGCCGGAACAAATCCCAATCCACATCCTCTTCATCTGAATCTGATCAATCCGCCCGTCAATACTCGAATCGCGTTCTCCTTTACTTACCGGCCCCTTAGGCGCAAAATCTCGTGAATCTGTTACTCTATTGCGAGATATTCTGAACTGCAACTTCAAACCCAATCGTCTTGCTTCAACACGGTTTGTAATCTCAGAGAAAATAGCGCAAAGTAATGGCCTGAAAGCGCAAAACTCAGTTGTGTGCTTCGCGAAAGGTTGTTTGTTGGAAGCAGAGAAAGGAATCCTCGACTGATGAAACCCATCAAGGGGTCGAAGACCCTCAACCGAAGGCAATTTTCCGGCTTAGCCTTGGGAAGCGTTGTGCCCCTGGTGGCGGAAATGTCCGGGGCAAAGTCTGCCCGTCGCGCCCAGTCCGTCCGGCAGGAATCATCGCGGGAGCGAGGAAAAGATGATCCCTCGGCCACTGCTTCCCGGTTCGCACTTGTTTATCCGGGCATCTGGAAGGTCTCGATGGGAGTCCCGGAGCAATTCTCTCCGGTGAAGTTGAGATTTCGCAAGCCAGGTGAGGACGCGCTGCGCAAGCTGCCCTCGCCCTCACAGTGCCCGATCGATACCAGCCAGATTCGCGGTGAGCAGACGGATCGCGGCTACGTGGTGAAGATCCCGCTCGCAACTGACGAGCAGGTTTATGGATTCGGCCTCCAATTCCTTTCTTTTCAGCAGCAGAAAGGCAAGAAACAGGTCAGGACCAATGCCGACCCGCGCGTCAACAGCGGAGACACCAACGCGCCCGTGCCGTTTTACGTGACCACCGGCGGCTACGGAGTGCTGATCGACTCTTCCCGTTACGTCTCATTTTACATTGGCCGGATGTCGCGGAAAGACGCAGCCCGGGAAAAGTTTATCGAGACACAGTCGAGCGAAATGGGCACGCCTTCGAAGAATCTTCTGCCGAAGGCCTATTCCAATAAAGCGATTGACAAGCCGAGCGAGATGATTGCGGAAATTCCGGTCCAGTCCGGAGCGGACATCTACATTTTCGCCGGGCCGACGATGCGCCGGGCCGTTGAGCGCTACAACCTCTATTCTGGTGGAGGTTGTCTCCCGCCGCGCTGGGGCCTGGGCCTCTGGTACCGTTGCGACGCCAATTTTAATCACAAACAGGTTCTGGGTATTGCTCGGGAGTTACGCCGCAGCGGTATCCCCTGCGATGTCATCGGCCTTGAGCCCGGTTGGCAGTCCCATGCCTATTCCTGCACATTTGTCTGGGATGCCAAGCGATTTCCCGACCCGGCCAGCATGATCCGCTCACTTTCCGACGAGGGATTTCACTTGAACCTCTGGGAGCACGCGTTCACTTATCCGACCTCTCCCATTCATGGGCCGCTAAAACCGCACTCCGGGAATTACGATGTCTGGGAAGGATTGGTGCCGGACTTTCTCGAGCCTGCAGCGCGCAAAATCTTTGCCGATTTCCACGAAAAGGAACACGTCCGGATCGGCGTTTCCGGTTACAAGCTGGATGAGTGCGACAATTCAGATTTCACCGGCGGCTGGTCCTTTCCGGAATGCAGCCGTTTTCCATCCGGAGTAGACGGTGAACAGATGCACTCGCATTTCGGGTTGGCCTATCAGGACACTATCGAAAGCATCTTCATCCGGCGCAACACGCGGTCCTATCAGTTGGTGCGCTCGTCCAACGCGCTTGCTGCGCCTTTCCCGTTTGTGCTCTACAGTGATCTCTACAATCACCGGAATTATATCCGTGCCCTGGTGAATTCCGGCTTCTCTGGGCTTCTCTGGGCCGCTGAAGTCCGTAACGCCAATGACGCCGAGGACTTGATTCGTCGCTTGCAGACGGCGTGTTTTTGTGCGCTGATGCAGGTCGACGCTTGGTTTTTGAGGAATCCTCCCTGGAAACAGGTGAACAAGAAGGCAAACAACGAGGGCCAGTTTTCTCCCGACTGGCAGAAGCTTGAGGCTCAATGCCGGGACATTATTCGCCTGCGGATGCGGTTTGTGCCGTATCTGTATTCAGCTTTCATGCGCTACCACGTGCACGGGACACCGCCGTTTCGTGCACTGGTGATGGACTATCCCTCAGACCCTCCGACGTGGCAAATCGACAACCAGTACATGGTTGGCGAAAACCTGATGGTCGCACCCGTGGTGGCAGGTGAATCGCGACGCAAGATCTACCTGCCGAAAGGGGATTGGTTCGACTTCTGGTCCGGCAAGCCCGTCTCCGGTGGGCAAACCATCACCATGGATGTTCCTCTGAACATCATTCCCATTTTTGTGAAGGCCGGGACATTGCTTCCACTGGCGCAACCCTCGTCCCATGCCGGGAAACCGGAGGCGAGGCAACTCACCGTTAAGGTTTACGGAAAAGGGAACCTGTCGTTCACGCTTTATGAGGACAACGACCTCACCTTGGACGCACTGCATGGCCATTCCAA
>JBJKQK010000215.1:0-2518 GCA_046705285.1 Terriglobia bacterium
ATTACCGGAACCTACGCCGGGAAAGGACCGGACATTGCAGCCATTATTGCAGCTCAGTCCGAGCCCAACGACACGACCAAGTGGGGGCCGAGAGCGGCGTGGTAGGGTGGTAGGATGATTACAACACAGTGGTCTCCGCAACTTACGGAGCAGGTCAGTAAGGGTACAGCGAAAACGTCAAGCGGTACGTGGAACTGGACGGTGGCAGAGAAATGAGGGACGGGAGATAGGAGCTTATGTCTATCCATAGGCGGAGATCGGGGGTGCCAAATGAAGAGATGGATTCTGGTTTCGACTTTGTTTCTTGCCGTAAACGCTTTCGGGTTTAGGCCCGCGCCGCAGGTTAAGGCCACGGCGACGGGTCACAACAGCGTGCTAACCTGGACGGCCCCCGCACAGACGGTTTCCGGGATGTTCTACAATGCTTACCGCGGAACCGCTGCTGGCGCCGAATCGACCACACCGATTAATTCCTCGCCCATCACGCAGACGACCTATACCGACACGGCCGTTCAGGCGAACGGCACCTACTTCTACATTGTCAAGGCGTGCGCGGTATCGGCTGCGGATGGCTCAACGGTTTGCGGTGCTCCGTCGAACGAGGCGACGGACACCATCCCTTTACTGGGAACGGATCTTGGCTCACCGGGTTCTTTGACAGTCTCTGGAAACTGATCAAGACCCTTTTCGGGTGGATATAGTGGAGGAACGCGCAAGGCCGCTTACGGCGACGGAACATAAGACGCTCCGGCTCCTGTTGAATTTTCGGCGCAACAAAGAAATTGCAAAGGAGCTGGGAGTCTCAGTCAGGACGGCCAAATTCCACGTATCGAATATCCTCCACAAGTATGGCGTTGGCAGCCGAGCGAAACTTTTTGATCTTTTCTTTCACAGCGGGGGGACCGGGCCGGAATGAAAATATGGGAAGATATGCTAACCGGCCTGGGAGTTTATCTGGTTACGACGGTCGGAACATGGATTAAGTTCGCAGGGGACGTGAAGGCGGACATGAAGAATCTCGCCTCGTGGCAGAAAGAGCACGGCAGGACCCACGACAGGCTGGCCGACTACCTGGGGGGGACGCAGGTGAGGATAACGGAACTGGAAAAGGAATCAGCAGCCCAGTTGGAATTCCAGCGAGATGTGCTGCGGTCGCTCGACCGCATAGAGAGGAAAATTCACGGATGAAACCTCGCGTTCCAACGTTGGCATGGGACTTCATAACCGAGCAGGAAGGCGACGAGCTGAAAGCCTACTGGGATGGCCCCAAACCCGTTGGCGGATCCGTAGGTGGCTGGGCTATCAGCCGTGGAATTCACGCGCCCGATGTGAATCAATTCTCGGTTTGGACCCAGGAAAAATCCAACATGCGGTTCGGGCTGCTGCTGCACGAGATCGCCGATGGCATCTGCCCGCACATCGAACCGGACCTTTCAGACCCCCAGCTTTCGGCCTGCATGTCTCTGGCCTATAATCTTGCGAACGGAATCGAGGAATTCAATGGCAGCACCCTCCTGAAGCTGCTCAATGAGGGCAAGCCGGGCGAGGCTGCGGACCAATTCTTGCGCTGGTGCCATATGCGCGATTCCAGCGGGGCGGAGATTGTAGATGAAGACCTTCTCGCCCGAAGAAAGAAAGAACGGGAACTTTTCCTCTCTGGCACGCTGGGTCCGGCTCTGCCCGAGGTGCCGAAAACTATTGACAAAACTGCACCCTTGGACAATCCTAGTGTGCGAGTGCGGCTGGATTTGGCAGTAGGGGGAATTATGAAGAAGTGGATTCCGGCGATTATTGGGGGCCTCGGTCTGTTGGCAAGCTGGATTGATCCTGTCATCGCCAAGGCGATAGGGCATTGGGTAGCGGACAATCCCAGCTGGGGCACCCTGGTAGGCGGTCTGGTCGCAGCCATCTATCATGCCCTGCCGAGTCCGGTGCAGAAGAAAAGATGATCAAGAACTTCGCCGAAGTCGTTCTAGATGTGCTCTATCGCGGCGGCAGGCCGGAGGCCACTGATTTCAGCGGCCAGCTAGCCAACATGAAAACCATTGTCGATCTTGAAGGCGATGATGTTGCGGGCGCCGAATGCAAGTCAGTCCCGGAGTCCGTCGCCTTCATGTGGTGTCCGATTTCCCTGCCCGATATCTACATCGAAGGGTTCCCGGAGCCCTTGTTGGGTCGCCTGCTGGCGAGCCTGGACAGTCTCCCGAGGCCGATCTACGTCCACTGTCAGCACGGCGAAGATAGGACGGGGCTCGTTGTGGCCGCCTACAGAATCAGGAAGCAGGGCTGGACGCCTCAACAGGCCTATCAGGAGGCGCTAAGGTACGGCTACCATCCGCATTTCAACGCTGGCCTGAACAAAAACTTCGAGGCTCTCGGCGCGAAGGTTACGGACTGGGTTATTTGACATGGACCTCTTCTCACTAAACCCGGTCTCGTGGTTTGAAAGTGCCGTCACAGGAGGCCTTGAGCGCGAAGGTGCGAAAGAGATGGCAGGGCTCGGCCTTTCGGCTGGTCT
>JBJKQK010000216.1:0-7709 GCA_046705285.1 Terriglobia bacterium
CCTCTTTCCGGTCGGGACCAATCCCGATCTCCCACGGAACTCCGCCTGCAGCGACAACCACTGCGGCCAGTATAGCCGAGTTACTGTTTCGCACCTGATACCATTCGGGCTCCCCGTCAATCGGAACCACTTCATCGCCTGTAGGCAGGATGGCCACTCGCGGGCGGGCATAAGCCTCCACGTTCATTTTGCCCACAGACGCCAGCAGCCCGATCTCGCCTGCTGTAATCCGTTTGCCTTTTGCCAGAATGAGCTTTCCGGCCTGGGCCTCGCTTCCCTTGCGAACGACATTCTCAAAAGCGCCTGCTGGCCGTCCGATTTCGACTCTGTTGCCTTCGGTGCGAGTGTGCTCGATCATGACCACCGCGTCCGTCCCGCTGGGAAGCGGCGCTCCGGTCATGATGGCGGCGCAGTGGCCCGGTTCGACTTCTGCTTTGAGGTATTCGCCCGCCCGCACTTCTCCCGCCAGAGTAAGAATAGCCTGGGCCCGCCCGGCATCCTGGGAACGTACAGCAAACCCGTCCCGAGTGGAGCGGTGGAAAGGAGGATAATCACGGTCGGCATGTACATCTTCCGCAAGGATTCGCCCCCATGCCTGGCCAAGGGAGACAACTTCACTTGCAGGAACAATGCCGGCGGCGGCGAGTTTTGAATCGACTTCCGATAGTGCCTGTTCAAAGCTAATCATCTTTGTCAGAGAGGATGCACCAGGCTTCATCGGAGTCCGCTCGCCGAAACAGCAGCTTGACAGGCGGGTTGGTTATTTTGAGGTAATCAGGTTCGCGGACCGGCTTCCCTCGCACCAGATTGCCTGTCCGCGCTCCGGGCCTGTCGAAACCATGGCAATCTCCACGCCGACCTGGTCAGAAAGGAAGTGCAAATAGTCCTGAGCTTTTTGTGGAAGCTGCGAGAACTCCTGAAGGCCGAACGTTGGCTGCTTCCAGCCGGGGAGTACGCGGTAGTGAACTTTGAGCTGATCGAGAATGTCGACATCCGCTGGGAAAGTAGTCAACCTCTTTCCCCGATATTCGTATTCCATGCCCACCGGGATTTCCTCGAGCGTGTCCAGAATGTCGAGCTTGGTGATAATCATGGCGCTCAGTCCGTTCACGCGAGCCCCGTAACGTGCGGCTGGAACGTCAAACCAGCCGCAGCGGCGCGGCCGTCCGGTAACGGCTCCGTATTCGCTTCCTCTTGAGCGCAATTCCTCACCGTCATCGCCAAGGATTTCCGTAGGGAATGGTCCGCTGCCCACACGCGTTGCATACGCTTTTGAGACGCCAACCACCGCGCCGATCCTCGTCGGCCCTACCCCTGTGCCAGTTGATGCTCCACCGGCTGAGGAGCTTGACGAGGTGACGAATGGATATGTTCCGTGATCGAGATCCAGCAGAGTGCCTTGCGCGCCCTCAAACAGGACGCGACGGCCATTGTCGATTTCACTGTTCAGGAACTCCGACGTGTCCACAAGCATCGGAATCAGTTGGCGGGCATTCTCAATATATTCCTCGATCCATTCGTCGCCTCCGAATTTCGCTCCGCCGAAGAGCGCTGAGGCAATCCGATCCTTTTCCGATAGAACGATCTTGCACTTGCGAAGGAAGGCCTCCGGGTTGTGCAGGTCGCCGGTGCGAAGTCCGCGCCGGCCGGCTTTGTCTTCGTATGTGGGGCCAATACCCTTTGCAGTGGTGCCGATCTTTCCCACGCCGCGCGCCTGCTCTGCTGCGACTTCATGGCTGCGGTGGTAGGGCATGATCAGGTGAGCCCGGTCGCTGATCTTCAGCCGTCCCCGCGCACTGATCCCGTTGCTTTCAAGCCCGTCAAGCTCATGGAGCAAAGCCTCAGGGTTAACCACCACTCCCTGTCCGATGACGGCGATTTTCCCGGGCCGCAGGATTCCTGTAGGAACCAGTTGCAGAATGAACTTTTTGCCCTCTGCGTGCACCGTGTGGCCTGCGTTGGCGCCACCCTGGTAACGGGCAACGATGTCGAAGTATTGAGAAAGGGAGTCGACGACTTTGCCTTTGCCTTCGTCACCCCATTGGAGGCCAACGATGGCCACATTGGTGTTTCCTTCGATCGTTTTCATACCTTCAGATATCTGCCTTCTTCGTCACATTGTAACCTGACAAGGGGACGATTGGTGGGCGAACTGACATAGAACATCGGCATTCTTTCTTGAAAACAATGTAGCTGGGATTCGAAAGAATTCCAGGTCCTGCAGGAACTTCCAGGTAGAGAAAGGATTAGAGGTTCTTGTCCAGCAGCCTGGCGAGGTTGTCTTTTGAAGTTGTCCCGACCAGTTGCTCCTTGATCTGCCCGTTCTTGAAAACCAGCAGCGTGGGAATGCTTCGAATATTGTAGCGGCTGGTAACCGATTGGTTCTCGTCAACGTTCAGTTTGCCGACTTTTGCCCGGCCCACATATTCCGTGGCGACGGCCTCAACTGCCGGTGCAATCATGCGGCATGGCGCGCACCACTCCGCCCAGAAGTCCACCAGCACAGGTTTGTCGGACTTCAGGACCTCCTCCTCAAAATTCTGATCGCTAAATTCGTGGATATTACCTCCAGCCATTTCTTGAATCCTCCCGGTGAACACCAAATTTAAGAAAGCGCAACAGCCCTTGGCGCGCTTGTTTTTTCCTTGTAAAGCGCTTCATAAAGATTTGCATACTTCCTGGCGGACTGTGCCCATGAATAATCTTCCCGCATACAGTTTTGTTGCAGCTTTGACCAGGTTCCTCTGTCGCGGAAGGTCGCGATGGCACGTTGGAGGCACGCGAGCAGCGCCACAGCCGAATATTGCCTGAATCTGAATCCGGTTCCTTTATCGCCGTCAAAAGGCTGAACCGTATCATCCAGGCCGCCGGTTGCTCTCACTACCGGGATTGTCCCATATTTCATGCTGTAGATCTGGTTCAATCCGCACGGTTCATAACGGGATGGCATCAGGAACATATCAGCGCCGGCCTCAATCAGATGGGCCAGCGCATTGTCATACGCCACCTTGACGAGGAACTTCTCCGGATATCTGTCCGCGAGAGTACGGAAAAGCTCCTCATATTCGGGCTCGCCCGTTCCGAGGGCTGCGACGTAAAGCTCCTCCTGCATCAGTTCATCGGCAACCTGTGCAATCAGGTCGAAGCCTTTTTGTTTGACAAACCTCGATACAATGCCGAGGACAGGACGGTCAAGAACAGGATTGTGCGCTCCCATCCTTTCCAGCAATGCTTTCTTGCAAACTTCCTTCCCCTGCATATCCTCGGGCGTGTAATTGGCCGGGATCAATTTGTCTGTGGCGGGGTTCCAGTCCTCGTAGTCCACTCCGTTCAGAATTCCAACCAGATGATCAGCGCGGCTTCTTAGAACGCCTTCCAACCCATGACCAAATTCGTCGCTCTGGATCTCCTGGGCGTATTTCTCGCTCACGGTGGAAACAAAGTCTGAGAACACAATCCCACCCTTCAGAAAATTGACCTTGCCGTAGTATTCCATCCCCTCGATCTTAAACAAGCTCTTGCTGACCGATATCAGCGGCATTGTCTCTGGAGGGAAAAGGCCCTGGTAGCCAATATTGTGAATGGTGAACAGGACCGAAGACTCCCGATAAAAGGGGTCACGCGCGTAGAGACTGCGCAAATAGACAGGAACCAGGGCAGACTGCCAGTCATGACAATGAAGGACTGCCGGCGGCTTCGACGAACGCTTCACGAATTCGAGCGCCGCCATTGAAAACGCCGCGAACCGTTCGGCGTTGTCGGGATAATCCTTCCCATTTGTCATGTAAAGATCATCGCGGTCAAACAACTCCGGGCAATCCATCAGGTAAGTTCGTACCCCGTTTGTCTCTCCGGCAGCCTGGATGGCAGCAAACTTGAAACCCCCGGAGAGTGGAACTGTAAGGCTCTCCGCTCCCGGGATGACAACTCCGGGCCTGGTGATTCTGTAGCGGGGAAGGAAGACCTCTACTTCAAGGCCAAGGGCGGCCAGTGCCTTGGGCAATGCCCCGACAACGTCAGCCAGTCCTCCGGTTTTCGAGTACGGCACACTCTCAGACGCCACAAAAACTATTTTCATGGGGACAATCCGCTGAATTTAATCCATTCACTTAATAGGCTAAATTAGAGGATGGAGACAGCAAAGTCAAGGTGCTGCACTCAAAAGCATCGAGACGAAAACGGCAAGGGCACTGTGTTTGAAAGGAATCTCTGATCTGCTGATTCTTTATGGGTAAGATCCGCCGACCAAAGCTGGGGCAGCATTTTCTCTCCGACACTCGTTATGGCTCACGCGTCGTTGAGGCGCTTGACTTGCGCGCCGACGACCTTGTGCTCGAAATCGGGCCGGGACACGGCGCCGTCACCGGACTGCTGGCCGCCCGCGCCAGACAGGTAGTGGCGGTTGAACTCGACCCTGGCTTAGTTGGTGAACTTCGGCAGAAATTCCAGCAAACGCCGAACGTTGAAATCATTCATGGCGATATTCTTCTGAAGGACTTTGCCGAAATCTGCCGCCAGCGTCATGTTGGCCAGTGCTACGTATTCGGCAATCTCCCTTACTACATCACCTCCCCAATCATTCATCATGTGATGGGATTTGCCAGGTGCGTTCGCGCCATGGGACTGCTGGTCCAGCGCGAGGTTGCCGACCGGCTGGTCGCAGAGCCCGGAACGCGTGACTACGGGTACCTTACTGTTTTCACCAGGCTTTATTCCTCTCCTCGCATGGTTCTCCAGATCCCGCCCGGAGCATTTTCGCCACCACCCAGAGTTCACTCAGCCCTGGTGCGCTTTGATATGAGTTCGGACAGCCGGCGCGTGAACCCGGAGGACGAGGAAGCGTTCCTTGGCTTTCTGAAGCAGTCCTTTGCATACAAGCGAAAGAAGCTTCTGAACTGCCTGGCCCCCATCTACCCCCGCCAGAGGGTCGAGCAGGAGCTCAAGCGGCTGGGACTGCCCCTGGGAGTCCGGGCTGAGCAGCTTTCCCTCGAGCAGTTTGTTGCGATCCATTCAAATCTTCACTGAGGTGTCGAATCGCCGGGAGCGGGCGGTAAGAGGAGCGCACCTGTCGACCATCCGTGTATCGCAGAGCTATGATAAGATTCGAATGAGATTAAGGAGGAAGAAACATCTCAAACTCTGATAATAGGTTACGAGCGGTTCCTCTCGGAGGCCTCGGCGAGTTCGGCATGAACATGATGGTCTTCGAGTACGGAGACCATGCAATTGTCGTCGATTGCGGCGTGATGTTCCCGGACGCGGAATTGCCCGGAGTGGACATCATCATCCCCGACATTACTTACCTTCGCCAGATTCAACCCCGGATCAGGGCAATCATTCTCACCCATGGGCATGAAGACCACATCGGAGCACTCCCTTACGTGCTTGATGAGATCGATGCTCCGGTCTACGGGACGCCGTTCACGCTGGCGCTTGCGAGAGCGAAGCTGGTTGAGCACGCTCTGGAAGACAGTGTCGAGATGCGCGAGATAAAGCCCGCCACGCCTTTTGACATCGGGCCGTTCCATGTGGAATTCATCCATCTTACCCATAGCATCATCGAAGCGGGCGCTCTTGCCCTCACGACGCCGGCCGGAACCATCATTCACACCGGTGACTTCAAGTTTGATCCCACCCCCATGGATCAGCGCCAGAGCGACCTTCATACCCTGGCTGACTACGGGCGCAAGGGTGTTCTGGCGTTGTTCTCGGATTCCACCAACGTCGAGAGACCCGGAATCACTCCTTCCGAGCGTGCTGTCCGCGAGCGGCTTTCTGAGATCATGTCGGCGGCCAAAGGGCGTGCGGTGATCTCCTGCTTTTCCACTTCCGTCCATCGGTTGCAGATTGTGGCAGACCTTGCCCATGAGCGGGGTCGGCGTCTCTGTTTTCTGGGGCGCAGCATGCACCAGATTTCGGAAATCGCGCAGCAGATGGGAAAACTTCAGATTCCGCCAGGTCTGCTTGTAGAGCCGCAGGAACTCCGCAATCTGCCCCCTTCTCAAGTGGTTTTATTGCTCACCGGCAGCCAGGGGGAGCCCATGGCGGCCCTTCCGAGAGCTGCGGTTGACCGCCATCGGTGGGTCACGATTGAGCCTGGTGATGAAGTGGTGATTTCCGCCCGCGTTATTCCCGGAAATGAGAAGCCCATCTTCCGCATGATCGACCACCTCTATCGACGGGGAGCCCACATCCATTACGACGACGGGAGTCAGCCGCCCGTTCACGTTTCCGGGCATGGCAGCGCGGAAGAGTCAAGCCTGATGCTCAACCTGGTCCGGCCTCGTTTCTTTGTGCCGATTCACGGCGAGTATCGCCAGCTTTTCCAGCATGCGGCGGCGGCCAGGCGTGTAGGGATTCCGTCCGAGAATGTCTTTCTGCTCGAAAGCGGAGATGTGCTGGAATTCAACGGCGACGGCGCCAGGAAAGTCAACCGTGTCCCGGTCGGCCGCGTATGCATCGATGTCGGAACTCTCGACGAGGTCGGCGACATCATCCTCAAGGAAAGGCGTCACATTTCGGAAGACGGGATCGTTATTCCCATCCTGGCGATCAATGAACATACGGGGCAGCTTGAGGTGCCACCGGAAATTGTTTCCCGCGGCTTCGTTCCCATGGATGAAGCAATGGACCTGGTGGAGGGCGCACGCCAGGTCATTTTTAAGACCATCGAAGTTTCCAACAGTGAGGAGATTGCCGACTGGGGCGTCATCAAGGAGAAGATTCGCACTGCCCTGCGTCGCCATTTTGATCAGGAAACAGGCAAACGCCCCATGGTGCTGCCAGTCGTGCTGGAAATCTGAGGCGCGGTGTTGTTGCCTGCTGTCTTTTCGTTTGAGGGGATTGTGGCTGTCGGGGCTGCTGACCGTACTGGCTTTGCTGCATGGCGCCGTGCGGTTGGGCCAAAGCGGCTCCTGCCCCCGAACCGCAATAGCCCAAAAGCCGAAGCGATCAATATTGCCATCGCTGTCATAATCGTCTTTTTCGCTAGCCACCTCCTGATTGTTATTGGGTGCTGCTCTCGCCTTGGGAGGTCTCCTGGGGTCGCATGATCCCGGAATAAACTCTCTCTTAAAGGACGATGAGGCCCCCGGCGGATAAGGTTGCAATTTCGGCCACAATTAATGATTTTTGTGAAATGATTCGCAGGGAATAGCCTGTATATGTGGGTACGCGCCCGGGCCCCTTTCGCCGTCGAGAACCCGCAGCACCAAAACCATTGTCGTGGCCGCCGGCTGCTTATCCCGCACATCAGAATTCACAATTGACCGAAAAGGAATGTGCTTGACAAATGTCGGCTAGTGTGATAGTCTTTCCGGGTCTCTGGATGGATGTGGCGCCACTGGGAGGCGGTGGAAGGATTGGATAAGAACTGGGCTAGGAGACTGTACGAGCCGTTGCCGGAAAACGGTACAAACCCTGCCAGAGAGGGACCAGACAGTGGGACAAATGGGACAAAGAATATCTATTTTGGCAAAACGAACCGGAGAAGTGATTGAAAATAAAGGTTCGGTGTGCAAAAACGAACCGAAACGAACCTGAAAACGAAGCGGAGAAGTTGTTGAAAACATTAGGGCGCATAAAAAACGAACCGAAACGAACCGAAAAACGAAGCGGGCCATGTTGTTGAAAATAAAAGAAGGCCAAAAACGAATGCAACCGTTGGTGAAGCCTCAGAATTCGGCATTTGCCGTTTTGTTCAAGGCGTG
>JBJKQK010000217.1:0-7354 GCA_046705285.1 Terriglobia bacterium
TAATATTGTGTCCGTGATGAATCAGAGCAAAATATACACGGCGTTCGTTGGCACGGATTTGGTGGCCTCGGGTTCCCTGGCTGAGGTCCTGACCTCGGTGAAACCCATTTTTGAGCATGACCGGGGCACCGTGATCCTGATCTTTGAGGATGATACAGGCTGCCAGGTAGACTTCGATCTCCGTGGGACGGTACCGGAGTTGCTGGCGAGAGCCCTGCCCACACGAACCCACACGGGGCCTGGGCGTCCGAAACTCGGCGTGGTGGGGCGCGAGGTGTCCCTCCTTCCGCGCCACTGGGAGTGGCTCGAACAGCAACCCAACGGGATCTCTGCCGCAATCCGCAGGCTGGTTGAGGAAGCCCGGAAACAAAATCCCGAAAGAGAGCGGAGGCGTCTGGCCATTCAAGCCGCCAGCAGGTTTCTCTCGGCGATGGCAGGGAATCTGCCCGGATACGAGGAGTCGACGCGCGCGTTGTTTGCCGGCGACCGCGAGCGGTTTGAACAACTCATTCGTGATTGGCCTGGGGACATCCGCGAGCACGCGCGGCGGATGGCCGGAAAGGGTTTTGAGCAGGCGCTATGGAAACGGAATTCCGGCGTTTAACAGCAACTGAATCGGCAAGGCTGATTGCCGCTGGCGAAACTGGAGCTGAGGAACTGATGCCGGCGCATCTTCGCAGGCGACCGGAGATGGTTTTCTGAGAGAACTTCGGGATGGCCGCGAAGAGTCCGTGTCTAAGGCCGGCAACTAGCGAACCGCACGACTCAGCCTTAAAGGGGCGGATGACATCGTATCTGAAAATAACCGAAGAAGCTGGGCGTGCTCTGGCGCAACGCGCCACAAAGGGACCCATCGTGATGCTGAACCTGCTTCGGTTTCGGAAAGTCGCAGACTACTCTGCAAATCCAGGTCTGGCTCCGTCTAAACCAATCAGTGGTGCTGAAGCATACGACCGGTATATTGCCCATACGCTTCCGTTCCTCAAAGAAAGCGGCGGAGATATGCTGTTTATTGGAGAAGGCGGACCCTACTTGATCGGGCCGGAAGATGAGTATTGGGATCGCGCCATTTTGATTCGGCAGAAATCTGTGGAGTCATTCTTCGCCTTCGCCAATCATGAGGCATATCTTGCCGGGCTTGGGCACCGTACTGCTGCCCTGGAGGATTCCCGCCTTTTGCCCCTGACTGCAGACACAACTGTGGATAGAGCTGACAGCTGAGCTTGCCGCTGAAACACTGCGCTTGATCAATAGCATAAATTCGTCTATATTGGCCTATTGTAATCACACAAAGACGGATAGTTTTGGCTATGGACTTTTTAGGCGTTCGCGAGGCGGCCCGGCGGTTGGGCGTCAGTTATCCGACCCTCAAGCAGTGGATTTACCGCGGCAAGATTCGGACGGTGAGGACGGTTGGCGGGCACCATCGCATTTCGCAATCGGAGATTGACCGGCTGCTATTCCAGGAGGGACGGCGTTCACGGGCAGAGCAGCGAACCCGCTCTTTGCTTCCCAGGGCGCGCCCCCAAAGCGGGACCGGACTTCAGGAATTCATCAGCGGAAGAAACCAGTTGGTAGGGAGGATTGTCGCGCTCAAAACAGTCGGGTTGCTGACGAAGGTGTCGCTTGACGTGGGCGGGCAGATTGTCACCTCCGTGATCACCCGGGATGCCTGCCTTGACCTGAAGCTGAAAGTGGGCGAGACCGCGGCAGCGCTGATTAAGGCCACGGAAGTGATGATCATCCGCCCCAACTGGAAAGCCTCCTGAGAGTTCCGGCGCCTGCCGATTGGAACAGCCGCGGAACGGATGCTTGTTAACCGAGGGATCGTGAGAGCCGCAAAATACGCTGGGACCGCGTTGTTAATCGTGGTGCTGATGGTTGGCGCATCGGCGTGCAGCAACCAAACGCGTTCCGGCGCGCGGGCCAGGAGCATTGTTGTTTCCGCCGCGGTGAGCACGGAAAATGCCTTTGTCAAAATTGCTGATCTTTACACCAAGCGGACTGGCACCAAGGTCAACTTCAGTTTTGGCGCGTCGGGTGACCTCGAAAAGCAGATTGAGGCGGGCGCCCCGGTTGATGTCTTTGCCAGCGCGGGTGAAAAGGAGATGAACGATCTCCAGTCGCAGTCGCTGGTCGAGCCAGGCACGCGGATAGACTTTGCAGGGAACTCGCTGGTCCTGGTTGTTCCCCCGGAATCAAAGCTCAAGCTTGATTCCTTCCGCCAGTTGGCCGAACCGCAAGTCAAAAGACTCTCAGTCGGAGACCCCCAGACCGTTCCTGCAGGGTTTTACGCTCAGCAGGCGCTACGGAGTCTTCATCTCTGGCAAAAACTCCATCCACGCCTGATTTATGCGGAGGATGTTCGCCAGGTGCTCGATTACGTGATGCGCGGCGAGGTCAACGCGGGCGTCGTTTATTCAACTGACGTTATGATTGCGCACGGCAAGGTGCGGCAGGTGGCCGAAGCGCCCGCAGGCACGTACGGACCCATTCGTTATCCCATCGCCGTCATCAAGGGCTGTGCGCATCCCAAAGCAGCAGGACAATTCGTCAAACTGGTAACCAGCCTGGAGGGCCAGGAGATTCTGAAGAGCTACGGCTTCCGGCCCGTCAACGCGCAATGATCTGGTCCGCTTTCAAGATATCCGTTCTGGTGGTGAGCGTTGCGACGGTGGGCATCACTGTCGTCGGCACCGCGCTGGCCTTTTTGCTGGCAAGGCGCGAATTTCATGCCAAGGAGTTGCTTGATTCGCTGGTTACGCTGCCCATGGTGCTGCCGCCCACGGTCACCGGCTACTACCTGATCATCCTGCTCGGGCGGCGCGGCCTGCTGGGCCGTTACATTTTTGATTTAACGGGCTGGACCGTGGCCTTCACCTGGCAAGCCGCGGCGATTGCCGCCGGGACGGTCGCACTGCCGCTGATGGTCAAGTCGGCGCGCGCCGCTCTGGAATCGATCGACCGCCGCTATGAATTGGTCAGCTTCAGCCTGGGCAAAAGCGAATTCGAGACGTTTTTCCGCGTCACCCTGCCGCTTGCTTCGCGCGGCATTCTGGCCGGCGTGGTTCTCAGCTTTGCGAGGGCGCTGGGAGAATTCGGCGCCACGTTGATGCTGGCCGGCAACATTCAGGGAAAAACGCAAACCATGCCGCTGGCGATCTACCAGGCGTTCATTTCCGGCGAAGACCGGAGGGCGCAGATCATGGCAGTGATTCTCACTCTCACCTCGATTGCGGTGATCTACCTGACCAATGTTCTGACTCGTCCGCCAAAGGCCGCATAACTTATGCTGGATGTGACCATCCAAAAACAGTTTGCCGCGAACGGCCGGACCAGCTTTACCCTTGATGCTGCTTTCGGGACCAACCAGGGCACCACGGTGCTGTTTGGATCGTCGGGATCGGGCAAGACCACCACGCTGCGCTCGATTGCCGGAATGGTGACGCCGGATGCGGGCAGGATTTCACTGGGCGATGCCGTCTACTTCGATTCCGCCGCCCGCGTCAACCTTTCCATGCAGAAACGGCGCGTGGGCTTTGTCTTCCAGGATTACCTTCTGTTTCCGCACCTGACCGCAGTTGAAAACGTCGCTTACGGCGCCAAGGCCCGGAATGAGCGCGCCCGGCGGCAACACGCACGAGAAATGCTCAAGCTGGTTGGAGTGGATTACACGGCCGACCGCAGGCCCGGCCAACTTTCAGGCGGCGAGCAGCAACGCGTGGCTCTGGCTCGCGCACTGGCCTCCGATCCTGTTATTCTTCTGCTCGATGAACCGCTCTCGGCCGTCGATGCCACAACCCGCGCGCACCTGCTGGACGAGATCGTGGAAGTCCAGCGGAAAACCGGCATTCCTTTTCTCTACGTCACGCACAGTCCCGCCGACGCGGTGCGCATTGGCGACCACCTGTTGCTGATGGCGGAGGGCCGCATTGTCCAGCAGGGGAAACCCCTGGAGGTTTTCAACGCCCCGGTCAACGTGCCCGCCGCGCGCGTGGTGGGCACGGAAAACATCCTGGCAGGGCGGATTGCCGAGCATCAGCCGGAAGAGGGCATCAGCATCGTCGACCTCGGCCGGTGCAGGATGGTTATTCCCCACAGCCAGCTTCCCGAGGGCAGCCGCCTCACGCTCGGCATCCGCGCGGAAGACATCATCATTTCCCGCGAACGCGTCGGCCGCACCAGCGCTCGCAATCTGCTGGCCGGAACCGTCAAGCGCCTGCTGCGCAACGGAGAAAGTGTGGAACTGGTGGCCGATTGTGGTGTCGATCTCAAAGTGCGCATCACGCCGCAGGCCGTGCGGGCGCTGGAACTTGCACCCGGAGTGGAAATTTATCTCCTCATCAAAGCCAATGCCTGCCGCCTGCTCATTTGACGGGCTGTGTTCTGTGTGCTGGCTTGCCCTTGGGATTCTCGATCAAGAGTGGGAGTGCGAAGCGACCGAACTCGACCGGCAGCGGTTGAGCACACAATGACCTTCGTCGCCGGGCGGCAGGCGAAGTTCAAGGCGATCGATGGAGGCAAACTCCGAGGCCTGCGAAAAGCGAGTTGCCGAAGGTCACTCTGCCAGAGGTTTCAGCATGATGTCGCGGAACCTGATTGGATTGTCTTTGTCGCATTGCAGGCCAATGACTTTACCGGTCAGGTGTTTCGAGTTGTGTGCGTTCAACAGGGTCTTGCCGTTCAAAACAACCACGAAGTGATCGCCATCAGCCCTGATTTCATACCTGTTCCAGCGATCGGAAAGGATCTTGGCGGGTTTCGCCTTGACCGCTCCAACCAGGCTGCCAGTGTTGTAACCGGTGGGCATATTAGCCCAGATCTGACATTCGTAACCAGAGACCCAGGGAAGCCCTTCTTCCTGGGCCCGCACAAACACACCACTGTTGACGGTACTCTTTCCGAAAAACTGCAGCCTGAGAGTGTAATTGCTTGAGGGCAGCGTCGTTTGCACCCAACCCGCGGTTGTTCCGGAACAGACGAGCGCCCTGTCCTCGACCTTCCAGCCTCCTCCCTTGTGAATCTCCCATCCTTTAAGGGTCTTGCCATCAAACAACGATATCCAGCCGTGTTTCGTGGCCCCTCTGGCAAGAGTGGTGGTATGAGTTTGGATGACGCCTACCAGCGCAAGTGCGCCTAATACTGCGATTCCTATGACCCAACGCCGCATATGTCCTCCGTTCTTCGCTTATGCTTTCGTCTAAACAGCCGAAGCGCCTTTGGATGCCGTCGGGGCGCTTCAGCCCGGGCTGTACGCCCTGTTCAATTCCTTCCCCGTAGCCAGCCTGCTCAAGGTCAGCAACATTATACACGAAGCAAGACTTGGAATTTCCTCCCGCTCCGGTTTGTTGCGCAGGGTGAATTTCAGCTTGTGACCCAACGCCGATGGCTCGGCCGGCTAAGACGCCAGAGCCGCCGCCGGACCGTACTGGAATTACTTACGGAAGTATGTACTTTACGCAAACTACTGTTGCCGGATGCGTCTTCAACCGAAGAAAAGCCGAGAGAGGGCCACTCTCGGACGGAGCGACTCGAAGTTTTTCTGTTCTCCATCTTCGTGATGGCACCTTACCAGTCCCGCGAGCATGTCTGTAAACTGTATCGCCAAACAAAGCTGGCTGTCTTGCGGGCACGCCGAGAGGTGCGTTTTTACTTCCTTGGTAAACCACAGCTCGGTCTGGAGATAATCGGTCAAGCTGTTGCCGCTCTTTACTTTTATGCTACGGGGATCAGGAACCAGGGTTACGCGGTCGTATTTGGCCATGAAGTCCAGCAGCATCAGCCTTATCATGTAGTTATAAAGCTTGTTGCTATCGTTGGCTATATGCTCCTGAACATTCGTTTTTTTGACAGTTATAGCCCGAAGGCGTATGTTAGGATTGCGGTCGCACAGGACCCTCGCTTCGGACGCAAATTCGGCCCGTGCTATACCCGACATTCCTGACCATTTCTTCTCCTTTGTGGTATCCCACTTGAATTTCCTATAGAGATTTTTAACGAGGCGCTTGGGCAGGTGCTTTTCCTGTGGGTCCACGCATAGTGCGCCTATGGTTAGGAAACGGCTTGAGCCGCCGCTTCTAAAAGGCGCTGAGAAGTTAAATCCCAAGTCTCCGCTTTCGTCGAGGTAGATAATTATAGGCATTATCACCAAATAAAAAGGGCTCCGCTAGGCGGAGCCCTGAAATATTCTGGAATGGCCCCTGAGTCCGGCGCACTCAAAAGTACGCTTACGATACCCTCATCGGGCGTCGCGGGTTCCTCAGGCTTTACCCATTCCAGCTATAACGTATACCGGGAAAAATCGGTTTGCAACACTTATTTTCAACACAGGCAATTTTTTTACTTGACACAAGCATTGCGTTAAATATAAAATTAAGTCATGACAAAGGATGAAAAGCGCCACCAACTTTCTAATTCTGAACCAGTCAAAGAGATTCCACGCGCCTGCTCTGACGAACTGGCGGCAGTTGAATTCCTTGAGAAGCAACGATGGGGTGACTCTCCCGCCTGCGTAAAATGCGGCAGCGTGAATGTGTACAAGATGCGAGACTCCAAGACCGGACAAAGGAGCAAGCGGTTCCTGTGGCGCTGCCACGATTGTAAGGAACAGTACACTGTACGCGTGGGAACTGTTTACGAGGACTCGCGCATTCCGCTCAAACATTGGTGCTACGCGTTCTGGAGAGCGGCCACATCCAAGAAGGGCGTGTCAGCATTGGAGATCAAGCGGCAGTGCCAGATTAGCTACAAGTCCGCCCTGTTTCTAATGAATCGTATTCGCTTTGCGATGGCCCCAGATGTGGAGATAGCACCGAAGCTGAACGGAACGGTTGAATGCGATGAAACCTATATTGGTGGAAAACCGCGCTACAAGGGCACCAGCAAGCGCGGACGCGGAACTGACAAGACCCCGGTATTTGCCGCAGTCCCGCGTGGAGGCCAGATTCGCAGTCGGGTTTTGACGGATGTCACCAGCCGGACGCTGAAATCAGCAATACAAGAGGTAGCCGACAAACAACCGCGCATCATCACAGATGAATTGCCGTTTTACGCTGGTATTGGAACGCGCTTTGACGGTGGCCACCAGCAGGTGTCGCACAGCAAGCGGGAATACGTGTGTATGGATGTCCACACGAATACAGTTGAATCTAGCTTTGCTTTGATGAAACGAGGGCTGCACTGTATTTATCATGCCGTTTCCAAGCAATACCTTCATCGCTATTTATGGCAGTTCGATTTTATGTGGAACAACCGCTATTCGAACGACGGAGAACGAACTGTGGCAGTGATTCGAAGTGCCGAAGGAAAGAGGCTTGTGTACAAGCCTCCAATGCACAGGAATTGACATCTGCTC
>JBJKQK010000218.1:0-4331 GCA_046705285.1 Terriglobia bacterium
TACGTGCCGTCCGGCCTTTTCCAGAAGTCCACTGGATTGGATTCCACTCTGCCCCAGAATTCCAGGTTCACGAAGTCGATTCGAGTGCGGTCGGCATGGATATCCGAGACGATCTCGACACCGGCCATCTGCTTCTGGGTAAAGAGCATGTCAACCGAATCCCCAGCTGATGCTGTTTTCTGGACCTGGGAGACGAGAATTGCCATCTGCTCGTAAGCGTCCACCTGAGTCGGATGGCAGTGCGCTCTCAGCGACTTTGGGCTGACCATGCCGGTCCGCTGGAGGATTTTCGAGAGAATCAGGCGGATTGGGTAGGTGGTCAACTGGTTCGTTCCGGCATGATAGGCGCTCGCCCGGACTTCCGGGATGTTCGCCAGATTCAGGGTAAGCCAGGTGCCGGTCTGGGCATCCGTCAGGAGGTTCTGCAAGCCGTTCATGGCGACAGGATTGGCTCCCGAGAGACCCTCAGGAAGGATCACATCGCCGGAAACCACCGTTCCTGGAATCGCGGTTGAGGCGTCGATGGTGACCTTAGCGTTCGGGTAGTCGATCTGAGAGATGAGCAGTGGGGTCGCGGTCCTCTGCGTGCTCAGGTCTGAAGAGTAGATGTTGATGTTCTGCTGAGTTCTCAGAAGCTGAGCGTAGAACGGTGAGCTTTTGACGGTCAGAACCTGCCCTGCAACCGCAGCGGAAAGTGTCGCCAAGACGCCGGTATTTCCCGCCTGAAGCTGCGCATTGATCTGGCGCCGGAATTCATGCATGGCATTGGTGATTTCGATGGAGAGAATGTTCCTGATCGCCTGAGGCTCGCCATTGGTCTGCCGGAGCACGTCGTCGTTGATTTCGATGGCGATCCGGGAGTCGAGGGCGGTCACGGTCGGGACATCGTAGTGGGTTGCAGCGCCGCGCCCCATGGGTCCGCCAGCCGGATTGAAGTATCCCCAGCGCGATCCCGGCATGTCCTGGATAGGCAGCCTGGCGGCTCGGGAAGAGATCATCATCAGGTCGTCGCGGGCCTGGATGAGGGTGAAGAAAACATCGTTAACGTCGTAGAGGATGGGAAGTGTGGTCTTTACGGCTTCAAGCTGTAGGGCCAGCACATCCGCGGTCGATTGCGCCATAAATCCTCCTCAAAATAAACGGTCTTCGCCGTGTCCATGGCAAGGCATGGTTCGGCTTCCGTCTGTCTCAAGGTGGAGTTTTCGCGCCCGCGAACCTGGAATTGACCGGTCCAGTGGCCGTAATGGCGGGTTTTAGACTCCTGCCCTGTTAAACGCGTCCTGCAAAATGCGGCGGCTGAAGGCCGTGGGTGATTCACCGGGATTCATTTTCGGCTTCCCGTCAGAGCCGGACCCGGGCCTCGCCAGTTTCGCTGCATTCGAGGATAGCGCTGGTTCCTTTCGCTTCGGAACTGCCGCGCGCTTGGCGTCCTCAGCGGCTTGGTTCGCTTCTATCTGCGCGCCTGCTTCTCTGAAAACTTTTCTCTGGATGGAAGGCAGGTAATGCTCAGCCCTTTTCTGGAGCATGTCGGCCAGCTCGCCGATCTGCTGCGTTCCTCTGCCTCCCGCGCGGGCCTTGGAATCGAACTGGCCCCTGAATATCTCGTCTGACCACATCGCCTCTTTCAGGCCATCCAGAATCTGGTTTCTGACATACTCCTGAAAACCCTTCGGTTGCGCCTTCATCCCCCCGGATTCGTCCACGAGGGAGGCAACCTTGCGCCCGATCCAATCCGAGTAACGCGCATCGATAGCTTCCGCGAACATCTGATCCTGGCGCTGGGTGATCTCCTGCTCCTTCTGAGCCAGAGCCTGCACGCGCTGGTCGAGCGCCGCGCCATTGCCTGCTGGCGTCGAATTGCCGCCGGGCTGCGCGCCTTCGACCTGCTGGAGGCCGAGGACGGCCCTTAGTCCCGCGACCGCAGCCTGAAAGTGCTCATTTTGCCAGCCTTCCGGCAATCTCAATTGCCCCGAGCGGGCCGCCCGCGAGAGTTGGGCCGTCATGTCATCGAGGATGGTGTTTGCCAGGGCTTCGTACTGTCCTGAAGATTTGCCGGTCTGGGGGTCTTGGGAGGATCGTGCCAAGCGGGTGATCAGCTCTCGCTTGTCTTCTGGACGGCTGGAATTAAAAAGGCGGTCAAACTCGTTCAGCTCGACAAGCGCCTCGCGGGCGGATTTCGCATCGTCAACGGTCGGAAACTGATCGAGCATCTGAGCGGCTTTGAACCAGTGGTCTCTCAGGTGCCGATGACCCTTTAAGAATTCATTGAGGTCCTTGTCTTCTTTGTAGAGGCGCGAAAACTCGGGAGGTTCATCGCCCTCGGGTTCGGGTTCTTCCGGGGGCCTCGCTTCAGCCTCGGGCTGCCCAGGCTCTCCTTCCGCCTCTGCTTGGGGCGCTTCGGCCTCAGGGGTTTCTTCGGCGCCCGTCTCAGGCTCTGCTGATTCTGGCTCCGCGACTGGCTGCCCCGCAGGCGCCTGCGCTGCCTTATCGAAGACTTTCGCCGCGTCAGCAATTGCAGTCTGCTCATCTACCGGCATGCCAACCCTCCTGATACCAAGAAATTATACGCAAGATTTTCCAATGTCAAGCACTTTTCGTGCCAAACCAGGCTCAGGTCGCGCAATCCGCTATTCCCGCTCTGAGCAATTCTGCCACCCGGCGCTGGTTTGTCATAAAATTTTTGGCGGCTCGGGCCAGAGATGCCGTCTCTTCCCTCGGGATTTAGGAAATTCCGGGTTGCCGCCAGCTCCCGGTCTTTCTCTCCGGCCCGGAGGTCAGTTCGCTCATTGATCAGTTACTCGCTGGCGTGCAGATCACCGACACCACATCCGTGCTCGTTCCATCAACTTTTACAGCCGTCGTGCTTGCTGCTTCCACTCTCACGGCGTTTGTAGCCGTTTGATCTGACGCTGTGCAAACCGGCGCCGTGGTATAGGCCGTCGCGAAGGTCCAAGTTACCGTACCACTCACAAGCGTGAGGACCTTGGCGCTGACGCCATTTGCACCCTGGAGAGCCAGTAATCCGCCTGCCGCTGGCAACGTGTCTGTTGGATAGCCTGCTGTAGACTGACCTGAAAGGTTAATATTTCCGCCACCAGTGGTATTGATTGCCAAATTCGGCACGGTAACGTAGGCCAACGAACCTCCACCGTAATGCTCAATGTAAAGATCATTTGCTGAAGTAGGGTTTTGAGGAGAGTTAGTTATCGACCAGCTATCAATGGCGCTTGCAGAACCATTCCAGTATGAACCCTGAAGGAAAAGCGAGGGTGAGTTGACACTAGTAGTTGAAGTCGCTTGCCCAGTATTTCGCATAAAATAAGAGTTGTCAGCAGAAGCATCGTTGCCAAAAGCCGCAATAGAGCCGCTATCGGGGCCAGGACTGTCCCAAAAGCCCATAATATTAAGCTTACTAGTACTATCGGCTACGAATCCTTTAGTTCCTGCACCAGCCCCCGCCTCGCAATGCCATTGACCATGGAGTGCCCACGTCGAATAATTATCAAATTCAGCACACGTCGAACCTGCCGCGCCATTCTCTATTATGTTGACTTCGGCTTCATTAAATACCACAGGGTTTGATGAGTTATTCCCAATAGACTTGACTCCAATGTCACCGGAAGAGTTCACACCTAAATAGAGATTAAAATATCCGTATCCATATGTATACCCATTGCCGGCAGTTCCCTCATTTTGAACTAGCCAATCAATACTGGCATAGTTGAGCATTACCTTCTGAACCCAGAAGCGCTCATTCCACTGATTTCCAGTGGTAATGTCATCCCACCAATCAGACGATCCAGAACCGGTAAATCCTGTGATACTTACGTCTAGCATCCCGAAAGAGAGTATGTCATGACTCTTAAGACCGCAGATGTTACTTGCTGTATTGCCCTCAATCCCTATATGCTGCAAATTGATTGGAACAAAGTCTCCATCTTGCGGTCCGTACGGACTAGATGTCCAGTCAATAGCGCAACCTGATGCTCCAGTAAAGTCAAGCAAGGAACTCGCTGGCCCGGTTCCCTCAATCATCACCATCGGAGACGTTATTGAAATCTGACTTGAAAGTTTATAGACACCCTGCGGCACAAATATCTTCCCACAGTGCGTCCATGTCGTACTCTCGACTGTGCAGGACGGAAGTGCATCATACGCTGACGTAAACGCCCCCGTGTCATCCGTTACCCCATCGCCCTTCGCCCCGTACGCCTTGACGTTGAAGGATTGGCCGCCCTTGTCCGCGAGTCCGTCCACCTGCACGATTCCTGTCGAGCTATAAATCTCCTGTGCCTTGAGAGCCCCGGGGCCTTGAGCAAATCCCGCCTCGT
>JBJKQK010000219.1:0-9829 GCA_046705285.1 Terriglobia bacterium
TTTTTGCGAAAACGAACCGGAGAAGTGATTGAAAACAAAGGATCGGGGTGCAAAAACGAACCGGAACGAACCTAAAAACGAAGCGGAGAAGTTGTTGAAAACATTAGAGTGCATAAAAAACGAACCGAAACGAACCGAAAAACGAACCGGGCCATCTTATTGAAAATAAACGGTGGTCAAAAAAGGTCAACTCACAAATACCCTTCAGATTGAACGTGACTTGCGCCCTCCAGCTCTCTCCCTGCCGCAGACCGGCAAGCAGATTGTTTGAATGCTCTGCTGCCGGTCCACGACCGGTTACCAGGACCCCCTCCTTCACGAACTTCATTCGTGCGCGGTCCTCAGGCGGAAGTGAGCTTGCGCGCAGCGGCGTCCCACACGGCAAACGCGTTGTTGAAGTACGAATAGTTGGCCATGTGGCAGGCGATGGCAGCGTGGTTGCCGAACACCGGGCCTTCCACGGAAGGCCGCCGCGTCTTGACCGACTGGAAGAAGTTCCACAGGTGGTCCCGGGTGTCGTCGTAATGCGGCGGAGCGTAGTAGCCGGTTGCTTCGATCGGCTGGGCTTCGCCGGGCGGCGTGTCATGTTCTGCGTGCCATTTTTTGGCGTACGTGCTGGCCATCGGTTCGGGCCAGGCGGGAGTGCACGGGCTGTGGTTCTTGCCGTCCTCGGGCCAGATCGTAAAGCCACTGGGGTTCTCGATGCCGTGCATTTCCAGAATCCCGCGAGTGCCCAGAAAGCGCCAGACTTCAGCCTCGTTGGTGTTGAAGGTCACCCGCAAGGTGGCGCGGAACTTCGGGTATTCGTAAACGGTTGTCATCACGTCCGGAACGTCGCGGCCGTCGTGCCAGTGGAACAGGCCGCCCGCGGTTGCAGCACGCTTAGGAGGCGCGGTGATGTCCATGACGTAATGGAAACCGGTCAGCGAATGGATGAACAGATCCCCGGGGATTCCCTCGCCGTATGTCCGAAAGCAGCGCCAGCGCGTGAACCGCTCCTTGGAAAACGGCCGTTTGGGCGCCGGCCCCAGCCACGTCTCCCACTCTACCGTCTCGGGCGACAGGTTCGGTGGGATGGTGTAGTCCCAGGCGCCACAGGGGCTGTTCCGCCCGAGCGACGATTCAATCAGGCAGACGTCGCCGATCGCGCCCTGCCGCAGCAGTTCTCGGGCTTTCTGATAGACCACCGAGCTCGGTTCCTGGCTTCCCACCTGCACAATGCGGTTATAAGTCTTGGCGGCTTCGATCATCGAGAATCCCTGTTCCACTTCATGAGTCATCGGCTTCTCGACGTAGACGTCCTTGCCGGCCTTGCAGCAATCGATCACCATCCGATGGTGCCAGTGGTCGGGGACGGGAGCAAGAATGCAGTCGATGTCCTTGTTGTCCAGCAGGTCCTGGTAACGGCCGGTCACCTGGATGGGCTTGCCCACAATCTGCCTGGCAAGCTCCTGCCGGCTGGTATAAAGCTCGCACACTGCCACGCACTCGACGCCCGGCAGAGTGATGGCCGTTTTCAGCAGGCCCGAGCCCCGCATGCCCACGCCGGCAATGCCAAAGCGCACTGTGTCACTGGGCGCAGCCGGGCGTGCTGGCGCAGGTTCCGGCGCCGAAGCGTCCAGCAGGATTGCCTTGCTCGCCAGCATTCCTCCTGTCACACCGGCGGCGCGTCCCATAAAGCCGCGACGAGAGATCTTTTTACTGTCCATCTGGATTTCCTCCCCCATGAAAACGAGAATGATGCCTTGCCCCTTAAGTTTGAACGACGGATGAGTTTATCGCCTTCAAACCGGGCACGCAATCGTTTCTTCAGAAATTCCCAGCGTCTGGAGGTGGGTTTTGGGCCTTCGCATATATCCTGACCCATTGGCCACGGCGGCGAAAAACAGCGACGAGATGCAGATTGAACCTGAGGGCTGCGAAGGCTGGGCGGATGGGAGGAGAATAGTCATCCATGCGGGCGAGCAGCCGGGAGCGCCGCAGCCAGTTGTCCGGCGGATCCCATTTGCGCGAGTAGAGGTAGAGCAGATCAAACGAGCCGGCGGGCACGTTACGGAAGTCCGGCGGCACAAAACCTCGCATGCCGACGACGCGCAGCGGCTTCTTCACGTATCCCAGTTCGGGATGGCTCAGTTCGTCAGTCGCAGGCCATGCCGTCAGGATTCGCGGGTTGCCCGGCTGGGCGGAAAGCCACTCTGCCGCTTCCTGGTGCAGACGGATGAAATCCGCATACGAGAGGTTGTTTTCATAGGCAAATGGATAAGGGGGGTTGATGAACCACGACACCACAAAACAGACCGTGATCATCACCAGGGCAACGCGCATGCCCCGCAGTGGCAACCCATCCACCAGGAGTGCGAGCGCCAGGTAGAAGCAGGGAAACATTGGAAGCAGATACCGTGGCAGAATCGCGCCGCCGACCACGCTGAGCATTGCAATATAAGCGATGGCCAGCATGATCGAGAGGGAGAAGAATTCCTTGCGGGTGTTTGTGGTAACCGGACCGCCGCGTTCCGGGCCACCGGGTCGGGGCTGTTCGCGGGTTCTCCTCATCCACCCATAACCGATCAGAGCTACCACGACGAGCAGCCAGTTGAATCCTGCAATGAAGACCTCGTAGAGCCGGCGCAGCAGGCTGGTGACAATCCTGGCGGGTACGAGGGTGGAATAGAGATTGTACTGAAGATACTGCGGATTGCCCGTCCAGAAGCCTGTGACGTGATGATAGTAGGCAGACCAGCCAGCAAGCGGCAGAACGGGCAAGGCCAGCCAGAGCCAGCCGCTCTTGCTCAAGCCCTTTCTGTGACGCCAGCCGAACGCCAGAGCCACAGGAACGATGACGACGGCCGTTTCCTTGGTCAGGACGGCCAGCGATGCGGCCACAGCATACCACCCCATCCGGCGACGGAGCAGCGCCCAGACGGCAAGGGTGGTGGTGAAAGCGGCCGGCAGGTCCAGAAACGCCAGCGAGCTTTGAGCGAAAAAGAGAGAAGAGAGCGCCAGCAAGATGCAGGCCCAAAAAGCGACCTCGCGGCGCGTTACAGTCCGGCCCAGCGCGTACAGAGCGACAAGCGTAGCAGTCGCGAAGGCGATCATGGTGAGACGAGTGACGACCGGAGCATACCCGAGCAGCCGCCACGCCAGCGCGAGGCAGACGGGAACAAGGGGCGTGTGCCCTGTTGGCAGGGTGCTTTGGGGAATGAGGAGGCCGTGCCGGTAGAAGTCAAGCGCCGCTGGAATGTAGTAGCCGGCTTCATCCCAATAGTACGGGAGGTTGAGCAGCGGATAATGCAGCATCGCCAGTGCTCCAAACGTGGCGACGAAACCTGGAATCCATACACGCGGGGAACGAAAATCAGTTCTGGTCATGTGAACTGGCATGTTACAACGAATGCCGTCCACATTGTTCCGGATTTGGCCCGAAACAGAAAGTGTTGGTTGGTTTGAACGGTTTCGGCGGGTCGGCTGGCAGGCACTTGGCGTTGTCATCCTGCATGATCACAGATTACGATGAACCACGGGAAGTCTGCTCACGGTGAAGCGATCTCTCAGATGAGGTCCCAATCGCGTCCGTGGAGACCGCCCCGAACAACTTCGAGATGTTACAGAGGGGAGAACAATGAGATATCGCAAGTTCGGACGGACAGGCTGGGAGGTCAGCGAGATAGGATATGGCATGTGGGGCATGGCGGGCTGGACAGGCTCGGATGACGAGGAATCACTTCGGTCGCTCCAGCACGCGGTGGATTTGGGCTGCAATTTTTTCGACACGGCCTGGGCTTACGGCGATGGCCATAGTGAAGAGTTGCTGGGCAAGATCGTACGGGCAAACCCGGACAAGAAACTTTATACGGCCACCAAGATTCCGCCCAAAAACTTTCAGTGGCCAAGTCGCCGGGGATTCACTTTGAATGAATGTTTCCCCCCTGAACATATTGAGGAATATCTCCACCGCAGCCTGAAGAACGCCGGGCTCGAGAGCTTCGACCTCATGCAGCTTCACACCTGGGAAGACTCCTGGGTGGAGGACCGCCGTTGGCACAAGAAGCTCGATGACTTGCGCCGTCAGGGGCTGATTCAGGCCATTGGGATTAGCATCAACCGCTGGGAACCCTGGAACGGTGTGCTCGCGGTTCGCAGCGGGCTGGTGGATGCCGTGCAGGTTATCTACAACATCTTCGATCAGAACCCTGAAGATGAGCTCTTCCCGGCCTGCCAGGAGATGAACGTCGCCGTAATTGCACGGGTTCCCTTCGATGAGGGAACTTTGATCGGCAATCTGGCGCTCGATACCACCTGGCCCGAAAATGACTGGCGCAGTACGTACTTCGTTCCTGAAAACTTGAAGAGCAGTATCGAGCACGCAGACGCCTTGAAGCCTCTGCTTCCCGAGGGGATGACCATGCCGGACATGGCATTGCGGTTCATCCTCGGCAACCCAAACGTCAGCACGATCATCCCCGGGATGCGGAAGGTCCACCACGTCGAAGCGAACATCGCCGCCAGCGACGCCGGGCCACTGTCGCCAGGCCTGCGCGCCGAACTTGCCAGGCATCGCTGGGTGCGCCAGGTGACCGAATGGTCGCAGTGAACGTCTCCACAGGATCGCCGCAGGGCGGCTGGAGAACGATTAATCCTGGATACCGGCGACGGATGCGGGAAGATGAACAAGACTTGGAAGGGCTGTCCAGACTATCTCATGTGTATTCAATATGGTGCGGAACAGTTGCTGGCCGTGGGCAAGATTTGAGGACCACTTGGCGGGGTGTACAGGGTTCTGTCAACGGGGCATCCCCGGCTGGAATTTCAGCTTCAAAAAAGAGATAATTGAAGGTAAGGAGGCAGCGTATGAATGTTTTCAAAGCTCGAACCTGGTGGGTGTTAATTGTGGCAGTTTGCTTCCTCGCTCCTCTACTATTGCGTGCAGACACCTTGACGTTCAAGGATGGGCGTACGGTTAATGGCAAGTACTTGGGTGGAACGGACTCGCAAGTTACTTTCTACACGAACAATCAGCTCGAGCACTTTGCGATTTCTGACATCGATTCCATAACCTTTGGCGACCAGACTTCCTCGGCCCCGGCTCCGGCGGCAGTCACTCCGGCCCCAGCGGCGGCAGCAACCCCGGCTCCGGTTGTTAAAGCACCCGCGGCAAGCGCACAGACGACCTCCTCGACCGGCACTTCTGGAGTGGACGTCCTTGTCCCTGCGGGCACTCATCTTGTGGTGCGGATGATTGATGGTATTGACTCAAACACGAACAAAGTCGGGGACACCTTTCAAGCCAGCTTGGAACAACCCCTGATCGTAAACTCTACGCAGGTTGCGCCGAAGGGGACCATGGTTTATGGGAAACTGGTGCAGGCCAAGTCGGCGGGCACCCTCAAGGGGCAATCCGAGCTTCGGCTGGTTCTTACGGGAATCGTGTTGAATGGTGCGACGCAGAGCATCGTGACCGGCGATTACACAGTTCAGGGCAGCTCACGTGGCAGGCAGACGGCTGAACGGGCTGGAATCGGCGCGGCGCTTGGGGGAATTATCGGAGCCATCGCAGGCGGCGGCAAAGGAGCGGCCATCGGTGCAGGAGTCGGCGCAGGCGCAGGCACTGCAACCCAGGTCCTGACTCACGGCCAGCAAGTGCATGTGCCCAGCGAGACGGTGTTGGACTTCACACTCCAGCAACCTGTCAACCTTCCGGTGTCGACAAGCTAATCGCCGAGAGTGCCCATCAGTTTGGCGGGAAAAGCGCGAGCCCGGGGTACAAGTTCTGGAATTGCTCGTTGCCAGGCGGGTGGATTGGCAGGCAGGAAGGCGAACCTCACCTCGAGACGACTAATTCAAGGGGCCTTCTGCGCGGGGGTGGATTTGCTCGCGGACGAAGGCCCGTAGCCTTCCCTGCAGTTCATTCCTCGCCCGTCGAAAGGCACCCAGGCGTTCTTCTTCGCTGCCGACAACCGCTGCCGGATCTTCGATGCTCCAATGGATGCGTTGAGCTCCCGCGGGGAAAACAGGGCAGGTTTCCCGCGCATTGTCGCAGACCGTGATGATGTAGTCGAAATCCCTTCCCAGAAACTCTTCCACTGACTTCGAGCGATGGCCGGAAATGTCGATCCCGGCTTCTTTCATCACAGCGATGGCTTCCGGCCGCACGTGCGTGGGCTTTGTCCCCGCACTGAAGACATCGCAGGAGCTCCCTGCCTCCTGACGCAGCAGCCCTTCCGCCATCTGGCTGCGCGCCGAATTCCCCGTGCACAGAATCAGAACTCGCACACTCATCCTTCCTCTGCAACAAACTGGTGATCGGTGACGCGGACCCTGAAATATTGGCGTTGGAAACGCAACGAAACATTGACGAGCGTGATCATCACCGGCACTTCAACCAGCGGGCCGATCACCGCGGCAAAAGCGGCTCCGGAATGGATTCCGAACACTGCCACGGCAACAGCGATGGCCAGCTCGAAATTGTTGCTCGCCGCTGTAAAAGAGAGGGTTGCCGTGTGGCTGTAATCTGCCCCAACCTTGTGGCCAATCCAGAAGGAAACCAGAAACATGACCACGAAGTAGATCAGAAGCGGAATTGCGATGCGCAAAACGTCAAGCGGAAGGCTAAGGATGACGTTCCCTTTCAGGGAAAACATGATCACGATGGTGAACAACAGGGCAGCGAGCGTCAGCGGGCTGATGCGCGGCACAAACTCGTTTTCATACCACTTATGGCCGCGCGCACGAATCAGTGTAAAACGCGTGATTATTCCTGCAAGAAACGGAACGCCGAGGTAAAAGAATACACTGCGGGCAATCTCGCCAATCGAAATGTCGACGGTGGTTCCTTTCAGGCCAAACCACTGAGGAAGCACGGTGATGAAAATCCAGGCGTACACAGAATAGAACAACACCTGGAAAACAGAATTGAAGGCTACCAGTCCTGCCGCGTAATCCGTGTCACCCTTGGCCAGTTCGTTCCAGACAATGACCATGGCAATGCAGCGAGCGAGGCCGATCATAATGAGTCCAGCCATGTACTCGGGATAACCGCGCAGAAACACAATCGCCAGCACAAACATCAGGATCGGGCCGATAATCCAGTTCTCGAACAGTGAGAGCAGCAGCACCTTGCGGTTCCGGAACACTTTGCCCATCTCCTCATACCGGACTTTTGCCAATGGCGGGTACATCATCAGGATGAGTCCCATGGCAAGCGGGATGGAGGTGGTGCCGTGCTGGAACCTGGTAACAAGGTGCACAAAGCCCGGCAGTAAATCTCCGCTGGCGATTCCGGCCGCCATGGCCAGAAAAATCCAGAGCGTCAGATAACGATCAAGAAAGGAGAGTTTGCGGCCAAGATGTGCACCCATCTTCGTGGTCCTTGTCAGCACAGCCTGCGGGGTATCCCAAAATCAGGCCAGCGGTTTGCGCGCTCGAACAAACGCGCTGATGAATTTGCCGTCAATCTCTGCGGCAAGCGAATCCACGTCCATGCCCTGTCCCGTCAGGAACTCCCGCGCATCCTCAGCGCGGTAAACTCGGGTCGGCTCAATCCCAATATCCTCAAATCCCGAGCCCGCCAACAGGGTCCTGTATTCAGATTCGTGCAGAGCTCCGGCTACGCAACCCACCCAGAGTTCCACGTTGCGCCGGATGTCGGCGGGGACTTTGCCTCGGACGACGATGTCAGAGACGGCCAACCGGCCGCCCGGCTTCAGCACTCGAAACACTTCTCGCAAGACGCTCGACTTGTCAAGCGACAGGTTGATGACGCAGTTTGAAATGACCACGTCCACCGTGTTATCCGGCAGCGGAATGTCCTCGATTTCGCCTTTCAGGAACTCTGCGTTCGTAATGCCCGCTTTCGCCTGGTTTTGTTTTGCCAACTCCAGCATCTCATCCGTCATGTCCAGGCCGTAAGCTTTGCCGGACGGTCCCACCCGTTTGGCGGAGAGGAGGACATCAATTCCTCCACCCGATCCCAGATCCAGCACGACCTCGCCGGGGCTAAGTCTGGCCAATGCCGTGGGGTTGCCGCAGCCGAGCGAAGCCAGCACGGCTTCCTCCGGTATTTGGCTTGTCTGGCTGGGGTTGTAGAGATTGATCGTGATGGGGTCGGGATTCCCGGCTCTCGGGCCACAGCATGATTTCCTTCCCGCAGTCGCCTGTTTAGCTGCTTGCCCGTACCTCTCTTTGACCGCTTCTTTCAGGTTTTCAGTAGTCATCGACCCTTTCCTTTCCGTGTTTCCTTTTGGCCTTCCCCGAGGGTGACCAATTCACCCGGTTCAATAGCCTTGTTCCGGGTACAGCATTCCGCATAAAGGAACGTAATCAATTCCTGGAGAGAATCCGTATTGGCCGTGTACCAGAGAAAGCTGCCCTCTCGCCTGACTCGAACCAGGTCTTCGCTTCTCAACTTGTCGAGATGGTGAGAAAGGGTAGAGGGTGGAATACCGAGTTCACTCTGAATTTCGCCCACGACGAGACCCTGGGGGTGTGCCGTCAGCAGAAGCTGCATGATTCGCAAACGTGGTTCCGCCCCCATAGCGGCAAACATGTCGGCATAACGGCTGGCCTGTTCAAGTGCACTCGGGTCTTTCATGGATTCGAGTATTCCAGAAATGTCGAATCGTGTCAAGGGGTATTGCGGCCCCCGGTGCAAGCGGCTCCTTGCCATATGGAGCCGCCGCTTTGCAGGCACCTTTGCCGCAGGCGGCAACTCCGGCCGTGAACCGTGTGGTCGCCCTTCTGTTACCCTTTCGCCTCTCCAAGCTTTTTGAGGAAACGTTTTCGCCAGCCTGGAGTGAGCGCATCCACTTGCAACACACGCTCGATCTGCCGGAAATCCGGACGCGCGTCGTCGAAGTATAGGCGAAGGATCTTGGAGACGCTTATCTGGTTCGGGTCCCGCTCAACGAGTTCTATGAGGTCGTCTTGGCCAAGTTCACCTTCCCCAACCACCCCGAAGTAGAAGCCCGTACGGCCACTGGCCAGGAATCGCTCTGGCATGTCGTCGCGTCCCAATCGAATGCCGAGCTTATAGCAGGGCAGACGCGGCTGGGTAACACTCAGGATGGCCGTCCCCATTCGAAACCGATCGCCAATGCAGGCTTCGTCTTCGAGCAGACCCAGTAGAGTCAGATTTTCTCCGAACGCGCCCCACGGCAGTTTGGCGCCAGGCAGCTCCCGTTGCCAATAGGCATAGTGTTCTGAAGGGTATGCGTAAACGGCCTTATTGGGTCCGCCGTGGACGGAAAGATCAGCCTGAGTATCCCCCTCTATGTTCAGCCTGTTGACCTTGACGCGCCTGTGAACGGGAGTCTTGAAAATGCTGGTTGTAACGGATTGGCCGGGGGACGCTATCCCTCGGGGCAGGCCGACATTGACGGAGAGGATTTTCATAATGCTTCCCATTGGATGCTGATGAGTCTGGCACGACGCACCCATTGTTTCAGAAAAAGGCCTGTTGTGAGCGAACTTAGGCCCCCATGTTCCGTCGAAGGCAGACCCGGGTATAGTGGCACCTCTTGAGAGGCCGGCAAGTATTCCGGATCAAGGGCAATTCCAGAAATGATTTCCACAAGTCTTTCGATGGTTTGACAGCGGAAGCGTCCAACATGGGACGCGAACACGATCGCCCTGTGACCAGCATGACCAGCATGTTGAATCATCTCTGCAGGGAGGGTATTGCGCAAACCCTTGTGGAATCCTCCGAGAAGAAAACCATCCTGAATTGTCGAATCTTTGAGGTAGAGGTTTATTCCTGTCCGGATATGAGATAGGCTGACGCCTTGTCTTGGATGCGAGCGAACGAATCGCATCGTGCAGATACGGTTTGCATCCG
>JBJKQK010000220.1:0-10606 GCA_046705285.1 Terriglobia bacterium
AATGATTTTCTCCAGGGAAAAGGCACCCAGCGGAAGCACCAATTAGCAGCCCTTGAATGAGTCGAGCTTGTTCTGCGGATAGCGGATTGTTCATGGTTTAGAAAAGCGCTTCCTCTCGCTCTATCCGGCAGTACATACAATGTTCAGGTTGTTATCCCACAGTCGCACCTCCGACCGTTGCGCACTCCCCAATACACGTGGGGGCGGCGCTCACACGGGGGCTGTATACTTTCAAGACATCCCAACATGAAGCCCTTGCCCGCAATCCGGACACAAATTTCATAGCCGTCTCCAGCTTTCTATTGGCGGAACGCAGACTAAGAGAGCGAGAGGTGGAAAGTTAGCATCAGACACTGCTTTTCCCCGCGTCGCCTACAGCGGACGGCGGCTGCGCGCCCAGAGAATTGATCGGTTGACGACAGAAAATGGAAAGATCGTCGGGCGGGCAAAGTTGACGAAGAGCACCACACGATAGGAGTCAGAGTCGTTCCAGACTTCATGCTCGTGGCTGTCGTCAAAGATCAGACTCTTTCCTTCCTTCCAACTTCTGATGTCCTTTCCCACCCGAATCCTGCAACTACCTTCCGGCCGCGGTATGATCAGCCCCAGGTGATAGCGAAGCACTCCCTTGTATGGACCTCGATGAGGAGGTATGTACTTTCCGGGAGATAGAATGGAAAACATGGCTGTGTTCATCTCCGGAATCTTTTTCAAAATCCGGACTGTTTCTGGACAGCGCGCACAGTTCTCTTTTTCAACCCGGCCAAAGGCGTACAAGAAGAACGTCTTCCAGTTGTTGTCATTTGTCAGGCTCTTCTGTGGCGGGGAGTAGTCCTGGAAATTAGTGATCTCTTCCCGGTGCAACATCAGCACATCTAACTCCTTGCGAATCGCCATCCATTCCGTCTCAACACCGGCAACCCACGGAAACTCTTCCGGCTCGAAAAAGGTTCGCTCCGCATCCCGGTAGAACATGTAGTCTTCCGCAATACCTTTCAGCATTCTTTTTCCTTTTTCCTTGATCATCCTTCCTCCTTCACGCCGCGCAGGCCAGCGAGACGATGCCAGCCAACGCCAGGCGGCCCCTTGACTGACCACTGACACGTCGGGCGACTAAAGACCAGAGGCAGGGATACGCTCTGGATGGGTACCGCTACTTCAGTATTTTCCTGACGCAACAGACACTCGCCCCTGGGACTCTGAACAGGAGCACTCTGGATGCCAAACTCCAAGCCTCGTTCGAGGCCTTAGGACCACCCTGACCCCAGCCCCGTGGCGACGTGGTTCGCTTGTCTTTTCAAATTGTTACGGAACACACCACAGGAGGCCCTCTTGCCTCAATAAAGCCCCTTGGCAACCTGCTCTGATGGCCCAGTTGCGCAAGTGGTTTCCGGTTCTGAAGTCCCGTCCTGCACACTTTTAACGCGCAGTTGAACACCTCTGTCTGACCGGTAGCATGGTCCAAGGCTGGCCGCGGCACTTCCCGCTTGTGTTTTCTGGCACTTAGGAAGACTAACGTGGAAAGTCCCTCTACCTCATCCGGGAACTTGGCACGAAGGCCTCGTTACTCCACTGCGCAAGTCATTTCCGGCGCGCCGACGACGTCTTTTGCCCCACCGGACTCCGGGGAATAGCCACAACAACCCGAAACCTCCTTCCCACCGGCATCGAACTGGCCCAGAAATTCCCGAATATAGTCTGGACGCGACGCCAGGATGAGGGCAGCACCGGCAAGCACGGTGTAGAAAAGTGCGGCTACAGGTTCAGCAAGGCCGCCGGCAAGCGCAAGAAACGCCGCAAAGACAGCTACCGGCTGTGATAGAATGCCCCCGCCCATATTCATGACTTAGTCCTGAAAAAATAATGGTCGTGGGCCCGGTGCGAATAGGGGGCATGGGTTGAGCATGCAAGGTGCTCTTTGATCCAACGGTACCACGAGGAAGTTTCCCTCCCCCCGTGGCAAGCGTAGCGTAAGAGCGGCGTGGCTTGGACTTTTGGCACGCAAGGCCACAGGGACCGCGAACCCGAAAAGCATGTCCGCCCTGCTGTCTGGCCTCCTGGTGCCTTCCCATCGCAGCGAGATACAAGCTGATACTTTGCCTTGCGTGAGGATGGCGAGCCGGATTTCGATTCAGATGCCTACAAGAGGAGGAATCAATGGATGATTGGACACGAAGGGGATTTCTGGGATCGCTTTCGGGGGTAGCAGCCGCCGCAACCGCGCTAGGAGCCGAGCCAGAGGGCGGTCTGCCGCTTCCTCAAAAACGGGCGAAGAATGGACCGATCAAAATCACAGATCTGAAATGCGCAATCATCGGGCGGAGCCCGGTGGTTCGAATTGTCACCAATCAGGGAATTTCCGGTTACGGTGAGGCTGAGTCCGCCAAGCCGTATCTCAAGCCGATGGTACTGTTCTATAAGAGATATCTCCTAGGCGAAGACCCGACGGATGTAGCGCGCGTGATGTTGAAGATCCGCCGGATGGGAGCATTCAAGCCCTGGGGCGCGGCGGTAAGCGCCATCGAAATCGCTCTCTGGGACCTCGCAGGACAAGTGGCCGGGTTGCCGGTGTATAAACTGCTTGGCGGTAAGATCCGCGACCGCGTTCGAATATACAACGGAGCCGTCCGTTTCCCCATGACCGGCCACACGCCAGCCGACTACGCCGAGAATATGGCGAAGATGAAGGAAGCTAAAGAGGGCTTTACCCTGATCAAACAGGCCATCGCTTTTCATAGTCCGACAATGCTGACGGCCATCCCGGACGCTTGGTACGACCAGCCACGGCAAGGGCCGCCGCATCCTGATTACGGCCTCCTGACGGAACGTGGAATAGACTATGTCATCTCCTGCGTCGAAGCCATGAAGAAAGTTCTGGGCAGTGAAGTCGGGCTCTCCCTGGACTGCGGTCCGGGCTGGACTCCTAAGGACGCAATCCGGTTTGCTCGAGCGATGGAACCGCTGCACATCACCTGGCTCGAAGACATGATCACAGGCGACTACTACCCTTACCCGAATGCTCAGGTTTTCAAGCAGGTCACCGACAGTACGTCGACCCCGATTCACACCGGAGAGGAGATTTACCTACGCGAGAACTTCAAGGACCTCATCGAAACACAGGCGGTCAATGTTCTCGGCCCCGACCCGGAAGACTGTGGCGGAATTGCCGAACTGAAATGGATCGCCGAATACGCCAATCTCCACGGCATCCTGGTTGCTCCCCATGGAGTCTTCGACGGGCTGATCGGACTCGCCGCACATGTTCAAATGGCAGCCACCTTGCCGCAAAACTACATCGCTTTCGAATATCCGTTGGGCCAGCCGGAGTGGTGGTATGACATTGTCGAGGGGTTGCCAGACCCGATCGTGAATAAAGGCTTCATTGACGTTTGGGACAAGCCGGGACTTGGTGTCACCTTCAATGTCAACGCAGCCAAAGCACACCTCAGGGAAGAGGATCGGGATTTCTTCGACTAGTCTGATAGCTGGAAGCCACGGCACGGGTTTTGTGCCGCGGCTTTTCCAGATCTCAATCAACAATGTACCCGCCATGCTGAAGACAAACCTTGTTATGCTTGCTAGTCCAGTCGATGCCAGGTTTCTGATTTATATAAAGGGAGGAGAACCACGGTGCATTCAAAAGATAGGAACGGTGAAGCCGTCGACGCAACGTATGATCAACAACGCCGACGGTTTCTCACTCAAATGCTCGCTCTCACAGGCGGAGCCACGGCGGCTCCGGCGTTGGTCGGCGGGCTATTGTCGACACCGGTGCCGGCCGAGGCTCAGGCTCCGGTAAGAGGGAATAGGTACGGCTCACTGATCGTTCAGACAACCGGCGGAGCCGTACGCGGAGCCAGCCGGAACGGCGTCGTCTGCTTTAAAGGCATTCCTTATGCAGGGTCCCCCGCCGGCGAAAACCGGTTCAAGGCTCCCCCTCCCCTGAAGCCCTGGAGCGGAGTGCGCGACGCGCTTGTTTACGGTCCCGCCAGCATCCAGCCGCTGGATCCCAACCGCCCTGCAAGCATACCGATGTTCCCCACCAGCGAGGATTGTCTGGTTCTGAACGTCTGGACGCCGGCATTTTGGGAGGCACAAAAGAGGCCTGTCATGTTCTATTCGCATGGCGGCGGCTTTGTCACGGGCAATGGGGGGGCGGAAACGCCAGTCGACGATACCATCCACGACGGCAGTGCCTTGGCCAGGAACTACGACGTGGTTGTCGTTACCACTAACCATCGCCTGGGGGTGCTGGGATACTTGTACCTGGAAGAGATCCTGGGCGAAGAATACGCTGCTTCGGGCTGCGCCGGTATGCTGGACATCGTCGCGGCCTTGCGCTGGGTGCGCGACAACATTGCACAATTCGGAGGAGACCCGGACCGGGTGATGCTCTTTGGCGAATCCGGTGGCGGCGCTAAGACTTCCACGCTGACGGCAATGCCGACGGCGCACGGACTCTTCAGCCGGGCCAGCGTCGAAAGCGGTTCCATGCTCAAAGGCAGAAGCCGTCAGCAGGCCACCGAAATTGCTCATACGGTGCTGGAAAAGCTGGGCTTGAAGCCTTCCCAGGCGCGCCAGTTGCTCACCCTGCCCGCCAGTCGCTTCGCCACCGTTTCCGCTTCCCGGGGGATAGGATTCCGCATGGGACCGGTCGTCGACGGCCACTATTTGCCCATCAACCCGTACGACCCGGTGGCACCAGCCATTTCAGCCAACGTTCCCATGATCGTCGGTACCAACGAAAACGAAGCCATATTCATGTATACAAACAACCCTCCAATTTACACCATGACGGAAGCGGATCTGCGGCGGCGCATTACGGATATCTTTCACAGCAAGGCCAGCGAAGTACTTTCCGTCTACCACCGGTCCTACCCACATGCCAGCCCCACGGACATCTTTTTCTCCATCATGACCGCGCGCATGCTCTGGGCAAACGCAGTCACCCAAGCTGAAAGAAAAGCGGCGCAGCACGCGGCGCCCGTTTACATGTACATGCTCCGGTACCAATCGAACGCGCTGGCCAATCAAGACCCTCCCTATCCCCTCCGGGCTTGCCATACGATGGAGATGCCATTCAAATTCGACCATCCCCAATTCAATTCCATGGGCGGTGTCACCGGCATGATCGGCACCAATCCTGGCCGGTTCCAAACCGCGCTCAATATGAGCGGCGCATGGGCGGCTTTTGCCCGCAATGGCAATCCCAACTTCGAGGGACTCCCCCACTGGCCCCCTTACACGCTCGACAAGCGCGAAACCATGTTCATTAACGCCGAGTGCCGGGTTGTCAGCGATCCCTGGCGCCAGGAGCGGCTGCTTTGGGCCCATTTGCTCAACTACACCGGCTTCTAATAGCCAACCGGACTCCGCGGAGGTCGCATGCCTGGACTTTAACAGGCGCACGGCTTCCGTCGCGTCAAGTAAATGCGTTTAGTAATTCGGAGCGTCAGGGCAGGGTTTTAAGCCGTGCCGCTCAGATGGCCATAAGCCTCTTCGGGCCTTCAGGCACTAAGGAGAACCGGCCCCAGAGGCCAGGGCCGGTTTCTCATTGGGTACCCGAGGCAGCACGTCTGAAGGCCGTGCCCTGACAACTTAATCTAATGAATTGAGAGACACGCCACTGGAAAGGCAAAAGTGAAACCACGACAGTGCGCTGAACGCACGCAGATCTGCACTTGTGTCTACCGGCCAGCCACTATTAGGGTTTTTTCTTTTTACCGAAGAGACCCATGATGCCCTGCAGCGAGTTGGCAGGAGTTTGCTGCTTTGTCGCTCCGGAAGCCCCGCTCCCCGTACAACCTTGCTGAGACTTGAGCAGGCCAGCGGCCAGGCCCCCGATATCAGGAACGAACTTCGGATCGGAGGTGGTACCTTGCACAAGGAACGGAACCGTCACGCCGCCTTTACAACCGCCGCCGGTGAGTTTACTGACCAAGCCCAACGCGCTCGCGACTGGGCTGCCGCCCGCAGCCACAGTACTCGGCACCGTTGCCGCCATCTTGAAATCGAGGTTGTTTCTGGAATCGATGGTACCGGCACCCACCAGCCTGCCAAGTGTCGGGATAATCATGAGGAAGTTTTCAGCCTTGAGACCGCCAGGTGACATTTGCAGGTTGGTAGTGAGCTTTTCAATTTGCAGGTCCTTGCCGGTCTTGATGCCGGCGAGCGCGGAAATGGCCGACATTCTTGACCCGAGGTCGAAGCCTGCAAGTTTCGCTCCGGTGAGGCCCACGTTGCCGCTGGTGACAAGCTTGTCGGTCGGGCCGGTAAGATTCAGGTTGGCGTTCAGCGTGCCGGTTTGCAGCGCGGCGCCTTTGGGAAGATTGATGCCAAGCGCGGGAAGGAAGGACTGAAGGTCCGTGACTGGCATGTTCTGGCCTTGCAGCTTGACGTTGACGACCGTAGCATCACCGACGGTCTGGTAAGTGCCGCTAAGATTTGCCGCAGCGGTGCCGATCTTCACCGTGGACGGATTCAGGACGCCTGCGCTTTTGCGCAGGTCATACCGGGTGTGGAAGTCCACCGTGACCGGCTGGGATGAAGGCGAGCCGCCGGCAACAAGAAGCGCTTTGGAGAGTTTGGCCGTTCCGTTGGTTTCGGCCTCGCCGTTTTGCGAGCTCATCGTCGCGTTGAGGCCGAGAAGGCCGCCGAGCCCGGAAGAGGGATCGAGAAAACCGGTCGAAGCAAGGTTGAGAGAACGGACATCGAGCCTCGCGTCAAAAGGGGTGAGCGAGGCGTCAGTCCGGTCGAGCGGCCCCATTTTGCCCTCAAATTTCAAGTTGCCGCCTCCTGGAAGATCGGCGGAGACCGTAACGGGAAACTGGGAACCCATGGAAACGTCAGAGGCTGTCACGTTGACGTGGTCGTACGTGTTCCGCTTTGGAGAATCGGTTGAACCAACAGTAATTTTGCCGTCGCTGAGTTCTAGTTTCTTGATCGAGACCTCAGCGGGAGCACCGGGAGAGCTCGAAACTTTGGGGGCTGCGGGCGCCTGTTGCCCAGCGCCAGCCGGGGAACGGCCGAGAGAAGAATAATTCCACTCGCCGCCACTGTTCCGCAGCAGCGTGACCTGCGGGTTTTCAATAGTAATCCCTGTCACGTTGAGGGTTTGTGAGAAGATCAGCGGCATGAGCTCTACGCCAACCTTAATGGATTTCGCAGTTAGAAAGGGCGACGCGCTGAACGTGGGATCGTCGCCGATCGAAAGGTTTTCGGCGGACACCGAGCCGCTGAGAATAGACAGGCTGAGATTACCGAACGTCACTTTGCGCCCAAGCGCGGCCGAGGCTTGCGCCTCAATGGCTGGCCGGAACTGGTTGACTGGAACCAGAAACGGCGCGACGATGACAGCAACAATGAATAACCCCACGATAATTAAGGCCCAGCGAAGTCTTCGGCTCATGACGCCCTCCTTGTCGAGACTGGAGCCAGCGGGTTAGGCAAATCACCATAATTATCCCATACTCGCGGCCAGCGCATATCACGATTTTAGGCCTCCTTGATCTTCCCGCCGGAGAGTAGGCGCACTACCGCTGCACAAGAATCACATGCTGACTGAAATGACTTGGAAGAAACAATGATGAAGGCGCTGGGAATGTCTTGTCGCCCGGCAAGCAAAAAAGTCGTCGCGTTGAGCCATAAACCCGTTCCTTCATCAGAGGGATGGTACGGTATTGCTCCTTTGTATCTCTGCCCCGGGAGTTCGGCAGTGACTCCTGTCACGGACGGCGGTGATACCAAGAATCTGGAATCCGCATTGTTACTACTTTATAAACAGAGGGTAGCCGCCGCGCCTGCGCAGGACACACACGTCCCAGGATATGGAATGCGCCCGGCACTTCATACCGGTAGCGGCGAGGCTGACCCACTGGATAAAGAGCATACAGCCGCCACCATCACCAAACATGAATCCGGCGGTGGGGCAATCGGCACCGTTGAAGCTATGCCCTCTTGAAACAGACCCCAAGCCCGCTCGCGCGGTTATCCTCTTCCGGAGGGCATGGGCTTTGGTTTGTTGAATGCGGGCAGCCACGGCCAGTGGTCATCTGACCGTGGCGCCTTTATCGTGAAGGAAAACCCACGATCAATCACAAGACGATTGACTGGGGCTGCATGGAGGATTTTCCACCAGCGTGGTCTTGGGATGAACCGGCAGGACCAGCGGCGGCCGGGGGCTCTGGGAAAAATCAAAATCCTGCATCAGATTCCCCAGCATCGGATTGTTTTCCCGAACGTCCGGCCTGGAATCCGGCCGTCCGTCGGTCTTGGGGTTGAGCCGCTCACCATGGAGAAAAACGTCCTCGATAAATTTGAGGTAAGCGTCAGGACTGAGCGTCTGATGGTCAATATATCCTTGCTTGGCGTAAGGACTGATCACCAGTCCCGGCACCCGGATGCCTAAGCCCATGGAATCAAGCCGGGGCGGCACAACGTGGTCGTAAAATCCTCCCCAGTCGTCCCAGGTGATGAAGATGGCGGTGCTCTTCCAGTCGGGGCTTTCCATCGCAGCATTCACAATTTTCGTCACGTAGGATTGGCCCACGCTCACCTTGGCCGGAGGATGCTCGCTGTCGTTGCCGTTTGGAGAAATCCAGCAAACGGAAGGCAGCGTTCCGGCTTTAGCGGCCGCAAAGTAGCGGTCGAGGTCTTCGACCTCAGCCAGTTGGTTATCCTCATGGACGTCCGTGAAGCCGGGCAGCACGTTCCAGATTTCGGGAACGCCGCTGTTGGCGTTTTTGGCCCTCGATTTGAAGCTGGGCATTCGAAAGTGTCCGGCAGTCCTGGGACGCCCGGAAGGTGGCGGCAGCGCGCCATGGTCCAGATAGTAAACCCACCTGACATGCGCTTTGTACAGCAGGTAGGTGATGTCCGTCCAGGAGAACGGCGTGGGATTCGCAAGGGTCCGGTCCCGCGGCATGAGAGCGCTGACGCAGCTCCTGGGATTGTCAGATTGGCTGCAATTGGCCGACCACGCAGAAACAAGCCACAAATGCGACGGAAAACTCCAGGAATGCAGCCCCTCATACATGTGATCCTGGAGCACAAAATTTTTGGCATAGGCCCAGTAATTGGGGATGTCGCCTCCGTTATGGTATCCCATGACCGGATCAGACTCTTTGGGGCTCTTCGGACGTTTACAGTAATTGAGAGCCCATGCCAGGGGGTATAAACCAAATGACCCCGCGGCCTGTACCTCACTGATAAACCCATTCATCTTTCCGTTCGCAACAACCGCCAAAGACGCTTCTGCAGCATGCGGGCCGCCGCAGTTCACATCGTTGTGGTCAAGATAGGGCTTTACACACTCTCCCGTCATGGGATCAAGGTTACAAACCGTTGGTACCCCGTTCCGCATCGGAATGCCGTCCGCTCCCGGATAAGTGCCAAAGTAGGAATCAAAAGAACGATTTTCCTGAAATATGATAATGACGTGCTGGATAGGAATGTCCCTCCGGGCCGTCGCCGCTTGCCCTTTGCCTGCGGCTTCGGCTCGCGCGGCAATAGCCATGAGCGTCCCTGTCACCAGCACCAGGAACATACAGACCCCAATCCGCCAACTGCAGTGATAAGCCTGCTCCTTCATCGTGGGAAACCTCCTCGTTCTAAACTTTTTGGGGGCATGCCGATGCTACAGCCGTACCGAAGACAATACAAGGACAAACCGCCGGGGATGAATTACGGCAGGTGACGCATGGATCGCGGCGTCTTCTGGCACTCAGCCGCAAGCATGCCAGGCTCTCTTGTACGACAATCTACTCACCGTCATCGCGGAACGCCACGACCGCCTGGTACGCTTCAACTCCCGCTTCCTGGACTTCGCTCGCGGTTATGGTTTCTATTCTCCCGCTTGCAACTCGCGGGCGGCCTGGGAAAAAGGAAAATCGAAGCAACCATCGGGGAATTCCCGCGCGGGGTAACTTTCTATATTGACTCGGTGAAATCGCTTGAAAGGGTGGCTGAGGATACTGGCGATCACTGATGGCCAGTACCTTCAGACATCAGGGATCGCCGAGAGTGGACAACCCAGAAGGGACGACCTAAAGTGTCCATGTGATCAGTCACACGAGTCGTCTTCGGCTAATTGCTCGAGCCCATCAGCATTGTGGCCGCACGGCAATTGTCGATGCACAAGGGTCCTTCACGTACAACGAACTGCTGGACGCTTCGTCGCGTGTGGCGACGGCGTTGCTCGCCGGGCGCCAGGACCTTCAGGAAGAGCGCGTGGCGTTCTTTGTGGCGCCAGGATTTCCCTGGGTTGTGGTTCAGTGGGGGATTTGGCGGGCCGGCGGCGTTGCAGTTCCGCTTCCGGTCGATTCAACAAGGCCTGAACTGGATTACATTCTCGGCGACACCGGGACATCCATATTGTTGTTCGATGCTAAGGCGGAATTCTTGCTGGCCCCGCTTGCCGCAGTGCGCAACATCCGCGCGCTTCCGGTTGACCGGCTTCTCACCTGCCAACCGGGAGAATTGCCCGATGTCACAAGCGAGCGCCGCGCTATGATTCTCTACACCAGCGGCACGACGAGCCGGCCCAAGGGCGTGGTCACCACCCATGCCAACATCGCAGCACAAATCGCGAGCCTGGTGGAGGCATGGG
>JBJKQK010000221.1:0-5952 GCA_046705285.1 Terriglobia bacterium
TAGCGCGGGCCTTTACGGCCCGCGGCAGTTGTTCTGATGAGCGGGTTTTGGTTTCACCCCGGGCAGCGCAAACCGCCGCATTTGCGGCCTTCGGGTCTTGTGCCGATCCGGGGAAAGAGCTGGAGAGGTAGGCAGCAAATGGGTGTTCATATCCCCAAGGGAACACTGAAGAGGCTGACGCTAGGCCAGTCGTTCGCCGAGTACGACCGCGTGCTTGAAAAAGCAGGGGTGTTCATGGAGACCCCGCCCCTCCGGGCTGCTGTAGACACGGCCCGATCGAAATGCTTTTTCGTTGGACGGCGTGGCACGGGGAAGACCGCGATTTCGCTCTACCTTGAGAGAACGTTTCCGAAAAAGACATTGCTCTTGCTGCCTCAACTGCTTACACCGATCGAGAAGTTCTTCTCGGTTGAGGAAATGCTTGACGTTCACCAGAGGCCGTTCAAGTCCCTGGTTTGCAGCTTTAAACGTGCCATTCTTGACGAGGTCATGCTAGGCTGGATTCGAAATGGTCTTTTCTCCTTCAGGACAAACTCCCTTCATTGCTTTACCCGAGAGCGCAACTTTATCGAAGATTTCGACTTCGACACGAGGTTACTCCGCCTCGCTGGGGAAACTCTGGACGCGCTCATTAATAACCTGGACAAGGATTGGCTTAGGGCAATAAACCGGGCCAAGGAACTGGGTAATGCGATGGACGGGATGCGCGAGAAGTCGCGCTGGGACTTTGTAGTCCTCATCGACCGGATCGACGAGTCCTGGGATGGCTCAGACAAGGCCGTTGCGCTTCTGATGGCGCTAATGCACGCTTGCGTTGAACTCACCGCTTCAACCGAATGCGTACGTCCATTGCTCTTCTTGAGGGAAAACGTATTCGATAGGGTCCGGCTTGTAGACAAAGAGTTCTCTCGTTTGGAAACGTTTGTAATTTCCCTAGAGTGGACACGCGAGCAGCTGGTAGAGTTCGTCGAGCGAAGGCTGAATGCGTCACTTATTGCCAAGCTTCCGTTGCGTGGCCCAACATGGGACGCATTCTTTGAGGAGACGGCCGGCCAGTCATCCCAGGAGATTGTTTTTAGCCAGTGCCAATACAGGCCGCGCGATGTGCTCACCTATTGTTCCTTCGCAATCGAATCGGCACAGGCGCGGCTCCAGGAAAGGATACTGGTCGAGGACCTCCAGACCGCGAAGAGGCGATTTTCCTTGAGTAGGCTGAAGGATCTATGCGATGAGTACGCTGATAACTTTCCCCAGCTCCAGCTGGTTCTGAGCAGGTTCTACGGCCTAGGATGCGAATACACCGTTCAGGGCATAGACGCGTTCATCAAAAAGCTTTTGGTGGACGAGGAGGTGAAAAGCTATTGTGGCAAATGGATCTTTCGGTTTACGCAGCCCGACCTATTCATATCGCTTCTTTACGACCTCGGCTTTTTCGGCATCAATGATGGCGGATCAGTCCATTTTCGGTCGCAAGGCCCCCAGACCCATGTGACCCCACGGATTGGAGCGAAGGACACGGTCGTGATTCATCCGTCCTACGGAGGCGCCCTAAACCTCCAGCAGAGCATTGTGAGCAGCCTGGAATCGGTGTCGCTCCGCCAAGAAGGACTGATCTCAGACCTTCCGGGGTCGATTGACATCGCAGGATACCAACAGGAGTTACAAGCGCTGCGTGACGAGCTCAAGACTTTGCCTGAGGGAGAAGAGCACTGTCAGCAATTCGAGGACCTTCTTGGTGAGTTGATCCGCCTGTGCTTCTTCCGAGTGCTGTCGAACGTGGAGAAGAGGGTGCGGAGCTTGGATGGGAGGGTCGTGCGTGATTGGATTGCGTCTAATCATGCCTCGGACGGATTCTGGGAGATGGTGCGTCAGCGATACGCAGCTACGCAGGTTATTTGGGAATGCAAGAACTACTCTAAGCTCGGGTCGGCCGATTTCCATCAGGTCTCTTATTACATGAACGAGGCCATCGGAAGGTTCGCGCTCATTGCTTTCCGAGGTCAGGAGAAGAAGAGGCACTACTACGATCACGTCAGGCGGATAGCCAACGATAAGAGGGGTGTCATCTTGATCTTGAGTGGCAAAGACCTGGACGTCTTCGTCCGGCAGGCTATGAATGGGAAGAACAGCGAGGGGCACCTGCGCGAAATCTATGACACTACGGTCCGAGAAATCTCCTAGCGTGAAGCCACGATCAGTGCTGTGCTGACTGTGGGCTTTTGACGGAGGACGAACCCACGGTCAATCAAGAACGCGATTGACCGTGGCTACCAACTTGACCGGGTTCAGGTGGATGTACTCTACCTTTTCGTTGGATTCCTTCATGGTTCGCAAGGCGCGATCAAAAAAGCGGGCATGCCACAGTTCGCCCGGTTCGCCGCGCTGGCGGTTGATGAGGTCGGTGGAGCTGGCTTTGAAGGATTTCATGACCAGCGAGATGGTACGGGGATCGACAGGCGCGCAGATGGCGAGCCAGATCTTGTAGCGCGGGCCTTTACGGCCCGCGGTTTTTTTGACGGCGTAAGAGCCGCAGGCCGCAAGGGCCTGCGCTACAGCGGGTAGCCACACTCAGTGTTTCTCTGAGCAAGGTAGCGCAGAGTTGTTTTTGAACTCTGCGGCTTTTAGGATTGGGAAACATTTCCTGATAAGGTGTTGCAGCTAAGAATAATGTCCGCGACAATGACATTGGTAAACGTCGGTAACGGGCATTCGAATGGTGAACCGCAGCAGGCAGCCACACAACGGGATTTGTGCCGGGAGCCTTTACGGTTTACAATCGACGAACCCACGGCATGCAAGGCACGCTGTGGCCACCGGCTCCAGGCTGGGTTGAGTGAGGGCTTCGCAGCCGGCGTTCGGTCATCCTCGAATCTATTGATGGCTCTTTAACCGGAGGTGCACCTTGGAAGGTGTTGCCAGGAAGCTTTCTCCAGCAGTTCTGGTTCTGGCCCTGATCTGTTTTTTCCTCCCGTTTGCAAGCTTCTCGTGCCAGGGGCATGAAGTCGCCAGCTTTACCGGCATTCAACTGGCGACCGGGACAACGATCAAACATCCTGAAGTGTTTGGGCCGCCGATGAGCCAAAAGGTAGACCCCGAGCCCCTGGCTGTTCTTGCGCTTCTCAGTGTTCTGGCCGGAGCCGGCCTCTGTTTCCTGAAAGGGAAGAAAGGAGCGGTCAGCTCAGGGGCGCTTGCCGTCCTTGGGATTATTTTCATGGCCGCGCTCAGGTCGAAGCTCAATGGGGAAGCCTTGCAGCAGACAGAGGGAGCCATTCAGGTGAACTATGGGGCGGGTTACTATCTGAGCCTGGTCTTTCTGCTCGCGGCTGTTGGAACAAGCGTTTACGCGCTGATGGCCGGCAGAGGTGTCCGGCTGCCCGCGCTCCAGACGGATGGCGACAGCAAATTCTGTACGCAATGCGGCACACAAAACTCCAGCGGGAATCTGTTCTGCAAGAAGTGCGGGGCAAAGTTTGATTAGCGAGCGGGTGGCCACAATCAGCGCTGTGGTGACTGTGGGCTTTTGATTGACGACGAACCCACAATCAATCGAAATGGATGATTGACCGTGACTACCGGCTTATCCGTTTGTTTGGGGACCCTCTGGAACGGTGATCTCGAACGTATCCTTGACCTCTCGGGAATGTGGCCCGGTCCCGCGGAGCGAGAGCTGTAACGTGTTCCTGCGCCGGGCCAATGGAATCCGAACCTGCTCGTAGCTCCCAGCCTTCGGATGGAAAAGCCCACTCACAACGCTTCCGTTCAGAATTGCCCGAAACGACGAGGCGTCAATTTCTTCACCATAGAATATCAAGAACGGTGCCGTGGTAATCCGCGGCTGCGACGGCAGGCTGTACGAGAGCGTCGTGGGGGTGGCGAAAGTGAGGAGAGAAGGGAGTTTCCGGGCATCCGCGGGACCGGGGTCGAAGCCTCCCGTCAGCTTCAGGGCGGAGCCGGGTTGGTACTCAAGCAAAAAGCTGTACGGCTCTCCAGCTATGACAAAAAGATGCCTCAGCCTGACTACCGACGCAGGGGTTAGACCGTTATAGCTGAAAAACACGCAATCAGCCGGGAAATAGCCCGACCCAACAGCGGAAACGTGATATGCGCCCCAGACCGGATTGGGAATAAAGATGTTTCCGACGGCTCCCTCAAATGCGTCATATATCCCTCCGGGGATCTCCGTAGGTTGTTTTTTGCCCTCGCTTCCGAGCTTTCTCCCCCGAGGGTCACGCACGAGGAGTTCAACCAGCGAACTACAGTTTATGTCGATCTGGCGACCATCATTGGGCGAGAGATTGGGGTAGTTGGACCAAATCCCCCCGTGCGATTTCGCTGGTTTGGCGCTCTCACCTTTCTGCATCATCACCCCTGTGAAAGCGGGCGCCCTGCGCTGCATCTCCGCTCCGGATGCCTTCGAAACTTGCTGCTGTTGCGGCGACTGCCCCATAAGAGGGGCGTACGGCTGGCATGTCGCCGCCACCAGCCATGCTAATGCCACGATGAGTTGAGGGGCTTTCACGCCTGATCACTCTCCTTGGCGCTCAAGGAAATTCTACCTCTGGAGCAAAAGATCGCGGAGCGATCTTTCAGCCACGGGTGGCGTAAACGCTTGCGTTGTGGCGTCTGCAATCTTACGCGGCGAGCCGGGCGGGTGGCTCATGCGGTTTGGTAACCACCGGCATGAGGTTTCGGCCCAGGACGGCTGAGGCGGTCAGGATGCCTCCTATCATCGCTCCAACGACGCTAAGCATGCAGGCGTCCTGGCCTGTCAGGTAGAGGTTGCGGACGGCGGTCCGTGGCGTAAGGCACCGCAGGCGGAAGCGTTCAGGGCCGGCGCTCATTCCGTAGATCTCGCCATGCGGATAGTTCACGAAGTGCCGGGTCGTGAGCGGCGTGGAGAGCTCCGCGATTTCGATCCTTCCGCGGATTGCCGGCACCGTTTCCTCCACGTGGCAACGCAGGCGGTCGGCCAGCTTCTGCTTGAATTCGTTGTAATCCTCCCCCCGGCGTTTCCACCGGGTGTTCTCCCAGTGCACGAACCATTCGTAAGGCGCCGGAGTGATCACTTCCAGCGTGGCGTGGCCGGGATGCCGCCGCTCGAAGTCGGGATCTTTCGCTGATGGAAACGACACGTACATCAGCGGGAATGGGGCCGAAGGGTCTCGCTCAAAGCGGGCCAGGTTAGCGTCGTGATCCGGCGTGGGATGGAACAAGAGGTTGGTTCCGGTCAATCCCAACTGTTTCGCGGTTCCCCGCACACCGACATAGAGACACAGGTGGGCCATTGAGGGTGGCAAGCCTCGCAGTTCCTCGAGTGCCGAGGAGACGCCCGGCGCATCCGGTGGCAGCAGAGACGAGAACGTATTCCACGCCCCGGCGTCACTGATCACAATTCCGGCTCGAAACTCGCGCCCGTCTTCCATCCGCACGCCGCAGGCGCGTTGTGCGCCATCGAGCAGGATCTCGCGGACCTCGGCGCTATGGACAATCTGGCCGCCGGCGGATTCAATCGTGGGGGCAATGCTCGCCGCGATGCTGGTTGCTCCTCCCACAGGATAGCTGGCGCCCTCAAGGTAGTGGTTAGCGACCGTGGCGTGCATGGCAAAGCTGCTTTGGGCCGGCGGCAGGCCGTAATCAACCCACTGAGCCGTCAGGAGCGCTTTCAGCTCACGGCTCATTCCCATTTCAGCCAGCGTCTCGGCCGTGGTGCGCTGCGCCCAGCGCGAGAACGAAGCCTTCATCAGCGGCCCGGCCAGGATGGCAATCGGGCGCGGCACTGCCTTTTCGGCATAATATCTCCCACGGCTGCGCACGCACGAGTCCACAGCCTGGAGGTAGCGGTCAATGGCGTTGGCCTCGCCGGGGAAATACGATTTGAGCTGTTCCCGAAGGTGCTCGCGACCGGCCACAAAGTCGTACTCGTCGTCTCCGATCCGCACCCGGTCATACACC
>JBJKQK010000222.1:0-39342 GCA_046705285.1 Terriglobia bacterium
GGGTTTGACACATGGGCGAAGTCCGGCATGTGGGCCGTGCCAGGCCACTACACCGTAAAGCTCCTTGTGGACGGGAAAACCTACTCACAGCCCCTGAACATCAAAATGGACCCGCGGGTCAAAGTGACTCACGCCGGCCTGGAAGAGCAGTTCCAAGTTGCCAAGCAGATCATCATGGCCCGCGATCAGGTTTCCAAAGCCCTGGCCCAGGCCGAACGGGTCCAGAAACAACTCCGGTCACTCCGACCGCGGACGAACGACATGCCGCAACTCAGGCGAGAGATCAATAACTTCAGCCGCACATTAGCTTCCGTTGCTGGTCCTGCTCCGCCCACCTCCCCTAATTTCTCCGGCGAGTTTGGACCTGCAAAAGACCTGACGAGCCTCCGTTACTTGGCCCGAGCTTTTGGCAAGCTCCAATATGTGGTGGAGAGCGCTGATGCCGCGCCAACGCAGGATGCGCTTAAGGCCTTCCAGCAAAGGCGACAGGTAATGGGAACAACCCTCGCCGCATGGAATGGGATCAAAACAAAGGACTTGCCGCATTTAAACTCGCTCTTGCGCCACGCGAACCTGCCGGCAATCAACATTGAAATGCGGGGAAAAGATTCTGAATAGCCGGTATGGTCCGAGATTTGTTCCGGCGGGAAGACCTCCGGCAGGATGCCGGCGGTTCGGAAACAACGACGTTCTTGACCACAGCTTCCTGCTGTCCGAGATCGAAAAGCCCTTCGGGTCTTGGCCGCATGCATCGGGCATGCCAAAGCGCATCCGGGGGAATTAGAGGTTATCTTGTGATGAGCCCCGCAACTGGAATCGCTGGCGCCACTCGCAACGCAAGGTCGTCATTCAGGAAACACAGTTCGAGGTTCGTCAGAAAGCCGACGAGTAAAGCGTTGGCGATGAGGAACACGCGGCCAGCCTCGGGAGGCTAGTACACTGGGTCCACGACCTTCTTGCGGCTCACGGTCCCCTTCGAAGTGAGGCCTCCTGCAAACTTTATGGTAGACTTTCAGGGTTACATTTGTGGAAGCTCATGAAGCCCAATCCGGTCTGGATTTGATATCTCACGATCTCAAGAAGTATGAAGGCACCATACCTCAACGAATCGCGCAAGTCTTTCCTTTTCAGCATGCGGGGGTGGCGGAACTGGTAGACGCAAGGGACTTAAAATCCCTTTTCCCTTACGGGAAGTGAGGGTTCGATTCCCTCCCTCCGCACCAGATTCTGAACAACTACCAACTGGAAGTTGTGTTTGCGGCCCGAGCCGGCTTAAGGCTCCTCCGGCGCGCTGATATATCCTCGCGCCCACAAGTGCTGTCCCCCACATCGCTAACGCAGGTGTGCCCACCCCCTTGCAAACGCCGCACCGTTGCCGGAGTCTCCTGCCACAGCTTCAGCGGGACAACTTCGTGTACCTCACGATACCGTTCCCGAGTAGCTTCTGCTGACCGCTGCATTGCGTCCTCTCAGCGGGACGAACGCTCAGCCGTCTGCCAATCTTGAACAGGTGGATCAGCAGCTACGTCGACCGGATGCTTAATGAGCTGAAGATATTAAGCTTTCCTCGAAGTCCTCAATTTGAGCTTGACAATTAGGTGGATCAGAGGTAAGCATTTACATATTCGTAAGCAATCGGTTAAGTTGGAAAGGAAACGAAAACTTCTAGGGCAAGTGACCGAAAGTTTTCTTCCTGTCAAGAACTACTTGTAAGTCGCGGGGTCTTGGAAACAGTTCAGAGGAGGACCAGTCATGGGGAAGTGGTTGTTCGCGCCTGCAATTGTTGGAAGGTCAAAACATGAATTCCGGCTTAAACACTGGGACCTGAAAGGAGCTAGCATTATGACAGGGATCATGCAAAAAGCGAGGGTATTCATCACCGCGTGCGCCAGTCTACTGGTGATGGGACTGCTTGCGAGTCTTCCGCTTTTCGCCCAGTACACGACGGCAAGACTGAGCGGCAGGGTAGTCGATCCTTCAGGGGCGGCAGTTCCCGAGGCCGCAGTGACCGCGCGGAATATCGGAACTGGCGTCAGCCGGAGCGTCAAAACCGGGAATTCCGGAGATTATCTTTTCCCGGCCTTGCCGGTAGGGAATTATAAGCTTACCGTCGAAAAGTCCGGATTCCAGACCTATGTCCAGAGCGGCATTGTGCTGACCGTGAACCAGGCGGCCACCCAGGACGTATCCCTGAAGATCGGAACGACAACCGAGCAGGTCACGGTATCCAGCAACGCTCCTCTTGTGACTACAAGCTCGCCAACCACCGGCCAACTGATCAGCCAGCAGAGCATTGTGAATTTGCCGTTAAACGGGCGGATGGCGCAAAGCCTGGTCTTTTTAATGGCGGGGGCTAACGACGTTACAGATCAATATTGCGGCGTGGGGTGCGAGGGCGGAGCCTACCCCGGCGAGCAATACGCCAACGTCAATGGGGGCGGGCCGAACGGCGTGAACTACCAGATGGACGGCGCCGACAACAATGACACCTACATGAACACGAACCTGCCTTTTCCCAACCCCGACGCCATACAGGAATTCAACGTGGAAACCGGGAACATGAGCGCGGAGTACGGCAACGCCATCAGCGGCGTCGTAAACGTGGTCACCAAATCCGGAACGAATCAGTTCCACGGAGATGCTTTTGATTTTGTCCGGAACTACAAGTTTGATGCGCGCAACTTCTTTGCTCCCACACGGGACACGCTGAAACAGAACCAGTTCGGCGCAACTCTGGGAGGGCCCATCAAGAAAGACAGACTGTTTTTCTTCGGCAGTTATCAGGGCACGCGCACGCGGACGGCGCCTAACGGAAACATTGTATACGTGCCCACGCCGTCAGAACGCACAGGCAATTTCGGGGACTTCTGCTCAACCTACGATTCATCGGGTCTGTGCACCGATCCGAACGGCACTCAGCTTACCAATCCTGACACGGGTGCACCCATCCCATACAACAATCTGACCGCTGCCGGCCTCACGCTTTCCCCGGCCGCGCAGAATTTGCTGAAATATATTCCTCTGCCCAACGGACCCGGCGGAGAACTCAACTACCTGGGAGCGGCGTCGAATACAGACGAGAATCAGTTTCTGGGCAAGATCGACTTCTACGCCGGCAAGCACCATTTCAGTGGGCATTACTTCTACACAAAGTTCACGGAGCCAGCCACTCCAATGACCAACAACAATATTCTGACCATCCAGTCGAATGCCAATCAGGTTCGAGTGCAAACCATTGCAGTGAATGACAGCTATACAGCCACACCCAACCTGCTCTTCAACACCTGGTTTGGATGGAACAAACAGGATGGAGGCTACATCCCCGGCGTTCCGTTTTCCGCCAACGCGTTGGGGTCGAAAATTGCGCCCTCGCCATCTCCGCAACTCACCATCCTTGTTGACGGCTACTTTGACGTCATCGGACCAAACGTGGGCGCGTACAATCGCGGTGATCAGACGTTGCGGGAGGTAGCGACCCTGGTCAAAGGCCGCAACACCCTGACCTTCGGCGGAGAGATGTTGCGCGTCGTGGCGCCCATCTCCAACCAATACCTACAGGGCGGCAGTTACGAGTTCGGCGGCACCTTCACTGGGAACAATCTCGCGGACTATTTGCTTGGTGACGTCAGCCTGTTCAACCAGGGCGGAGGCATTTATGCAAATATTACGGGATACAACTGGGCCGCTTTCATTCAAGACGACTGGCGGGTCACGCCGCGCCTGATGCTGAGCGGCGGTCTCAGATGGCAGCCCTTGCTGCCCTATACGGACAGCCACAACCGCCTGCCGTGCTTCCAGCCGGGCAAGCAATCCACGCTCTTTCCCAACGCTCCTCTAGGGTTGCTGCTTGCTGGCGATCCGGGCTGTCCGAGAGGGACGTACCACAGCACGCTCGACAGTTTCGCGCCGCGTATCGGATTTGCCTATCGCCTCACGAAGGACGGCAAAACCAGCCTTCGCGGTGGTGCGGGATTTTATTTCCAGCCGCCCGAAACCCTCGCCTACCAGGATGACGCCGGGACGCCGCCTTTCGCACCCATCATCACTCTGCCCATCGGCTCCCAGCCCTACGCAAGCTTTGACGATCCTTACGGTAGCGCGGGAATCGCCAATCCGTTTCCGCAGGACTTTGGGCCCAGTCTGCCTTCTTCCAACTTCGTGTTTCCACTTCCCGCCACCTTGGCTTACTTCTTCCCCCTTGGGTTCAAGGAGCCCGAAATTACGATTTGGAACTTGACACTTGAACGCCAGCTTGGAGAGAGCTGGATGGTCGAGGCGGCTTATTTTGGAAACAAGGGCACGCATCTTTTCCCAACTTCCGACCAGGAGCCTATGCCCGACATCAACCCTGGACTATATTCTCTGGGTGGCGCCCGTCGCTATCCCGCCTTCGGCCCCATCGGAATGATGGATTCCGGTTACAATTCCAACTACAATTCGTTTCAGCTGACGGTGCAAAAACGTATGAGGTACGGGCTTTCGTTCCTCGCCAATTACGCATGGTCAAAGGCGCTGAACGACTTCTCCGAATCTGTGAACAGTGCAGCCTACTATCAAACCTACCCATTCAACCGTAACGCTAACTATGGCCCGGCCACGACCAATGTTCCTCAGGCCATCAAGTTTTCAGGTACCTGGCAGATTCCGCACTTCGACTTTCATGGAGCAAATGACAAGCTTCTGAACGGATGGGCCGTAGCGCCCCTCATAACTTGGAGAAGCGGATTTCCGTTCACCATCATGAGCGGGATGGACAATTCCATGTCCGGAGATTATGTGGACCGAGCAGACTTCGTGCCCGGCTTCACCACCGCTCAGGCCAGGCTGAACCCCAACCGCTCGCATGCAGCCCTTATCCAGGAGTACTTCAACCCGGCGGCCTTCACGCAGAACGCCCTTGGAACTTATGGCAACACGGGGAAGAATATCCTGGTGGGCCCAGGGCTTTTCGATACCGATATCGCTTTGCTCAAGGACACGAAGATCGGCGACCGTTACACGTTGCAGTTCCGCGCCGAGGCTTTCAACGCTTTCAATAACGTCAACTTCGGACAGCCTGATTATTTCTGGAGCGATTCTGTTGTGGCAGGCGGACCGGGTACCTTCGGGCAGATTACCTACACTTCGAGGGACCCGCGCATTATCCAGTTTGCGCTGAAGCTCCTGTTTTAAGAATGGCCTGGCCCTGAGGCCAACAACGGTCTGCCGCATGGCCATCTGGTTTTATGGAACTGGGTGGCCATGAACCCTTGCCTGTCCATATTTTTAGGAACGAGGCGCATCCTTTGATGAAGACGATGTCCACCTCGTCAATACTTTGGTTTTTTGCACATCCTTAAGAACATCAGCCCAGACACGAGCAGTACTTCAAGACAGTCAACTGGCAACAAACGTGGTGCTGCCGGGCAATGGATCAAGGAAGGCAATCAGGCAGTGAAGATAACTCGGCTGAGTTGCCACCGCTTCCGGCTGAACGAGGTTTGACCGCCGCTAACCATCGTCGCCTATAAGCTGGGCAAGCTCTGGCGAAGACTAGGGATTGCCACTGAGAATCCGGAACTGTTCGCTGCATGAGGAGGAATTATGTCGGTGGATTCTATCAAGCGGGTCTACAGCCTCACCATTGGGCTGCTTATTCTAGCAGTGCTATTTGCAGAGACGACGTGCAGTAGCCAACATCAAATCTCATTAAAAAACATGCAACTCACGGCATCCGTGAAGCCCGAGGATGGTGCGTACGAGATCAAGGCAAATAACCTCCGCAACCCAGTGCTCGTATCACGTGTTGGGGCTGAGATCAATCATCGGTGGATCTCCTCAAATGATTACCCGCATCATAGCGCGACTGAAGCTGCCTTCAACGATACGTTGGGGGCGGGGCACGAAGCCACGGTCACTTTTACAGGCCTGAAGGGCAGCCCCGAACTCATTTACGTTCTCAGGCTCTACGATCAACTTCCCTACGGAGACATCGAGGTGAAGATCCGGAATACAACCGGCGGGAAGATCACGGTACAGTCGATTCGTAGTGTCGAAGCCGTGGGGAAACCCCTGGTGAACCTGGACGGCCCGGAGAACGAAGATAGAGTGTTATCAGATAGCTTCAGTGAAGACCGCCCCCCTGTCGAGATCTATGACCTGGGACGAGCACCCGTCTACCTTGGTTATGACGAGCTTGGCAAAGAACTCAGCCCGGAGCATCTCGGTGTCGGGAGTCAACTGATTTACAACCGCAAGAGCGGTAACAGCCTGTTTCTGGCTACGCTGACTTCTCGCCTCTGGCTAACCTACTTGCATCTGGGCGTGACGAGAGGTGGCGGCTCAGGAGTCCAGATTGGTTTTTATCATGTCGACTCGGCGGGCACTACCGAAGTGGAAAAAAAGGAGTCGCTGAAAGGAGCGCCGGTCGACGACCAGGTCCAGTTGAGCCTGCCCGTGCAGCCCGGCAAGGAACTGGCGTCGGAACGACTGATGTTTGCAGCAGGTCCGCATTACCATGCCCAGCTCGAAGCTTATGGTAAAGCGATCCGGCTGCTTCACCATGCCCTCGTTGAAAGCCCTAACCTGATGGGCTGGTGGAGCTGGACTGCTTTCTACGGAAAAGTCAATGAACACGACGTTTCTGTGAACGCCAATTGGCTGGCCGAACACCTGAAGCCTTTGGGCTATGACTACTTCCATATCGACGAAGGGTACGACTACGCTCGCGGCGACTATACAAGGCCCGACCCCACCAACTTTCCACGCGGGATGAAGAGGGTTGGTGAGATGCTGCACCGTCTCGGCCTTAAGCTTGGCGTTTGGACCGCTCCATTTGAAGTCTCTGACCGGGCCTGGGTCTACCGGCACCATAAGGACTGGCTGGTCCACAACGCGAAAGGCCAGCCGATCCGCATCTCACAGCCAGGCCATGAGCCCCTTTATGTGCTCGATGCAACCGATCCCGGAGCGCAGAAATATCTTCGGCAGACTTACCAGGCTATGGTGCGGGGCTGGGGAGTCAAGTACATCAAGCTCGATTTTATGGATGATACCGCCATCGAAGGATATTATTATCGCCCGGATACGACAGCGCTGGAAGCCCAGCGAATTGGCCTTCGGGTCATCCGAGATGCCGTGGGTCCCGATGTGCTGCTTGACAAAGATGGAAGCCCCATGCTGAACCCGGTGGGGATCCTTGACGAGGGCCGAATCTCTTTGGACACCGCCCACTCGTTCCAGACGATTAAGGAAGGCGCAACGGGCCTCGCGGCACGTTACTACATGAATCGCAACTTTTTTGTCAGCGATCCGGATGCCTTTGAAGTCTCCAAGGAAGTCCGTCCACATCAGAAGACCCCGCCGCTCACTCTGGATGAAGCCGAAGTCTCAATTGTGCATGCAGCTCTTTGCGGCGGCATGTACGAGATAGGCGACAAGCTGCCGCTGTTCGATTCCGAGCCACACCGGCTCGCATTGTTGAAGAATAAGGATCTCCTGCAAATCGTTCATCTCGGCCGGGCTGCCACTCCCATCGACCTCATGAACTACTCACCGCAAGACGGACAGCCGAGCGAGTTTTTGCTTCACGAGGATAAGCACGAGACAATGTTTGCGGTCTTCAACTGGACTGACCAACCCCGCTCGCACAAGTTCGATCTTTCTGCGCTGGGCTTGCCGACAGGAGACGCTTACAAGGCCTATGACGCCTTAAACCACGATAGCCCTGTTGCATTAACGGGAGGTGTTCTTGAACTCCAGGACCAACCTCCTCACTCGGTACGGTTGATCAAGATTATCAATACGTCTGTTCCGGCTGCGCCTTAAGCTCTGTCCAACGCCTCCTTTGGTGCGCTCGCTCTGCCCTATTTCGCCGCTGGTTCCTGGCTCAACCCGCTGAACTGCCGAGGACGGGCTCGGACGCTCGGTGGTGTGCGAGGGGTGGGAGGGTAACCAATCCCCTATTGCAATGTACCCGTGGGGGCTCTCGTCAACGATCGATTTCTCAGGCATCAACGAAATAACATGGAATGTGCTCAGCGAGGTTGGCGAGAAAGGTACCGCCAAGGACTTAAATCAGTTTCCCTCTGCGAGAAACATCAAGTTCCGTGGCAACCAAATCGGTATCGTGTCGCCGGGTTACGCGGCCTTACTGCCAGGCTTGTTGGAGTCTGAGGAATCGTTGTTATTATCGCGCAAGGAATCCTTGAACTCGCGGATGCCCCTCCCAAGGCCCCGGCCGAGTTCGGGCAATTTCCCAGGTCCGAAAATAATGAGTGCAATAATCAGGATAAATAAAAGATGAGTTGGTTCCAATATATCATCGAACATCGTTACTATCTCCAGCCTTCAGGGCTCGATCTTATACACACGCCTATTATAGCTCTGTTGGCCCCCGGCTTAAGTTAACGAGCGGATAGTCGCGGTGACATGTTCGAATTCGTCCGTACTCAAGGTCAGTCGGCAGTGGGGGATACAGCTCAGGGTGGCGAGATGTGCTAAGCCCAACATTTTCAGCCCCGCCTTTGCCGCATGGGCCCCGGCCCATTTTGTCAAAGCGAGCCGTCCTCCCGCGTACCCACGCGTGCCTTTCGTTAAAACAGGGAGCTATCTCGTGGAAGCCCAACTGGCTCTAAAGTAGGTCTCGGGTCGCCACTGTTGGGCACGACCTTCAGTTCCGTGACGCCGCCATGCCTTCGGTAAAGGAGGGTGGGGCGTCATCTGGTTTGCTTCCCCATTTTCTATTGGGGGTCGCGCCGAGCCTGAAACGGAGTGTCGCACCTTTTTCAAGAGTTTCATACGGAATCCAGGTGCGCGCGTAAGGCTTGCCGTTTATGCTGAGGTTTTGAACATAGGGAGTTGCAGCCGCGGCGTTTTCTCCTTCAATTATGACTTCATGCCCGTTCCCCAAATGAAGGATCGCCTTCGGGAAAAGCGGGCTGTCGAGAGCAACACCGCCCACACCCGGAATCGCCGGGTAGAATCCAAGGGCCGCAAAGACGTACCAGGACGACATCGCACCCAGATCATCGTTGCCCGGCAGGCCATCGGGCTTGGACGTAAACAGCCCCGTCGTTTCGATCCGCCGACACACTTCCTGAGCACCCCAGGGCGCTCCGACAAAATCATAGGCCCAGGGCACATCAAATGTCGGCTCATTTCCGATATCCATGTACGGCTTGTCGCTTTCGACATTCAATTCCGTGAAGAAGGTATTCAGCCTTTTAACCACTGCGGCGTCTCCGCCCATCAGCTTCACCAAAGTTTCCATGTTGTAGGGAACCATCCAACTGTATTGGGCGGCGTTCCCCTCCACGTAAAATTTGGGCGACCCCGGGTCGACAGGAATAAAAGAGCTGTTATTCCGCCGCGGCGCAATGTAACCCGTTTTGGCGTCGAAGGTGTTTCTCCAGAATTGCGCTCTCCTCATGAAGGTTTGGTACGTGGCTGTATCTCCCAGTGCTTTGGCCATCTGCGCGATGGAGAAATCTGCGGTGGTGAATTCCAGCGTCTGGGAGGGACCGCTATGTGACCCTTTACGTTGGCCGCTGTCGTCCGGGCCAAGGTACCCGTGTTTCAGGTAGTTCTCAAGGCTGTCCCACTCCGGGCAGGCATTGCACTTGGCGCCCGGCTGCGTCGCGCCTTTCAGCATCGCCTTCAACGCCGCCTGGGCGTCAAACTCCCGGGCGCCGAAGGCATAGGCATCGGCAATAATTGGACAAGCAGGGTTGCCGACCATTTGACACGCTTCATGATTAGCGACAGGCCATTTCGGCAGGCCGCCTCCTTGCTCCGCATCCTCCACCAGCGATTGAATCATGTCACTCGTTTCCCTGGGGTGAAGCAGGGCCAGCAGTTGTATCTCGTCGCGGTAGATGTCCCAGCCAGAGTAATTGGCGTACTGCATATAGCCCTTGGCAACATGGACGCGGTCATCAAAACCCATGTACTCACCATTCACATCACTAAATACGGTGGGATCCTGCAAAACGTGGTATAAGGCCGTATAGAATACCCGGCGTTCTTCATTGCTGCCGCCACTCACCGCTACCAGTCCAAGCTCGTTATTCCATTTCTTGTGAGCAGCCTTCTTCACCGCATCAAAATCCCACCCTGGAATTTCCTGGTCCAGATTCTTCCATGCGTTGGCGACGCTGACGTAGGAAAGCGCAACCTTGAGTTCCACAACCGGATTCTTCCTCGTATCAAATCCCACAAACCCGCCCGCGCGGCGCCCGCTGACGAAACGCCTGCCATCCCTCACCACGGAACCTGTCCATGTCCCGAATCGCGTAAACGGACGATTGAACTCGGCAGCAAAATATACGGTGTACTTGTTGGGGTAGGAGCAGAACCCGCTGGTTGCAACACTTCCTGAGATTTTCTGGGTCCCGGCAATTCCAACCGTAGCTCTGCTGACGCCGAACGCATTTGCATCATGGCTTGTTTCGAAAAGAACATTCGAATCCGTGGAGGACGGAAACGTGAAACGGCCAATGCCCGCCCGTGTCGTCACTGTCAATTCAACGTGGACGCCGTTCCCGAGACCAACGGCGTAAAATCCCGGGGAAGCCTGCTCATCCGCATGCGAAAACTTCGCAAGGTAAGCTTTCTGGTCGACGGCAGGTGAAGCGGCCACAGTCCCAACCCAGGGCATGATCGGAACGTCGCCCATGATCGTGCAGCCTTGCCCGTCCAGGTGATTCAGGCTGAATCCCCGCATAACACTGTCGCTGTAAACATAGCCTCCAGCATGGTCAGTGACTCCCGAAGCAGGGCTCCACTGGATCATCCCAAAGGGCATCGTGGCACCCGGAAAGGTGTTTCCGCCCGCCGCAGTTCCGACAAAAGGATTTACGTCGTCAACCGGCTGCGCCTGCGAGGCGAGTCCCACTCCAGCCGAGTGCGGCCCCCGTTCGCAGCCAGTAAGAACCGCCATGAATAGGATCAGGAGGAAAGATATAAAGAGCGACTTAATCAGTTCGCGCACGCTAGGCTCCTCTACATACGTCGTGTGTCATACTCGAGTCGACCTGCGGCAATTCGCCGGCCTGCCATGAAATAAAACGTTCGGGTTCAGCTTGACCCGCAACCCACGATACGGTATCCACCCATGGCTTTCGGAATCACAATCCGAGTGCGAAACCGCACCGGCCCCCGCCCCACAACCGCCTCCCGCAAGCGCCGGGAAGAGTTCGGTCTCTGGAGAAGTTTGAAATTCTGCCAATCAGAAACATTTAACGCAGGATCTTCGGGATGGGGCAGGTTATCACCGTGCCACTTCCAGCAGGTGACAGCTAAATCGGTCATGGCATCGAGTCGTACGGTTGCCATGCCGGGAAGGTCTCGAGACTGACCATCGCTTCGCGCCGTCGCCTTGGGCACGGCTTCATGAAGGCCTTTCGCAAGCAAGGTTAGTACGGAAACCCCGACAAATTGCCTTCGGCTCAGTTCCGTCATTTTTCGCCACCGGAACTCAAGCGATATGTTGAAGCAGGATTCCTATCTTCGAAATCCGGGCATGACAATATACCCAAACCGGTGTGCTTGCAATGTCAATTCTCCGACGCAGACTCCAGTATGCCATCCGCCAACCTGTGTTAGGCCTTCGGGATGGATTAGCTGGCAACCCGGCCCGTTCGCCCCCAGTCTCCCGAAGACATGGGCGCAAGGAAATCAGCGGGCTGGCCAACTTTGTCTTGTCACCTTTCTTCCCCTTTCCTCATCCCGGGCCGGAGCACTGGTCCATGAAAACTCCTGCAGCATCCCAACCTGTATTCCCTTCCTCGCTCGACTCTGCTCAAAGTAGGGGCGCAAGGTTTTAATCCCCTCAGCACTGGAGCGTCTCACCTGACATACACCGCTTGGGGTTCCACGCCCCCCTGCGCACGATGCAGCAGTGCCTGGTACTTTCGTAGCATTGTGTCGTTAGAACGGCAAGATTACTATAAGAATGCGGCGCGCAGTCGTCGAGCGGCGATGGAAATGGTGATGGAGGGACCGGCTTGAAGAAGGGTGAGAGGTACATCCTTACTACCGGCAAGGCGTCCGTTATTCGCAACGCTTTGTACTTGGTCTTGGCAGGGGTCAAATCCGAAGGCGACCTCACGCCCGGCACCCGTGAAGGACTCTCGGCTTTGGTAAAGGAGCGTTGTGACCGGCTGATTCTTGACCTGCGAATGGCGGGGGAACCGCCCGGCAGCATCTCCCCAAGGGTCAGGAACCTCCGAGTCAGCCATCTTGGAGAGGTCTTAGTCGTAACCGGCGACGTTACCGCCCCCGGAATGATCCGTGAAATCGAGGCACTCCACCACCCGCATTCCTCCTCGCAGCACCTGGCCTCCAGCCTGCTTGCCTTCGCCCATATGCTCTTTTTCCTCATACGGCGGTAGAGGCAGGCCTCAAACTCATCCTGCGGCAAAAGTGCGTTTCAACACCGTTGTTTGACGCTTGTCAACACAATGGCACGCATCCACGAGAATGCGGGAGGGGTCAGGAATTGCGTCCTCGACGCCCTCCGAAGAGCACCTCGCTGCACTGCAGAATCAGCAGTTTACGCAGGTTCAGCCCAGTGTCCTCTTCCGATTTCCTCTCACCGCACCAGGTTGCCTGACGCAGATTGGACGGACGAAACTTCTTGATTCTTTGGCTGCTGGCCATGGGGGTATAGTTCGGCGCCGCATTGCCAAAACCGCGCAATGCACCGAATTGCCCGGAGGTCCACCTCCGAGAGATTTCCCCAGGCTGACTTGTTAAATTGAAAAAGCAGGAAGGGGTGGCATTAGGGTTATGCCACCTTAGCTCAGGGGGGAGACCCAGGAGAGGAATGAACGGAAGGAATCACAGGAGGTCTTGCCCTATTGCCGGAGTGAGAGCATCACAATCTCAATCTCCAAGGCAAGAGGTAATACAGGTCCATTGGGCGGCTCGTCTGTAAGCTCCAAGAACGAGGGCGCAGAGCCATGACCAAGGCCAGACGTCAAATAAGGCAGGTGGCCGCGCCACCTGCCTTGCGACAGATTCCACCCAGCTTTTATCTTTCGGTCAACATCGCTTCCAGCGTGGAAGCCACCTGTTCCTGCTGCCTCACTGAAACGTACCAATCGATTGTGCGATGGAGCCCTTCCATGAACATCGTTTTCGGTTCCCATCCTAGCAATTTTCTGGCCAGTGAGTTGTCCGCGACCCGGTTGTAAGGACCGGTTGGCATTTCGGGGTGAAATTCAAACTTGGCGCTATGCCCCATGTACTTCAAGATTTCCTTTGCTGCATCGATCACCCGTATTCGCTCCATGGTGCCGAGATTGACGGCTGTGCCGTCGTCGATTTTTTCGGCAGTGCGGATGGTGCCGCTGACGATGTCATCGATGTAAGTCCAGTTGCGAATCTGTTCGCCAGTACCCCAGATAACGAACGGATCTTGTTTCACGAAGGCACGGGCAATCATGGCGATTACGGCATGGTTTTCCACGCCGCGCGGTCCGTATACCGTGAAGTAGCGGCAGGAGGCAGATTTCAGGCCATACTCCTTGGAGTAGGCGCGCAGAGTCATTTCGGCCATCAGCTTGGCCCACCCATAAATGTTGTCGGCATCGTATGGCGGTCCCACCATGTCCTCGGTTAGATACAAGATCTGCTCCGGGTCCGTCTGTAAGTGGTTGGGGTAGACACAGCCTGAGGAAGCGTACACCACCTTTTCTACGTGGGCTTTGATGCAGGCACGAAAAAGAACTCCGTCCAGCATAAGATTTGACGCACAGGCTGCCTGGTGCAGGTCGACATACCCGCGCCCCCCGTGGTCGGCCGCAAGATGAAATACGGTATCGATTCCATAAACAGCGTTTTCCGCAACGCCCGGTTCGCGGAGATCGCTCTCAATGAATTCCACTCGCTGGTTCATAACATGGTTGGCGATGTTCTCCAGCTTGCCGCTGCTTAAGTCATCCACAACTCGTACGCTGGCGCCCTTGTCAAGCAAAGCGTCAACCAAGGTTGAACCAATGAACGACGCTCCACCGGTTACCAAGACGTTGCGATTTTTCCAGTCCATATGTTGCCTCCTTATTGGCTAGTTGAATCTTTTAAGTCCCAGAATTTCTAAATTGATGTTCCAGACAAACTGCGATCCGTAAATCAGATAGCGCCGCCAGAGTCTGCGCGGTTCAGAGACAAGGCGGAAGAACCACTCGAGCCCGTGTTCGCGCATCCAGACTGGAGCCTGCTTTGTTCTCCCCGTGTGGAAATCAAATGCGGCACCAACACCCACCATCACCGGCACACTCAGCCTCTTGCGGAAAGCCCACATCCACTTTTCCTGTTTGGGGGTACTGAGCCCAACCCAGAGCACGTCCGGTGAGGTTGATTGGATCATGCGAATAATTTCCTGCTCTTCATCGGGCGTCAGTTTGCGGAAGGGTGGTGAGTAAGTCCCCGCAACCCTGATCCCATATTGATTTCGCATCTTGTTTGCCAGAAGTTCCGCTACGCCTGGAGCTCCACCGTAGAGGAAGTGCTCGTAACGGCTTCCGGTCGTCTTGAAGAATGTTTCCATGAGTTCAGGGCCGTAAACCCGGCGACGAATCCCGAAACCATGCCAACGCCCCATCCACACCAGTGGCATCCCGTCCGGAACAACGAGGTCCGCGTCGGCAAGGATGCTCTTGAACAACGGCTGGTGCTGAGCTTCCACCACACCGTGCATACCAGTGACAGCAACAAAGTGAGTGCGCGCACCGATCTGGATCCATTCCTCCATGGCCGCGATGGCTTCAGGAATCTGAATCGCGTTGACACGCACCCCAAGCACACGAAAAGCTGGCACTTGATTCACGGGTTCATTTGTGATGGAAACAGGCAAGATGGAGGCCGTTCAGGTATTACGATTGGACGATACGAGCAGGAACTCTCTGCAATTCATACTCGTAGCTGGGCAGTGAAGGCTTCCGCATCGCGCGCTGGTAGATGTCCATGAGCTGAGAGTGGTTCTTTTCCGCGGTGTACTTGAGTTCATACTCGCGGCGCGCTGCCATGCCCATCGCTCGCATCCGAGCTGCATGTGCCCACGCCCAGGCAACGCTGTCCGCAAGTTGTTCGCTGCTTCCTGGGTTGAAGTGAAGGCCGGTATGTTGATGCTCCACAATTTCCTGCATTGCTCCCAGGCGGGAACAGATCACCGGAGTACCGCTTGCAAATGCCTCGACGACGGTCATCGGGAAATTCTCGAAGCACTCGCTCGGTAACAGAAGGAATCGAGCCCCCTTGATAGCCTCCTGAGTTTTCTCACGGCTCAACCGGCCCAGGAGGCGGACTGACGACAAAGAGTTCTGCTCGATGTATTCCTCCAGCTCAACTCGTAGCGGACCATCGCCAACTATACGCAGCGGAATTGTCTCGTTGAAAACTCTCCAGGCGCGCAGCAGAGTGTGCAACCCTTTTTCCGGGGACAAGCGCCCCACAAAGAGCGCGTACCCCCCAGCCTGGGTCCCCAGACCGAGATCGGGCGCCAGGAAGTTGGGTTTGACACACACTTTTTCCGCCGGAAATCCTCCACAAATGAACTTCTGCCGGGCAAATTCTGTGAGCGCGATGTAAGTATCAATGTTCTTTGTCCAGGTATGGAGCCGGCGGTGAGTAGCCAGCATGGCGGCAACGGCCGCCGTGTCCGGGCGAGAATCTCGGTAGCACCCGTGGATGACGCTCCGCCACAGGCTGTGGGTTACGCACTCATCGCACACGTGACCATTACGATAAAAAGTCGCTGCCGGACAAAGCAGCCGAAAATTATGAAGGGTCTGTACCACCGGCACTCCAGCCTTGCGGCATTCCGCATAGATGGAGGGAGATGTCTGCGTAAAAGTGTTATGCACGTGGACGATGTCCGGTTTCTCTTCTTCTAGAATTCTGGAGATATCCTGCCGCGTGTCCTCAGCCCAGATCATCTGCATAGGCAACAACAGCCGGCGAAAACTTGAATACTGATTGATTTCGTGGTTCGTACGTACATACTTCACCACGTCGTGTCCGAAATGGCTGAGAAGCTGAACCTCCTGACGGAAAACAACATCCTCGCCACCAGGCTGCTGGTATTCGTTATGAGCAAGAAGAATTTTCATCCTTCTAATGCACAGCGGTCTTCAAGGGACACGACGTGTTTCGTCGTTCGGTAATCCAACGCTCTACCGTTCGGCAGGTAAAGGACGTCTTCTCTGTTGGAAACGTAGTCCAGGATGTCTTTTAGATCATTCCAAAGACTCAACTCATTGATCTCCCATGAGTGACCGTACAGGTGGAACATCCCGCCGTCCTCGAGAATAGAATCGAACAATATTCTGGCCAGTCCGACCCAGTTCTCAACTTGCCACAATTGCGTAACATATCGCCAGGCCCTTCCCACATCCACGGCTCGTGCCATGTTCCGGAGATAATCCGTTTTGCAGTGAGGAAAGACATGGACCGTGGTCGGCATCTTATAGGGATCGTAATGGAGTCCCCGCGCGAGCATTTCAGTTGTCCGGGCACCGGCATAGCCCGCGTGTTTGACGGAGCGGATGGCTATGCTGCTGTAGCGACCTCGAGGATAAGCAAACATCCGCACATGGCTCCCCAGAATGTCCTCAAGGCACCGCTTGGAAGCTTCCACCTCCTGGACGACCACCTCCTTCCTGCACTGCGGAAGAATGAGGTGTGAAAACCCGTGCGCACCGATCTCAAAACCTTTGCTGTCAAGAGATCGTAATTCGCTATGCCCAAGAGCGTTCTTGGTGTGGTGGCCGGTAATCGGGACGTAAAAGGTGGCGGGGAGCTTGCGGATATAAAGCATCTCAGCAATTCTGGAATCACAGGCGTCGCCATCGTCCCAACTGGTGGTAACAATTCGCGGCAAACGCCACCCGACCCCCTGTATGGCCTCTCCGCTTCGGGAAACAGCTTTATCTGTCGTCATCATGTCCGCCCCCCTTCAACGGCCAGACAGCGCACCTGTCTGCAAGGCATTCCCGGGGAATTCCCAATGGAAAACAACATCCGCAACATTCTGGCAGGGGATTCGAGCCACGATTGATCATTCAGGCTTCTTCTTTCCCATTCCGCACGCGTCTGCGCGGCATTCATCCATTCGAAGTATTTTCCCGCCTTTGTTCCAAGGTGGTATGTGTTGTCAGAGAAGCGGTTGTTCCAGGAGGTAAAAACCGAATTATCAAGCAAAGCGGATTTCACAATTCCGGCGGCCATCCCCGTTTGTTGAGTGATGATATTGTTATGGACATAAAGGTTCTGCAGTTTGTAAGGCAACCCTGTCCTTTGATCAACACCCCGGTTGGTTTCGGTCCCACCGATGCCGTTCATACAATCAGTCACCGTGTTGCCATAAACTTCCACATCCGAGGAGTTGGAAACCAGAATCCCGCCACCATACCAGAAGCTCTTTCCTTGTGGAGAGAATCCATCATCCTCAATCACATTGTTCTTGATGACCCCGTGGTAGCTGAGCTCGTAGTGGATGCCGCTGCCCACGTTTCTGGCCGTATGATTATTCTCGAAGGTGATGTAATTACAGCCAATGTCAGCGTGAAGGCCGGGACCGCCGTTATCGTGGACATAATTCCCGTCAAATGTCACGTGAGTCGCGTATGAGGCGATCTTGGCTCCTCCAGCTTCCCAGGAAAAGTCGTATCCCGCATAGTTGTTCCTGTAGATTTCATTGTTCTTAATAAGGATGCCATCGCCATTCCCACCGAGCCCGAGCTGTCCGTTGTCATGAATCTTGCAGTCGGAAACAACCATTCCATCAGCCACCCGTATGCCCATGCCATGGTTCAGATACAGGTCGTCGGAATCCACTACCCAACCTTTCCCTTCTGGCCCGTAGCCATTCAGGGCAGCCATGGCGTTAATCGCTCCCTTGCCGGCGATGGAAGCGTACTTCTCAATCGCCAGCCCCCTGATTGTCACATTGCTGGCATTGCCCCAGAAGGCTGCGGGCGTCACGCTCAACTCAGCGACATGGCCGCTCGGGTCGCTCCCTACGTAGACCTTGCCGGTGCTGTAGTCCAGATACCACCTGCCGGCCGCGACGAGAGAAAGGCTCGCAACACGGGTGAGCGGCTGCGAGTCAAAAAACAAATCTTGCGGGTACATGCAAGCCGGGTGCTTTGCATCGCACTCACCCCGATAGGATCGTTCCGGATTCACGGACACTTTCGCCACCCAGTAATGTCTCTTGTGCTCAAAGGCCTTAAGAACCCGGGCGCCACTCAGGACAGCACCGGGCTGGCCAATGAAAGAGTCACCATCCTTCGGCCGAATGGACTGAAGGCGATAGAGACCGGGGGTAATAAAAAAAGACGTGCCTGGAGGATTCTCGGCAACTAGTTTTTGGATATCGTCACCTGGCCGTACTATGACCTGCCCGGGGGAAGACAGCGTGGTGACAGGCAGCATTGACAGAACCACGGCGAACGCCGCAGCGCAGTAGAAAAGCCACTGCCTTATCCGTTGTGCCGAAATTCGCAAAAGCTTTGGATCGCGCGGTTCTTCCATAAAGCCAGGAGACATTGACGGCCGCCTTGGCAACAGGGGCTTTCACTCAGTTTTTGGACAATGGCCGGAGATCCAGAGGGAGCATTCGAAAGCGGCTTCAGGTTCGTTGCGACACAAGCTCGAGTTCAGGGGTACTCTCCCTGATGACATGCATGGATACCGGAATCGTCCGCAAACGTCTCCGGCGCAAAAACTCCGCATAACCCAGAATCACCAGGAAATACAGGGGGGCCTGCCAGGTGAACATCGGAACAAGCAGGCTGTTTATCGAAAGCAGAGCAAAAACGGCGATCGCCTCGTAGGCGAGTTGCCGCTCGGCTGGTGTGCCGGAGGACCCGCGAAGATAACGAGTGAAGAACCACCAGGTGCCCACGATTGCGACAAGCAATGGAATCAAACCCCAGATGCTCGTCCCCACAATGACCCCCATATAATCGCTGTGCAGGCTGGAGGTCTCCCCCATTCCAAGCTTGGCCATCACCTCGAATCGCCCGCCAGCGTATGCGCCAAACCCCAGCAACGGACGCTCAAGGAACTTCTGCCAGGCAAACTTCCACCAGACAATCCGGCTGCTTAATGAGTCAAGGGCCTGTAGGTTCTCGCCGCGTTTAAGAAAGGCCCAGATTATGCTTCCCACACCCGTCAGTAACAGAAGCGGCCCCACCATAAATGTCATGACCGCGCCGAGACGCAATCGCTTGGAAAGGAGCAGGATCAAGAACACGCCAAGGAGAAAGCCCCCAACGGCCATGCGAGTCTGTGACAAGACCATCGTAATAATGCATGCCGCAAGTATTGGAAAGTACCACGTGCTTCCTCGCTTGATTTCCTTCATCGGCATAAGGCGGCATACACAGATCAGGCCCAGCATTGCGGCATAAATTCCCACTCCCTCTGCGCTCTGCAAGGGAAGGACTCCACTCAGACGCACTCCCAGCAAGGCATCCTTGGGCAGCCCGATCGGGTGCAGAGCCGGCTCAGGCCAGAGAATCGCACCAACCCACACGGAGACAAGGAGAAGGCCATATAGCAGCCAGGTCCAGTTGAATAGCGATTTGAAGTCCTTCACAGACTTCACGGTTTCAAGAATTGCCCCAAGCAGAGCAAGACCCAGCAGATATTCCCCCGCTTTGAAGAGTGTCCACGCCGGGTACACGGACCACAAGGTCGACACCATACAGATAAGGGCAAAGACTGTCATGGCGCCAAGCAATCCACGAAAGATCGAGCCCCCAAAGGAAGGGCGCCGAAGGACAAGCCGGGTAAGCAGGGTGATTCCGACGATCATATCGAGCGATATGCGGTAAATTGCCCACGCATCCAAAGGGTTCGAATCGATCTGATTCACGCTTCGTTCACGGAAGACTAGGGCGCTGGCGAAGAGGACTGCCCAAAGGACGTGCCACCAGGTCAATCGAGCGACCAGGCGACGTACACGTCTGACGCCTCCCACGAAACCTACACCGAGCAACACCAAGATAATAGGAGCAATCAAGATCGCCAAAAGGGCAGTTGCGCCACCGTGACTTTCTGCGACCTCAATAATGCCGACAGCAGCTACCAGCCCCAGCAAAACGAAAAGCGGAACAATCCAAGTCAACCGGGTGCGCGCGGGCCTCGCGGGTCGGTACGACACAAGAAGGTCGCTCTTTTTATGCGATTTTTTCATACCGTTTTCTGACCAAGGATCGAGCGGAACTACCGACTACCGTGAAGGAAAGGACGTCAGTGCACCAGGCACTCGCGAGAAGCTTACCAAGGGGCTCTGAGCAAAGCGCTTGCAGAACAACTGAGCTCGGCTCGACAGCACGCATAAAAAACCTTTTCCACTCACTGCACCTGCTGACCGCGTCCGTTGAGGAGCTCAAGGAACAGGGCTTCAAACTTTTTCGTAACGGCGCTCGTGTCATAGTGCTTGGCTCGCTCAAGACCAAGCCCCTGAAAACGCGCCCGGAGTTCCGCGGAGTCCAGCAGGCTGGTAATCGCATCAGCCATGGCTGGCGAATTCTCCGCAGGGACCAACAGTCCATACCGCCCTCCGTCCAGGATTTCCTCGGGACCGAAGGGGCAGTCAAAAGCAACGACGGGAACACCTAAACTCATCGCTTCGAGGATGACTGTAGGCAGGCCTTCATGACGGGAACTGAGTACAAAAGCCTCCGCCCTCGAAAGGACAGGGTAGGGGTCGGGTTGGTAGCCGGGCATAAAGACCCGCCCGTGCAGTCCAAGACTATCGGCCTCGGCTTCCAGAGCGGTGCGTTCCTCACCCTCGCCCAGGAGCAGCAAGTTGACGTCGTGGCCCTTCTGCACAACAGTTGCAAAGGATTGGAGCAACAAGTCAAACCCCTTCCGGCGGCTGAGCCACCCCATCCCAACAAGCGTTCGCCGGGCGAAAATCTCCTGTGCCCAGTCTGGAGGCGACGCCTCGGCCAGACGCCTCACCGCTGCCATATTCACCGGGTTCGGCAAGGTCACCACGTTGTTCGCGCTTCCAGGCGAAAACTTGATAAGGTCATCGGCGATGCCCCTTGAGACCGCTACAAGACGATTGGCACGTGGATACAACAAACGCGTCACCCAAGGGTGGCCGCCAGGAAAGTCCTGCGTCGTGCGGCCCGGAAGGTTGTGAATCCAGCCGACCACGGGGCGACGCGTCATCCGTCCAACAAGGATGGCTAAGTCTATCGGCCGACCGTCCTGCATTCCAAAAACGACGTCACTGCCCTTCGCCAGCGCACAGAGCCGCTGAACAACTTTGGGCATATGAAGGTTCAGTGACCTCTCAGCCGGCGCACCAAACTCCGGTACAAGACCGCAAGGCGCAGGGGCCTCGTGCTCTACCCGGTTCAGGTAAAACAGGCTTACACCAAAGCCAGAATGGAGGAGGTGATCCAAGAGCGTGGACTGTACCCGCAACACACCGCCCCCAGACAACTTGACCCCAGTCCTACCGAGGCTCCTCCCTATGCACAGCAGCTTCACTGTACGTCCGCCTCGAGTAGAATGGAAAACACGCCCGTGTTCAATGCCTCTCCACGGGATTCAATTTTTGCAAGCAGCTTGTCGGTGGACCCGGACCAACGACGGCGCTCCCTCACCCATGAGCTTGCCCACGGTTCGTCCCAAAGTCTCTCGATCAGCACACCGGAAGAATAGCCCATGTCTCGCAGTTCCAAGATAGCCTCGTGGGCCCGCTCCCATTCAAAAGCAAAAGGATGGATTTCAACAAAAATACGCGGCCGGTACTCCCGCAGAAGCCGTCGCGCTCCTTCCAGGGCCATCAACTCCCCGCCTTCCACATCCATGCGAAGCATGGTGGGCTGGAATTGCGGGAACTCATCGAGGAGATCATCCAGCTTCTTGGCTGGCACAGTCGTAGGCTGCGCCTGCAGCAGGTTCTTGTCCCTGATCAGACTTCCCCAACTGGGTATCTCCGATCCGTAGAATTCAATATCTTCGCTTCGGGCGCCCGCAGCCCAGGGGAAAACCCGAATGTTCGAAAGTCCCGAGCGGGCGACATTCCGCTTCAGGATGGTATAGACGTCCCTGGCTGGTTCTAATCCGATGACCTGGCCCGTGGGACCGACGGCACGTCCGGCAAGGATCAGGTAATAGCCAAGGTTCGAACCGACGTCGAGAACGTGATCCCCTTCGCGCAAATGCCTGAGATAGACTCTGGTGCAAACCGGCTCGTGGGCTCCTAACAACATGATTTCCTCGCTTAGGCCCTTGCCGGAAGGATGTAGCTCAAATTCCTGATCGATGAACCTGACTGTCACCGGCTTCGCGCCCACACGCGCATGCCAGGAATAACATTGCCGTCGAAAGCGTTTGTATTCGAGCCGCCAGAGAGCCTTGCGGGAGAGGTACCTGGGTCCGTGTTGGTAAAAGAATTGAACCGCCTTCTTGAGGTATTGCGCCACGTTGCTCCTTCGCTCTTCCCCGATCGCCAAAGATATCCCTCTTCCGCCATCGGCACCCGATGGATCAGCAGCGGCTAACGGATTCTTATACAGTCCCGCAGCATAAACCAATTCGACATTTCCACGTTCCGAGTCAGACATAGACCCTCCTGAGTCAGATTCCAATTTGCGAGAAGATGGGAAGTGAAATTCCTGCACTCTTATGTTCCTTCGGCCGAATAGCCTTGCACCGGTTGCCATACCAACAATCAGCACTTGACAACGGCTGATATTGTCGTTCTCTTGGTGGCGGACAGGCGTGGCGCGAGTATCGCGGCGGCCTTCGATGGCAGCCCGGTCAAACTCTGCAATGCATAGCACACGGGCGCAGGATTACACTCCATGCTCTTTCACCGGGGACGGTTGGCCAGCAGGTAATTTGCCGTTTGAGTTCATTTCATCCTGAATGGGCAGCAGCAAGCTCCTGAGGCAGATCCAATCTTTGAGCAATGATCCTGCCTTCCAGGAACATTTGGTAGAGTTGCGCGTTGAAACCGCCGATCAAACCCTTTCGTTCCCGACGCGTCAGCAATCGAGGAAAGTGGTAGTAAAAAACCCTTGCTAACGCCAGGGCCTTCACGAATGCCATCACCGGAGCCGAGACAGGCCCGTAACCTCGCCAGAAGGATTCTTCCCACGAATGTATGACTGATTTGGGAATTAGCGGATTCAGGAGTTCAGACCGTATCTCACCGATCAGCGCAAACAGGTCATAGAATACAGGACGAAAATCGGAGAATTCAAAGTCAATGACGGCAAGCTCTTTCCCGGTAATATCCCATAGGAGATTCGAAAGGCAGAAATCGCCGTGTGTGAACGCAACTGCGACAGCGAATTTGCCTTTGTCACCCATTTCCGGCAACGAGGCCTCAAGAATCTTTGCTGCCATATTTTCGTAATACCAAGCTTTCCTTTCCTTTTGCCGGGCCAGACAGCTTGCCGTTTGGACGAGATCCCGCGCCTCAATAATCTCAGTGCCTCTACGGGACGCCTCATGTACGTTTCGCAGCCATCTTCCTGCTCGAAACAGTGCTTGCTCGCCTGCTGCAGGAACGGCACTCTTCCAGCGCGACCATTTCAGGGCCTGGATAAGCGAGATGCCTTCTGCTTCCTCCCAAACAACCGTTCTTGCTGCCTGTGATCTTCCCAGGGGGGCGGGCACCGAGTCGCCACCTGAAAGCGCACGCATTTTGAGAGCCATATTCCATTCGATATCAATTTGGTCATTGACCGGCCTGACAGGCATTGTGGCATCGAAGGGCGTTTCCCAAGGCGCTCTGAAGCGGGGAGGGATCGGGTACGGATTGGCAAGCAGTATTTTCGCAAATATCTTCTTCCCTTTCCACTTTCCTGAACTGAACACTGCGAGCCGGGATTTGTTGTATCTGTAACGGTTCACAGTGACAGACGCCGTCTTCGCGGACAGTGCACGTGCGATCCGGTCCCTGACATCGTTTGTCCCCCGAATTCTGATATCGGCCGTGACTTTCAGGTCATCTGCGGCAGCCCCAACCTGGGAAGAACCGCAACTCCCAGAAGGCTGTTTGGTAACGACATTCACAAGGTTTTCCATGGTTCAAACGATCAGGTACTTTGCCCCCTCCACACATATTGGTGCGACCGTAAATGCTTTGATGTTGCTACTGGCTATAGAACCGAGCCAAGAAGCGTGGTCGGCAATGGAGAATAACCGACGTGACAACCAAGGCGACCGCACTCGACAGCACTAAGGTAAGTACGGCGCCCCAAAGCCCGAATGCCCACGTGCAGGGAATGCCAGCCACGATATCGACCACGCTGGCTGCGCCATATCCAATAAAGACCAGCGACGGAGCATGCATTGCTCGCAGAATTATCGCCTGTGAAGTCGCCGAAATGCGGAGTACCGATCCCAAGGCCAACCAGGGTATCAACCCGGTTATTTCCATATACTTCCCCGCATAAAGATGGTCGACGATCGTCCCCCGGAAGAAGACTATAACCAACCAATAGAGGATCGTTCCCCCTGCATAAATCAAAGCGAGTTTTGCCGCCAGGTGGTATGAACCTTCTGAACTGTTCTGATGGTGAACGCCTGCGGCATACGGAAGTGAAAGCAATGACATGGCCGCAAAGGCCTGCCCGACAGGCGATGAGAAATTCATCAAGGCCTTGAGGGCCCCAGCGTCTGCCAGTCCGTGGAGGCTGCTGAGAAGCGGATAATAGATGGCCCCGGTAAACCAGATCGCCACCGCGCTGCCAAGGGCCCATCGCCCGTACCCCCAGTGCCGAAGGATCACTTCCTTAGCTTTGAGGATGGCGACGCGTGGCTTGAATGAGGACCTCAGCTTGCCCAACATCATCGGAGCAGGGATCGCTGAGCCGGCAGCCATCAGGAGAAACGCCGCCAGCGGCGACAGAAGACCTCGATAATATGCAAGGAGTAAGCCGCCGAGAACGACAACCGAGTATCCAAACGCTCCGATGGCTGCCTGCCGTGGGGAGAGCTTGACATAAAATCCTCTGCGGGCTAAATAAAACAGAAGCACACAAGGTGAGGCAATCGCGACGCCAATCAGAGCCGAGGTCAGATTGCCACTGGGGGAAACCGATTGCAAGACCCATGCGCAGGCCCCAATCCCCAGTATGATAACGACAGCTATTACGCCGTGTATACGGAGTAGAACTCCGAAGTATTCGCGCCTCGCGTTCCGGTAAACCGAAGAACCGAACACACTCAGCGGCTCCAGGATCAAGGCGGTATACGCCACAGAAAGGAAGAGAAAAACCTCGAAAGCCACAGCGTAGGCTCCGTACTGATCCGGTGCCAGAGTGCGCGCCAACAGGATTCCTACCACAAAGTTCGCGCCTGATATCAACCCTTGGTCCAGAAGAGCCAAGGCTCCTTTGGTTGACCACGTCCTGGCGCCAGACCACAGCTTTGTCCTGTGTCGAGTGACAGGAAGGCTCGGCGCTTGTTCTACCAGAGTTTCATTTATAGGGGTATTCTAAGCGTCTGGCACCTGAGCAGAAAGGGATAAGAGGAGTCAAACCCGGAACCCATTACTTACTTTCCGGTTCTCCCGTCAACGGGTCCAGGATTGATGGCCGCGAGGAGAAATTGGGTCTCAGGCGGCCACCTGGCGTTTGTTTCAGCTTGTTTCGGCGAAACTGGAGCATCGCAAGCCCGCTCCTTATGAGACGCCTGATTAACTCCCGGGTCCGCAAGACAAGCATTGCGACAACAGGAAGAGGGTCGTCAGAGCAAATAAACGCGGCTTCTTCGATCCCGCGAAATGAACGGAACCAGTCACCGAACCTCAGCGTTCCCTCGCGATAATACCGGTAAGAAGACACGAGGTCGAGGTCTTCAACGACCCACTTCCGTCCGTCCCTCGCGGGCTCTGGAGGCACCCGCTGGCCTGTCAAGTCCAGATAGAGGGCCCTGGCAACGTCCATCCCATTTTCACCAACAAAAAGGCGGAAGCTAGCGCCAATCCTGGGATTTGCATCGAGTACTTTGTACTGGTCGTCGCGGGCGTCGTAGCGGTATCCGATGTCAAGCGTACCTCGGTAGCCGACAGCTTTCATAAAGCGTCTGGTCGTTTCCTCGACCCTCCTGTTCCGAAGGCAGATTCCAAGGCTTGTTGATCCGGTATGGACGGGACATTGGCGAATCTTCTTGCCACTGAAACCAACCAGGCATTCGGATTGCGCGTCGAAGTAACCGTTGAACATCCACACTGTGTCGTCGCCACCAGGAATGTACTCCTGTAACATCAGATTGGGATTCATGAAATCCTCGGCGGCATCGTAAATCGCCAGCAGTTCATCCTCCGATCGAGCGATGAACATCTTCTTTCCGGTCCGGTCCCACAAGCGTTGCCCATCAATACCCTTGACCATGATGGGAAAGCGTGCACGACCCAGAAAACCTAAGACATCTTCTCGCGACAGCGGGAAGGCGGCGTCTGGAGTAGGAATATTGTGCTGGCGGGCGAGATAGAACATCTGCCTCTTACTGGCCAAAGAACGAACCAGTGCGGACGGCAGCTCCGGGAAAATGAATCCCTCTGCAAGCCCCTGCGCATGGTCAGCAACAAACTGAGCGGTCCGGTCCGTTGTTGGAATCAGTATGCAACGCCTGCCAATCTGGCGCTGGATTTTAAACATATAGTCCAGCGAATCTTCTGCAGTGCGATGTTCGATATCCCAAACGAACTTGCCACGGCAATATCGTGAGAGAAACGCGGGAGCCCAGGGATTCGGGTCAACATTGTAGATAGGCACCCCAAGCCTGCCGAGACTCCTCATGATGTTCAAGCCGCCATGACTGTCAGACCGCAGAATGACGACTGGAGTGGATGCTTCGTGAATCCTTAACATGTGATGCTTGCTCCCGGGACCATAGCAACGACGGAATCGTGCGTTAAAGCCAGAACTTTCTCCTTGAGGGATGAAATAGTCATTTCGTCATCCTGCATCGCGAAGGCATTCCGAAAACTTTCTGGAAGAAATTCACTCGTCACAGATTTTCGCATGGGATTTGCGGGAAATAGGAGTGCGATGGGTTAACTCGCCCGGACGGGCCGCAGTTGTTCTACGGCAAAGGCGTCGGAGTGAAGTCCTCGCCGGTAGATTTCTACCCGGAGCACTTCCTCTAGACGCACGTTGCACAGATGGACTTCCCGCCCGAAGTGATTCAGCAAAGCGAACTGGCTCTGCTTATTTGGCGCCTCAAACATTACCTCATCAAGGCCGAAGGCAGAGGCGAATCGATCCGCGAAGTGGGCGTTAAATCTTCCTTCCTCATCAAATAAACCAACACCACGAGCGCTTTCTCTCGCCTCCACAACAAGCTGGACCGCTCCGCTATCCTGCCACCGGCGGCCCTGGTTAATCAGATCATCCACCGTGCTTTCAGCAAACGGGCCGGCATGTTTCTTCCCCAGTTCAAATTGAACGTCAAGGCCTCTCAGTGTGGCCATCCTGATCACCTCACGGGGCGGGAGCCTCATTTCGGTGAATCCTTCGCCACACTCGATGCGGTTAACCCCAATGTCCGCGCACAAGTCCAGGTACTCCGGAAGCACGCCTTGCGCAACGGCGACTTCAAATGGGCCTCCGCCCGTTACGGTTTGAACCTTGTGTTTTTTGGCTGCGGCGATCTTGTGTCGCGTGGCACTTTCCTTCGCCACCATCCAACAGGCCATCGATATCTTGAGAATTGAAAAGAGGTGTGAACTTTGCTCAAGGTGGCTTTCCAGCGTCAAAGGGTCGTAGCCCGGATCGAATGGGCTTATCAACGGCTTGAGAACCGGTACACCGAGAATTCTCAAGTACTCGGCTGTGTGTCCCTTGTGCGGTGGAGTCATTTCAAATACTTTTCGTGTTTGCATTGTTTTACTTTCAGTTTTCAAAGAGTCTCAGGAGGCGAGGGATTTAGTTGCCATGACAACATACTCGCTGCCGAGCAGGTGAATCCCCCAAAACTGCCGATCGGCCAAGAGCTGAAGTCTCTGGTGGACTTTGACAGCCAGCGGGTCCGGCAACAGTTTTTTCCTGAACAAAGTGAAGGGGCCGAACCCTATAGTCCCTCCCTCGAGCTTGTGGAAGCCTGCCTGATTAAGAAGTCTGTCAATCTCCTTCTTGGAATGCCTGCTCGAGCGCGGCCGTGAAGGGTTCCAGATGTTAAGCCTTTTCAGCGTTTCGGCAATCTTCCACCGGACCTGCCGCAATCCCGGAAAGCATATGGGATCAAGTATAAGATTGAGACACCAACTGTTGTCCGCGGTCAGGATGACGCACCCTCCCGACCTGGTAACACGGAACATCTCCGACAGCCCCCTTTCAGGGCATTCGAGCCATGGCAACACACCAACTGCCACCACCAGCTCGAAATAGCGGGGCGGAAAACTGAGCTGACAAACATCCGCCAAACTCGTCTCCACATGATCATCGATTCCAGCTTCACGCACCGCCTGACGGGTAAGGCCAAGCATGACCTCCACTGTATCGACAGCGTTGACCCTATAGCCCCGTTGCGCTAGCGCAACCGTAGTCAAACCCGCGCCGCACCCAACCTCCAGAATGCGCGACCACACTGGCAATTCGAGCTTGTCAACCATCTTCAGGACCGCGGCCCGTCGCTCACGGTAAATAAAGGCGCTTAGTGTCTCTGCTCGATAAACGTCTCTCCAGTAACTGGAACTCTTCTGGAAAAATTCGTTTACTGCTTTCCGGTGCTGTTGCCTACTTGCCTCGTCTATATTTAAGTTCGTCAAACCACCCATGCGAATCTCCCCCCATCCCGCTGTAGCCAATACATTGCACTAAATCATCAGTGTCAAATGCAGCCCTCTCGGGCAAACTTTCCTGAGTCGCATGAATGCAATCGCCGCGAGCACAGATGCTCATTCAAGCCGCACCGGAACCCTTAAGAACTGCAGGAATCGTTCCGGCAAGGATTTTGAGATCAAGCCATAAAGACCATTCATCGATGTACTGCATGTCCAATTCCATCCACTTTTCGAAGGGAATGGAGCTTCGACCATAAACCTGCCATAAGCAGGTAATTCCAGGCCGAACACTGAAGCGACGCCGATGCCAATCCTGGTCAAAACCTTGATAGTCGCGGAGCGGCAAAGGCCTTGGTCCCACCAAGCTCATATCCCCTTTGAGGACATTGAACAGTTGCGGCAGTTCATCGATACTGGTTGTCCTCAAAAACCTCCCAATAGGTGTAATCCGGGGATCATCCCTGATCTTGAAGACCGGACCGCTGGCTTCGTTGAACTTCTCCAGTTCTGCCATCCTTTTCTCCGCATCGACAACCATCGTCCGGAATTTGTAAATCCAGAATTGACGTTTATTGAGCCCAATCCTTCGTTGCCGGAAGAAGACAGGCCCGGTCGACGTTAGTTTAATCAAGACCGCTGTCACCAGCAGCAGAGGGGACAGGATAGTGAGCAGCATTGCGGATAATACAAGATCCAAAGTGCGTTTAAGAAATACAGGCCACCCGTCAAGCGGTCCTGAAGATAGGGTGAGCAAAGGATCGCCTGCCAGGTCTTCGGCTGTTGGTCGCGCTCTGTCCAAATTGAAAATTCTGGGGAGAAACCGCACGACGATCCCTTGTTTTTCGCACAGGGCAGCGATTTGAGAAGCGCAGCCGTAAAAAGACCTTAGGGGCAATGCGATTACCACTTCGTCCACAACGTTATTACGGACAAATTCAGGGATACCATCGAGGTCACAGACCAACTGGTTGCCACTCCTGCGAAAGCCATCCATCCCAGCCCATTCGTGGTCGGCAAACCCGATCACGCGATATCCAAGCTCAGACCGGAGACGGATTTTTGTGGCAAACTCGGTGGCGCGAGGATTGGTCCCCACAATTAGAGCGTGGCGTGCATTGCGTCCGTGCCTGCGAACAGAATAGAGGAAACCACGCAAAAGTAAACGGCTCGACATCACGACCATGCTGCTGGCTCCCCATAGCACCACAAGGAAAGCCAGGTCGACCATTCTGATGCGAAAAAGCATCGCCGCTCCCGCCACCGCGAGAGTACAAAGTGAAGTTGCCTTCAGAGTGTCGACGACGTCGGCCTGGCGGGGAAGCAATCGTCTTGATTCATAGAGGCCAAAGGAAGAGAAGATAATGTGCCACACAATCATCAGCCCCAGAAAGATGACGAAATTTTGTATCTTGATACGCATGGAAAAGAATTCTGAAAAGGAGACACCGCTCTCATACATGGCTGGCAGGGACGCCAGCCAGAACGACGCAACCAAAACCATCAGGTCAAAGAATTTGAGCGCAGATAAGAGCATCTGCCGTCGTGTGCTGCTCATGGCTATGTATCGTCCTTTCGCGGCCCTGTTCCTCGAGGCTTCAACACAATCCACCCGGGCCGCTTCATGGAACCTGCTGCCGGTGGAATGACGTCAGGAACGTCAGGCGAATAGCAAGGTAATTAGGGGATGCCGTTGATCTGAAATCAGAATGGCGGGTCGCGGCAATATTACAGGACCGCGGCAAGGTCAATGGCGGTGGCGACACCGCCCGTTACGGCAAGCCGTCCGCTTACCAAATGTTCCGTGAGTAACCTCTGCAGTTCCGCAAAGAGAGACATTGAGCTGGAAGTCCCCGCAACATGGGCTTATGAAGTGGGGCAAATATGACGAAAAGTTTTCAGCGAGGTTCCAAATCGAAGCCGCTGACCCGCACCGCCAGCGACCTTTGAATCAGATCCACAGAAATCACTACGCTGCGATCTGACTTCTTCTCAACTAGAATTCCTTCGACACCATCCAGGTAGCCGCCTCGAATTCTGACCTTTTGGCCAACACGCAGGAAGGGGTAGGGTTCAAAGGGAACACTGCTGGCGAGCAGCGTCTGAATATTCTCGATCTCATAGTCTGGGATGGAAATCGCCTGCCCCTGCACGCCAACGAAGCCCACTACACCTGTGGTCCTCAGAACAGAGACACGTGTCTCGTCCTCATAGGGTATTTGGACAAAGACATATCCCGGGAAAAGAGGTTGGACAATGGTCTTACGGCGGTCGCTCCATAGGCGAACTTCCCTGACGGCCGGCAAGAAGGCAAGAATCTGTTTTTCACCAAGTTGCGCAAAAACCTTCTTCTCACACCGCGATCGGGTGTGAACGGCAAACCATTGGAAGGGCTCACGGCCCAAGGGCAGATAAGAAGCTCTTGCTGCGAGTTCATCGAATTGTCGTAAAGATTGCATAGCTCCGCCTCTTGAGTCCCATCCAGGAACCCTGGAATAATTAACTGGCGATTTTTCCCCGCAATACTTCGCCCGCACGGCTGGCGGGTCGCCCCAGTTCGTTAGAGCCTGTCGTACAGGAACTGAGGAATTGGAAACGTGCGCTTGTTGAGCACTGCACCTAACACCCGCACATGAGCAGCCTCAAGGTCTTCTTTGGCGATCCGCGCCACTTCTCGTCGCGTGGTGTTCGATTCAAGCACTAGGACCGCCCCGTCGGTCAACCGTCCCAGCAGGATGGCGTCCGTGTACTCACTGACTGCGGGCGAATCAATCAGGATGTACGCAAACTCCTTGCGAAGTTCGTTGATCCGTGCCTGCAGGTGTTCCGCCTTCATGACCGCGCTCAATTGCGATGCCATTGATCCACACGGCAGCAACCACAGGTTTCTACCGGGGAGCTTGTGGACAAAGTCACGGATCAGACCTGGCTTGAAAACCGCGTCAGTCAGTCCTCTGATATTCTCGGTACCAAAACACAAATGAAGGGCAGGCCGCCGGACATTTGCATCTACGACGCAAACGGGGGAGTCAACCTGGTCTGCCAATGCCTCCGCCGCGCCGGCACAAATGGATGTGCAACCGGTACTGTTCTCGACAGCGGTGAACACCACCATTCTTCGCTCATTGTGGTCCAGCAAAAAGATCCGCTGGACAAGCTTGATCAGCTCTTCCCGCGATAACGTACGCGCGTCTGGTGGTGGCGAGACCCTTTCCGCTCTGGGAATGACCTCTCTCACCTTGTCGAAGGAACCCAGGTCTCTGGAAGCGCGTTCCAAAAGCTCGAAATTCCTGCTCAAGACTGTTCCCTCCCCTTCAATGAATTGTCTTTGCTTTGGGATCCCGGGGTGACGGGCCGGTTTTGCGCGCTCGGCTGGCCAGTTGACCGAAACCAACGTATTGTCCTGGTCAGGATGTCGCCAGCCTTCAGCACAAATTTCCCCTCGACGGGCCGCTCACCATTCGGTGGAACGACCCTATAAGTGTGGGAGCCTGCACTGAGCGAAGTCTCTACTTCGCTTGGACCGTATGATTTCCCATCGATGAAGACCTGCATCCCAGGCGGGTCGGTATCGATCACAATGACGCCTTGGGGGGGATGCAAGTCCGCAGTGATCCATCTCTTTCTTCCTGGGGTAACCCGCACATCCCTGAACCATGTGGAATAGCCCGGCTGAGAAACCGCGACTCGGTATGTTCCCTGTGGAAGGGTAAACATGTGCGGGGTCTGCCAGTTGGGATCCGTCCGCCCGTCAATAGTGATGGTACCCCCGTCAGTGTTTGATTCGATCACGAGGGTTCCTTTTGCAACCTGTGTTGACGCTGGAAGGTCAACTGATGAAGATGGATCCTGCTCCATTCCTTTCGTTTGTCCGGGTGTCGATGCCGGCTCGGCGGCTGCGGGCAAGGCAGTGACACTGTCGGCAGGAGACACAGTCTCCTCACCCGGCGACCCAGAGGGACCGGCTGATTCTTTGACAGCCTTTGCCGAATCCACCAGTTGAGCAGAACCAGCACCTTGCGGCTGATTTGTGCTGCCAGCATTGGAATGGATGACCGTGGTCTGCGGCTCTGAGGACCCCGGTGAAGAGCTCGTCTGCAACAAGTTGTACTTGGTCGCAGCTTCCTTGGCCTGTCCAATGGTGTTATCGAAAAGTTGTGTGAAGCTATGGCTTGGATTGCTCGCCGGCAGGTAAGCCCAGAAAATTTCTGTGGCCAACACCACGGTAAGCACCGTAACAGCCCAAAACAGCCAATGGGGGCTTCGTCCTGCTCGCCGTCTCCGTCCTTCCACACGATACCTTGGTGGTGCAAGGCGCCTGCCTCCTCGCAATTGCACCCGGCCCGTATCGTGATGCTCACCATCAAGTGTTATGGATTCCAGACCTGCAGGCCGGGTTTCGACTTCGCTATGCCTGACATTAGGATTAGCACGACCACTTCCAGGCCTATCCAGTTCCAGGTCGCCGATGACTTCCGCAACCATCATGGCCGTGATTTTCTTCTGTCCTTCAGCGTACGCGAGAGATAGCGCGTTGAAGCACAAATTGTTAATGTTGCGCGGAATCCCCTCGCTTCGCTCGGCAATCATCGAGAGCGCTTCGGGGGTAAACAATTGCGCGCCCTCGTAACCTGCTGTTTTGAGCCTGTGCTGGATATACTCGGCTACTTCTTCGCGCGTAAATTGAGTAAACCGGCAGATGATTGAAATACGCTGCCTTAATTGCTCCAACTGCGGGCGCGCCAACTTCTCTGCAAGAGCGGGCTGCCCAGCTAACACGATTTGCATGAGCTTGCTGCGCGAGGTCTCAAAATTCGACAGCATTCGCACCGACTCAAGCACCGTATCATCCAGGTTTTGAGCTTCATCAATGATCAGAACAAACTGCCTGCCCCTTTGGGCTTCCTGGATCAGGATTTCGTTCAACATCCGTTGCAAGGAACTCACGTCGCGGTCGCCCGGGTCAAGCCCCAGATCAGCAATGAGGTTCGAAAGAAATTCACGTGTGTTGGCTTGCGTCTGAAACAGGAAAACGGTACGTGCCGAGTTTCGCAGTTGCTCCATGAGTTGAAACAATACTGTGGTCTTTCCCATCCCAGGCTCAGCAATCAAACCAACGAATCCTCGTCCTGTCTCAATGCCATAGATAAGCGAAGCCAGGGCCTCACGATGCGAAGCGCTCAGGTACAAAAACCGCGGGTCGGGCGTCATGCCAAAAGGTTGTTCGTGCAGTCCGTAATATTGAAGAAACATAATGGGCTCTCTGCCTAATTGGCGCCTTCGTTCCCCATGGGAAAGATACGATGCCTACTATCCCTGCGTGAAGACGCTCCCAGTGAACCAGCACTGACCCTCCCGGACAAGCCAAATTTCGCGTCGTCCCCATTCTTCGGCAGGGCCGCAAGGACCGGCACGTCGAGGTAGCGAATAACTTCGTCCGGTGTTCGAAACGAGGGATTCAGATAGTCCACTCCAAACGCCGAACCCATGCTGACGATGAGCGCCAGGATGCCTCCTGCAAGGATCAGAACCGTAGGCGAGTTCATCGGTAACGAGGGCACTGTAGCAGTTTCGGCAACAGCGACGTTGAGGATGCGTTTGCGGTCAAGAGCGTCGGAAATTCGAGCCTGCTGGCTCTTGTTGAGGTACAGCAGATAGCTCTGCTGTGCGGTCTCTATGTTACGAAGCAGGTCTTGCTGCTTGATTTGCTTCTGATCCAGCAAAACCGCCTGTTGGGAAAAAGTGTGGACCACGGGAACCATTGCAGCAGCTTGGGCTCGCAACGCCGCAAGCTTTGCTTTCGCTTGGGTCAGTTCAGTTTGCAGTATCTGGTATGTCTGGTTCTGGTCTGTGGTTTCCTGCTGCATTGGGGCTTTTTCTGCAGATGCGATAGTGGCCTTCACCTGGGCTATCTGCTGCTCAATGTCTCTGACCGGCAGGTAGGCGGGCTGGTATTTTGACAGCAAGTCGGTCCGCCGGATCTCGAGGTTCTGCAACGTAGTCTTCAAGTTGGCCATCAGTTCGGCATTTTGCCCTGTCGTTTTTTGCGTTGCGATCCGTGGAGGAATAGTCGCAAGCTCAGCCTCGATAGCCCGAATCTGCTTCTCCGTGCTTGCAATCCCAGCACGGGTTTGTTGCAGTTGTCCGTCAAAATCGCTTGCCTGTTTCAATACCAGGTCTCTCTCCACCTTAGGCGCAGGTGCATCCTGCTGAGTGTTAAAAGCGGCCAGTTGCGACTCAGCGTTGGAGAGTTCACTCCTGTAATGTTGCGTTTGCCTTTCGAAAAAAGTGAGCGCGCCAGCAGGACGATAGACCGCCACATGTTTGGCGATATATAGCCTATCCAGCGTCTTCAGAACTTGCGCGGCTTTACGCGGATGATGGGAAGCATAACGAACTTGGATAATATTTGAATCCGGCAAGGGTTCAACCTGGAGGTGCTTCTCCAACCGGCTGACAGCAGCAGCAGTCGCCGAGCCATGCAAACCCCACGAGGGGAGCCAGTTGCTCCAGAAATGGTGGTGTGGAGACACCAGATCACATGCCTTGACAACCTCTGCAAGCAAATCATCGCTTCGCAGCAGAGCCACCTCAGTGTTGATTTGGCGTTCTCTGGCATTGTCGCTGCTTGTCTGTTGACCGGAATTCTTGCTGTTGGAAGAAATAATGTCTTGCCCTCGCTGGTCCTTCACCAGGATTTCGGTTTGAGCCTGGTACTTGATTCCAAAAAGCACTACAGCGATCACAACCCCCGCAAAAGTCGCCACAAACGCGATCAGCATAACCCGCCGGTTGCGGAACAATATCCCAAGAACCTCGCGAGCAGTATTCGGAGCACGCTGCACATTATTGTTATTGTTGTTGGTATATGTAGCGATGCTCTGTTGTTCCATGGTGCATCTCCTCTTTTTCCCGGTGTCGTATCAGTGCAGGTAATAGGCCAGTGAAGGTAATGGGATGAAAGGCTTGATTTTCGATAGCTTGTTTTTCGGGACAAAGATCATGTCCCCTGGTTGCAACTGCAGGTCTTCTGCCAGGTTTTTTGTAGTCAACATATGCTTCAAGTTGACTTTTGTGGCAGAAACCCAGTTGTCCGACACACGACGAAAGAGAATCACATCGTTTCGTTTCCCTTTTCCGGTGAACCCTCCCGCCATGGCCACGGCCTCAGCAACTGTTGTAGGCCCGTACAAATCATACTTTCCAGGCTTGTGAACCTGCCCCAGGGCGAGGAAATAAGGCGTCTGGAACTGCTTCAAAGTGACGGAGACCGCGGGGTTTCGGAGGATCTTCCCGTAGGCCTGCTGGATGTCTTTCCTGATTTCCGGCACGGTCTGTCCGGCAATATGGATACTTCGCGCATCTCGCAAAGTAATGTAGCCATCCGGGCCTACAGTGGCAGTCTGGTCAAATTTGGGCGTGTAAGGGAACTGAATGGAAATGACGTCGCCCGTCACCACCTCGTATCGCGGGTTTCGTCGTTGCAACTCAGGCGGGGGCAAGCTCCCATCGTTGGGGGTGGCTCGGACACCATGATTAAGGACCTCGCCGACCTGGTCGGGAGGCGGAACTTCCTGCTTGTTTTTCTGACCGGCTAATAAACTCGGCACCTCCACGCCAGTGAGAATAAGCAAGGCGCCGATAAACGCAATGATTCTCTTTGGACCCATGACCCTCTCTCCTGGGCGCGAAAAGGGATTTCCGCGCCGCCTTGTGCTTCAAATGCAGTTGGCGCCCCCCTTTCGATAGAACCCCGTTTTACCCTGAATGGGGGGAGCCGTCGGAAGGGAGACAGCAACGCCCAGCGCTTCACGGAGGGCCGTTCACGGCGTGTCTCTGTTGTGCGCAACCGCTATGAAATGTAGCCGATTGGCCAAATTGTGAGTAAAAAAGGTCTGTGGTAAACTTCCCATAGGCCATGACGTACTCTCCGTTTCCAAGCGTTGGTCGTTATGGCTACGGGAGCGTGGAAACTTGCCCGGTTTCCTCGCTCCCACGTTGCTCCGATAATTTCAATACCGCATCCTGCTGCTGTTCAGGTTCTCAGCAAAACGCTCAGTTGCCCTTTGACTGCTCTTTGGAATTCTCCTTATCCCCTGCATATCAAGTTAAGAAAATCCGAGCTACTTATTTATACCAACCCCCAGTTTTCCGCTCCTGGCCTTGCCCCCACGAGCAACCCGTTAATACCCGTTACCTTCTGAGATAACAGATCGTTCGATTCGCGGCAAGCCTTTGTTGGTTGCCTCGCGGTCGGCTCTTTTCGAGCTAGGGCTTTGGTCACGCCTACTGCCAATTGTTCGAAGCACAGTGGAAAAGCCTCCGCCCGCCCGCAGTGTTTTTGCCCTCGTAAATTCACGCGACTGCTTGTCTCCTAAGATCTGGAGCACCGAATGAGATAATTCAATCCGTAATACCACGTACATGAGCAAGGTGCCGACAATCGTGCCCTGCGTGCCGACTCATCACCATAGCTGCTGTATCGATCCGATTCGAGTCTGCCCCACCCTATGTCCAGAGCAAGTGGGATGCCGTTTCAGATCAACGCATAAGCCCTTAAGTTTGTCTGAGTTATCAAAATCGTTACTAATCATCAGTGGCAGTGTGGCGGGAATAAATTTCCAAAGTGTGGAATTTCTTCGACTGGCTCAACCGAAAGCTCGGGCACGTAGAGCACCTGTTGGGGAGACTGCGCAACAGATATCAACCTCCGGGCAAAAAAGAATGCGGTAAGTTTGACCCTGATGGCGGGTTACTTACTCTCGCTGGTGGACAAAGCAAGTCTCATAATGAGCCAGGCCAGGGCATACATCCATCGGCTTACAAACGCCCGCGAATGATGTCCATCTCAGGAGCAGCCCAGAATGCTGCAGCATAGCTGTCCAGGAGAGATTCAGAGATCATTCGCCAATGAGAAGCAATTTGCCCTTGAGCTGCCGCCCGCCTGAATAGCCTGAGCTCACAAGCGGCTCATCCGCCAACCTGAGGGAACTTATTCGCAATCATGCGAGCATCACAATTCTGACAGAAGGAAGAAATGGTCTGGTGGAGTCTATGCCTCAAGCCGCATAGATGATGTTTGGTGGGGTCATTTAGCGGCTTGACATAAGCTTTGTCGGCGAGCAAGTACTCCCGTACCTGTACCTGCCTGCAGCAGGATCACCTTCCAACTCTTCATCGTGGGGTCAGCTGTCATGTCGGAAGACAAGGCTCTGCGAAACAGAGCATAACAGCTGTAAGGCACAGATAGACTCCGCGGATTAGCCTCCTCAGCGGCCTGACTACAGGAGTTAGAAAGTGCCCCGAACCGGTTGGATGGCAAGCCTGTTATTCGAAGCCACATCCGCCTGCTGGTCCTTCGTACTGGCTGGAACCAGCAAGTACCCCGTCACCTCATTCTGCTTTACTCGCGTAACCACCAGTTCATAGGCCTCAGTGCCGTCGGCAGGATAGAATACAATGGGAGCTTGGATAGCCTGGCGCTTAACCCATATTCTCCTTCTCGTTGCCGAAAGCCACACCCAGCCTCCGAATCGCTGGTGAGCGATGTCCGTGCCTGTCAAGTACAGCGAAATACCAGGAACAATTTCGGCATCTTGTTTTTTTTCGGCCTCAAAATCAATCTGGTCGGTTGAAAGTGCATTGGTCAATGAGGAAATCGCACGTCGATTGGAGATCTGTTGTTCCTGGACGCTTGCAAGTCCGCGGGTGTAATTGTCTCTAAGGGAGGCCAGTTGTTGTCGGGTCGTGGCCAATCGTTGCTCGAGCTGCACCACACGGGTGTGCTCCGCCTGCTGACGAGTCGCCATCGCTGCAATCTGTGCGTCCAGCGCGGCGGTCCTGGCATTCAATTCCTCTCGCTCCTTCCGATATGCATTACCAACAAGACTGGCTGCCTGCATGCGAACCTTATCTAATCGGGATTGCCATCCCGCGTCCAAATTCCGAACGCGAGCAGCCAGATCATCCTGCTTGCGACCCCACTCGTCTATCGCCGCTTCTAACCCGCTCGTGTGCGCACGAACCGCCGAAATCGACTTTGCCAGCCCGGGCAGCCACGCAAGTTGCGCATTCTGGTTGCTCAATACTGAATAGCCGTAAGCTGCCAAGACTGCCAGCACCACAGCCAGTGATGCCAGCGCAGTCCACAACGCTGCACTTCTCCGCTTGTGATACACCGGCGCCTCGCTGGGCAGGTCATTGTCCCATTCCTCGGGCAAATGTAGTTCGACGTCATCCAACGTAGGCTTGTATTCTGTACTCCATCTCTCTTTGACTGGAGCCATGGACCCTCCTCCGGGAGATTGTCTGATTGTGCAACAGGTCATTACATTCTGGAATTTGCACTCACGGACTTCCCCACGTGATCGTTTCGCACGTTGGGTTCCATGCTCTGAATCCAAAATAAGTGACGGATGATCAATTACATACGGTTATTGTCAGAAAATGCGAGGCCCAATGAGTAAGAAAGGAATGCCAGCAAGCCGGGAAAATTTGCAGGGTGACTTCTCGGACATAGAGATGACTATCCAAAAGGCTCAATCACCCCGGGAATGCAAGAAGTTTGTCATCACTCTCCCCATCGTCGG
>JBJKQK010000223.1:0-17108 GCA_046705285.1 Terriglobia bacterium
GCCACCATCGCTCTTGCCCCAGCCTGCGCAACCAGAAACGCTCCCTTAAGATTCACGCTCAAAATCTTGTCCCAATCGCCGGGTGAATAATCGATGATGGGACCGGTCTTGCCCATGCCTGCATGGCAGATAGCCACGTCAAGTTGTCCCATCGCCGCCACAGCCCTCTCGACGAGCATACGGGCTTCGTCCGGCTTGGTCACGTCGGCCTGGAGATACTTGCAGCGGTCATCTGGCCAACTGGATTCCTGGAATAGCTCGGAGGCCTTTGCCGTATCAATAACATCGTTTACTACAACAGCCGCCGAAACGTCCAGCAAACGGCTCACCACCACCCGCCCGATGGCGCCCAGGCCTCCAGTGATCAGAATGTGCTTGCCACTCAGACAATCTATGGCAAAATGTGCCACGTCTTCTCCCTCGCTTGAATCGCTCCGTCGTTGTCCGGCCTATCGAACTCCTACCAGCACTGGCCCTTCAGCCGTTTGCATTGTCCAAATTGTCGCCCATAAGAGGATTATTCGTGCGAACCTCTGGCAATCTCGGCCTTTTTCCTGAACCGCAGACCATAGCGACTTGGCACAAAGGAAGCAAACCCTGAAGGAAACTTAGTTCGTTTGGTAAATTGATGATATGCGTAGCCTTCAATTGAATTCTCAAGCACAGTACGCGTCTGCGGGCCAGCAATATGCGTTAGGGCCCAAGTTTAGCGTCAAGATAGACACAGTGCAAGAATTTTCAAATCCACCAAGAGCGGATTGAAGACTTCGCATGGGTTCCGGTGGCTACATGCCGCTCTGCCAGATCATCTCCCTCCAATGATGGAGACCTCGGCCGCAATCCAGTGCGATCATGCTGGGACCAATGGGTGAAAAATCACCGGGGCAAAGCCGAAACATCCTCGTCCAGGTATACCGGTCAGGACACCGGCGGCCCGGCCATTACCTGACGTCCAAACTGTGCTACGCTAAGCGGACACACAGGCGAGGGTGCACGGCTGGCCGGCTCCCGCCGTTGTCGAGGAACGTACATGTCTGACAAAGTTGGAATTCTTGTCCGCGTAGAATCAGGGCTCGGGGTTCTTCACCAGTTGACTGGAGTGATCGCGGCACGGCAAGGCGACATATCGTCCGTGGCCATTGTCGACAGCAGCGAACACGAAGCCCGGATCTACTTCGAAGTGGGGTTACCTGGCCCACCCGAGGCGCTGATCGAGGGACTGCAGACTCTCTCCGTGGTGAGGGAAGTGCGGATCGTTGATTCCCTCGAGAAGATTTACGGCAAGCGCATCATCGTGATGGGCGGTGGAGCGCAGGTGGGGCAGGTGGCCATCGGCGCCATTTCAGAAGCCGATCGACACAACATCCGGGGCGAACACATCTCCGTCGACACTATTCCACTGGTGGGCGAACAGCCACTGGCGGAGGCCGTTCGCGCCGTGGGCCGGTTGCCCCGGGCGCGGGCCCTGGTGCTGGCCGGTTCGCTGATGGGTGGTGAAATCGAGCGCGCCGTCCGCGAGGTGCGTGCCCAGGGATTGCTGGTGATCAGCCTCAACATGGCAGGCAGCGTTCCCGAAGTTGCCGACCTTGTGGTGACCGATCCGGTGCAGGCCGGCGTGATGGCCGTGATGGCCGTCGCTGATACCGCCAAATTCAACGTGAACCGGCTGAAGAAGAGGATGTTCTGACCAGGACGGATCATGAATCGGCTGGAACGGATTCTGAAAGGGTCCGGATTTATCCGGAGCGCAATAGAGCCGCCCCGGACTTCATCGCTGTGAGGCCAACTAGCGCGGCTTGCCGGCCGAATCACTTCCTGATCGAATGCAGCCTCATAGAGTGCTTGCCTAAAGTCGTTGCGCCAATCGCCCCCCCCGCGAGAAGTCAAGGCGGTTTCTTCCCTTATCCGAAATTCTGAGAAAATGCGGGCGGACACTCCTTTCACGATGTCACCTGGGGGTGATCTGCTGGGCCGCTCGTTGTAGCGGCATTGTCGCCATCGACGTATTCCGGCGCCGAAGTCCCACTTGCGAACTCCAGCCGCCTGAGACGGTGGCGCTGCAAGGAGCCAGCAACAACATGGGGCGGCATTATTCTTCGTTGAGGTTTTCGGTCGGCGGCGTGACCTCCTGCCGGATGTGAAGTTGGGGAAGTTTCGAACCGCGCAGCCGGCCATTGATCTCCGGGAGTTCGCTGGCCTTGATTTCGTCCCAGCGGTTCATCACCTCAGAATAGTTGTGCTCGATCTGTTCAAGAGCTGCCATCTGCGCCGCGGTTGGGGTGGCGTCCACGCTTTCCACCAGATCGTAGAGTGAGGAGGCATGATCGGCCACGCTCGACAGCGTAGGCTGCTCAGAGCCAATGGAATTTTCCGCACCCTTCAGCACTTCGGCCACTTTCTGCTCGAGCACCGCAACCGGTCCCGACACCGATCCGCTCGCCTGCTTTGACAGCTTCTCAAGATCGTCATTGAGAGCGCGTACCTCGCCAGCTGCCGTGTAGCTGCTGTTCATTATCGACACCAGGCGCATCTCCATGTGGAATGCCTGTACAAGGCCCGAGAAAGGCGTCTTAACGCGCGGGTCCATTTTCACCAATAGAGGCTCGGAATAGGTGTGGCCATCCGCGATCAGGCGCACCGTGTAATGCCCCGGCAGAACCAGCGGTCCCTGCGGCGTTCGCGGCGTGTCGTGAGGAATTGCCGAAATCGGATATGAAAAGTGTTCGGACTCGGGCGGCGCGTAACGCAGGTCCCAGACCCAGCGGTGCATGCCCGCAGCGGTGGAAAGAATCCTGCGCTTCCGAAGCCAGAAAAGAGGGATGAAAACCTTCTTGAGCTGCGCTTCGGTCATAGCCGGCTTGTCTGCGCTCGAATAGCGGCGCACAAGCTTGCCGTTGGCATCCAGGATTTCAAGCTTTACGGGGCCACGCGTCGGTTTCCCGAGGTAGTAGTCAATGATCGCGCCATCCGGCGGATTCTTCCCGGCCGGCGTATCCGGCGGCAAGGGTGTGTCGGTGTTGGTGTCGCGACGGATGCGGCAGGCCGACTCGGGCTTGAAAAGGTAGGCGTCTGAATCCTCAATCGCCGCGGTGATTTGTCGCAGCGGCGTAATGTCATCAAGAATCCAGAACGAGCGCCCGTGCGTGGCGACGATCAGGTCATTGTCATGAATCCACAGGTCACGCATCGAGGTGTGAGGCAGGTTCTGTTGCAGGCTCTGCCAGTGGTTGCCGTCGTCAAAGGAAACCCACACAGCGGTCTCCGTGCCGGCAAAGAGCAGCCCTTTGCGCACAGGATCTTCGCGCACAGTGTTGACGGGCTGGTTATTCGGCAGGCCATTTGTAATGAGCTTCCAGGTCTTGCCGCCGTCGCGCGTGCGGTAAATGTAAGGGTGCATGTCGTTGATGCGAAAACCGCTGACCGAGGCATAAGCCGTTTCACCATCAAAATGGGAGGCGACCAGTTGTGTCACTTTGCTCCAGGGCGTGATGCCCGGCGGCGTGACGTTCTTCCAATTTTTCCCGCCGTCGTGCGTGACCAAGATCAGGCCGTCGTCCGTTCCCACCCAGATGGTGTTCACATTCCTGAACGACGGTGCAACAGCATAAATGGCGCCGCGCACCTTGTGGGCGTACGGGCTTTTGTTGGCAAGCGTCCCGAGGCTGGCTGGAATTCCCGGATGCTTCCGCGTGAGGTCAGGGCTGATGATCTGCCAGGAGTGACCACCGTTGGTTGTCTTGAAGAGCACGTTGGCAGCGTAATAGAGAACGTGAGGATCAACTGGCGAAAAGATGATGGGCTCAGTGCGATCGGTGCGATATTTGCCGCTCATGATAGGGATGGGTGTCACATCCTGCACCTGTCCGGTGTCCCAGTGGAACTTTGAGACGTTATTGCGGCCTGCTCCGTAAATAATGTTGGGGTTGAGCGGGTCCGGAGCTACGTAGCCATATTCGATGACGCCCACGGGATGCCAGTCGCGGAAAGTGATTTCGCCGTCGTTGCCACGGCTCTCGATGCAGACCGAACCGCTTTCCTGCTGCGCGCCGCAAACCTTATACGGAAACGTGTTGGTGGTGATCACGTGGTAAAGCTGCGCTGTCGGCTGGTTGTACCACGAACTCCAGGTCTTGCCGCCATTGACCGTGACGATGGCGCCCTGGTCCGCGACCAGCAGCATGATGCGTGGATTAATCGGGTTGATCCACATATTCTGGTAATCGTCACCGCCCGGCGCGCCCCGGATTGCTGTCCAAGTATGCCCGCCATCAGTCGATTTCCAGGTCTCGATGCTGTCGGAATAGACCACATTCGGGTTCTTGGGGTCCACTTTGGGCATGGGCAGGTCACCTCCGCCGATGCGGAAAGTGGGGCGAGGATCCTTGGTATCGCGATACCACGCTTCGCCGGCATTGTCGGAGCGATAGATGCCCAGGCCGTGGCCGGTCTGGTAGCCACCTTCCAAGTTGGTGGCTGTGGTTGCGTACAGACGGTTGGGTTCACTCGGAGCAATTGCCACGTAAGCCTGAACGAGGCCTTTCGGCAGACCTTTGGTCAGTTTGCGCCAAGTGTTGCCACCGTCAGTGGACTTGAAAATTCCTCCGTCGGTTCCGCCATAGGCATTGTTGTCCTCCCACGGTCCCTGGCGCGATTCCCAGAGTGTTGCGTACACGACGTTTGGATTCTGGGGATCGATCTCAACATCGTCGCCACCCGTGTTCTCGTTGATATAGAGAACCTTCTTCCAGGTCTGGCCGCCGTCGGTGGAACGAAAGATGCCGCGCTGCGTGCTGGGGCCGTAAGGATGGCCGAGCACGGCAGCGAATACAATGTTCGGATTGTGAGGATCGACGGCAATTGCGGGAATCTGCTGGCTGTCCCGCAGGCCAAGATGTGTCCAGGTTTTGCCTGCATCGGTGGATCTGTAAATCCCTTCGCCAACGGAAAGATCAGGACGCTGCAAACCCTCGCCACTCGCCACATAGATGATTTTCGGGTCGGACGGGGCGACTGCGATGGCTCCAATGGATTGTGTTGGTTCTTTGTCAAAGATGGGATGCCAAGTGTGCCCATAGTCTGTCGATTTCCAGACGCCACCGTCGACAGCACCGACGTAGAAGACGTTTGGCTGACTCGGGACGCCGCAGGCCGCACGCGTGCGTCCTCCGCGGAATGGCCCGATCATACGCCAGCGCATCCCCTGGTACATGCGCTTCGGAAACTGTTGTGCTTTGGCAAAGCTGGCTGGCAGCAAAGCAAGCGTGCAAGCAAGAACCATCAAAAAATGAAGGCAACGTCGAATCACCACAAACCTCCTCAAATGCTGGCATAGAACAATCAAGCTTAATTCAAGCGCCCTCCACGCAACAAAAAGTACGAGCGACACCCCACCGACGTTTCGGGGGTGCGGGAAAAAACAGAGGGCAAAATCCGGTTACACAATACGCAGGAAATTCAAGGCCGACCGCATGGCCAGCCGGGGACTGTTTCTGAAGACGCTCACCTCATATGGGCAACCAATCTTGCATCCGTTGCAGAAATCCCAAAGCGTGGCTTCCTGGGCAATGATGTGCCTGACAGCTTCCATGGCGAAGATTTCCCGTAGCGGCGCCTGCGACTCAAAAAGGGTCATGAAGGCGCACGGTAAATGCATGGATCCATCGGGTTTGATGGAGATCAGCCGGGAAGGGTGACGGCAGGGGAAATGCGGGCCGAATCCGCCTTTGCGGTAGAACTCGTAGTAGTGGGTATAGAAACGCACGTTCTTTGGATACCGAGCACGCAACTCGCGTAAAGATGCTTCAACCTTGTCGATTTCACTGCCATGCAATTCTGCGTCAGGAAGGGACTCGCCTGCTCTCATGACGTTATGGACTGCTTCAGGAGCCAGGACAAGATCACGCTGCAGAGCAAATTCCGCCAGTTCCGGCAAATCGTCAAGGTTTTCCAGGTTAACGGCCGCGTTGATCTGCGTGGTGAAGGGTTTGCGCTTCGCAAGAACGAATTCGAGGTTGTCAACGATTCTGGGCAATGCATTCATGCCCCGACGCTTGGCAAAACGCTGGGCGTTGAGTGAATCGATCGAGACCTCCAGCATGTCCAGCCATGCCAAGCCGTCGGCGTATTTCCGTATCAGCAAGCCGTTGGTCGGCATAGAGGTCCACAAGCCCTTGCTGGCGGCGTAGGCAATGTAATCAACGGTGTTGGGATTCAGCAGCGGCTCGCCACCAGAAAAGCTGAGTGCGAAGATCCCCATTTCGCAAAGTTCGTCAATGCGACCGAAGATGCGCTTGCGTTGCGCGCGTGTATTGAGGTCGTTGAACTTGCCTTCTTCCCCAAAAACACAGTACTCGCAGAACATGTTGCACATCAAAGTCGTCTCCAGCATCGCCATGAAGGGAAGCTTGAGGCCTGAGCACACCTGCTTCAACGCACATTTTGCAATGTAGGCATACTTCATGACGTCATGTCTGCTCTTTAGCAGGCGCAGGCGCTTCCCGGGCCACTAAAACGACCCGCGCCCATTAGGGGAACAAACTCCTTTCAGGATTTGGCGCTCTTGAGGTTTTGGCGGCCAGCCATGCGGTAGAGAGTGTTACGGCTAATTCCTAGGATATCGGCAGCCTGCGATTTATTGTTGTCGGTCACCTTCAGCACATAAGCAAGATAGCGTCTGCCGAGTTCCTCGAGCGAGGGCAGGCCGGCGAAGAGGTCCTTTACACTACTACCGTCATCACGTCCAATGCATAGCTTGGCAGGAAGGTCCCGGAGCGTAATGACGCCGGAGCGGCTCAGTGCAGCAATGGATTCCAGAGTATTGAGGAGTTCACGCACATTACCAGGCCAGGAATAGGCAATCAGGGCAGAGAGTGCATCGGGAGAAATAGTGAGTGTCCGGCCGGCCTCAACACCAAGCTTTTGAAGGAAATGGGCGACCAGGAGTGGAATATCCTCATTACGCTCCCGCAAAGGAGGAAGGTCAATTTCAATGACCCGCAGACGGTAGAAAAGGTCCTCGCGGAACTTGCCCTCCGCAACAAGATGCGCCAGATTGCGATTTGAAGCTGCAATCATCCGAACATCGATTCGGACAGGTTGATTGGATCCCACGGGTCGCACTTCCTGCTGTTCGAGTGTGCGCAGCAACTTGACCTGAAGAGCGGGGCTCATCTCTGAGACTTCATCCAGGAACACCGTTCCGCCATTTGCGTCTTCAAATATCCCGCACTTGTTCGTACTGGCACCCGTAAAAGAGCCTCGCACGTGCCCGAACAGTTCGGACTCCAACAGCGATTCTGTAAACGCCCCGCAGTTCACGGCCAGAAAACGCTGCGTGGACCGGGGCCCGTTGGCATGAATGGCACTTGCCACAAGCTCTTTCCCTGTCCCACTTTCTCCCGTGATCAGCACCGTGGCCCGGGAATCCGCGACCATTCCGATCTTCTTATAAACTTCCAGCATGGCTGGACTGCGTCCCACCAGCGAAGAAAGGGGTGCCGGGACCGCGGTCGGAGGGCCCATATTCCGAGTCTCACGCACCAGATTGCGATTTTCGAGCGCCCTGCGAACCCGACTCAACACATCATCGATCTTGAAAGGTTTCGAGAGATAGTCAAACGCACCCGCCTTGACCGCTTCGATTGCGGTCTCCATAGATCCGAAGGCCGTAATGAGGATCACTTCAGAGTCCGGCTGAATGGACTTAAAAGCCCGCAGCACGTCCAGGCCGTTCAGCTCCGGGCCTAGCCGAATGTCGCTAAGGATAACGTCAAAATGCGCGGCCTTGCCGGCCGCAAGAGCCTCCTGCGCACCGGCGGTCACCATCACCTGATAACCCTCGGCATCGAGAACCTCCAACAGCAGGTCACGCGTGTCGGGATCGTCATCGACCACCAGAATTCTCGCGTATTGATTGTTCATAACACTCGAAATCCTCAAGTGCGCGCTACGGCCATGCTAAACCAGAGATCCAATCTTGGAACTCTGCGTCACACCGGCCACGTTCGGCCGAACCTCCTCGCGGCAATCCAACGGAAGAAAGATCGTGAATCGCGTGCCATGTCCGGGCTGGCTTTCAGCCCGGATGCTTCCCTTGTGCTGGCGAATAATCTCGTCGGAGATTGCAAGGCCCAAGCCGGCTCCTGTTCCCAACTTCTTGGTCGTGAACATCGGCTCAAAAATGTGCTGTAAAGTCTCCTGCGTGATTCCCGCCCCAGTATCCTCCACTTCAATAATGACAGTTTTCTCCGTCTCAGGGGCCAAAAAGCGCGTCCGTGTTGTCAATGTTCCGCCAGTCGGCATTGCATCCATACTGTTGTTGATGAGATTGAGGAAAACCTGCTGGAGGTAACCCGGATCTGCAAAGACCGGCGGGCAGTCGTGCCCCCAGTCCATCACAACATTGATGTGTCTATGCTGAAGAGCGGGCGAAGAGAGCGTCAACGAGTCTTCCAGAAGGCTGGCAACGTCCACCTTCTCCAGCCGTAAATCAAACTGGCGGGTCCAGGAAAGCAATTGCTTGACGGTGCGCACGATACTGTCAATTTGCCGCTCAATAATCTCAAGCCGTCTTGCACCCGAGGCACCTCCCACGCCCTGCCTTGCCAGCAATTGCACATGGCCGGAAATTGAATTCAGGGGAGTGCCGATCTCGTGAGCCAGGCCAGCCGCCAGTTGCCCGGCGATGGCCAGCCGCTCAGAGCGCGCCAGGGTTTTCTGGGTCTCAAAAAGCTCCTCGTTGATCCCCTTTAGCTCCTCATTGCGCCGCGCAAGCTCCGCCGTCGCATCCTGAACCTTTTGCCCAAGTTCACTGTTAAAATTCTCGATGCGCGCCAGCATGCGATTCAATCGTTCGGCCAGCTGACCAATTTCATCATGGCTTCGGACGCGGGCGCGCGCCTGCAACGATTTCCCTTCCGCCGAATCCATCACGCGAATCATCTCCTTGACGGGTCCACGAATGCTCCGCAGGAAGAAAACGTGAATCACAAGGATCAGGAATCCCAGCCCGGCCAGAGTCACCAACAGATTCCGGAGGACAAGACGTTCGGTGATGATACTCAGGTGCAACTTTGAAACCTTGAGGTTAAGACAGGCAATGGATCGCCCGTTATCACGGATAGTTGTCCCCATGATCCAATAATTGCCATCGGGAGTGTCAATCGTAATCTGGTCAGGATCAGCTTGCCTGTAGTCGTTGTACTTTTGAATGTCAGGGATGTTGTCGAGCTCAAGGACCTGCCCCTTCGGGTCAGTGGTAACGATCAACTGATGCGTGGGCACATGGGTGAAAACATCGGCCTGGGTAATACTGGGGAAGTCATGCTCCAACTGGCGAAGAGCGCGCATGAGTATCGGAGGATTGTCGAGAGCATGCTCATCCACCAATTGTTGCGCGATCGATCGGGCCTGGGCCAACGCCTTACGATAGGTATCCTCCTCCACCAACTGGCGGGTGAGAAGCATGGCAATATAGGTTGAGACCCCGACAACGGAAATAACCGCCACCGCAATGATGAGGACGATCTTGCCCTGAAGCCCAAGCCGGCGAAGCGTCATGACTTTACGCTTGCCGATTCTAACACCGAGCACCCCCGCAAGGAAACATTTGCTGAAAAGAACTGGTAACATAAAGTAAGCGGGAGAGTTACCGGCCGATCTAACGGTGATGTGGACGCGGGTCAATGGATTGGGCATGGCAATGGAAAGGCAGGTGCTCTCAACCGTTTAGAGTCCTCAGGGAATTGCAACTCGAAAGAGGCCCGCATGGAAAATCGTGAAATCGCAACCATTTTTGAGGAAATCTCCAACTTGATGAAGATTATCCAGGATGACCCCAAATGGTCTTTCAAAGCCGCAGCTTACGATCGTGCACGCCGCTCGATCGAGGGCTTCCACGAACGCGCTGAAGATCTGGCGCGCGATCCCAAACGCAAACTGACGGAAATCCCCGGAGTCGGCGAGGACCTGGCGGCCAAAATCGAGGAAATGGTGGAAACCGGCAAATGCCAGTACCACCAGGACCTGCTTAAGAAAGTCCCGCGAAGCCTGTTACAGCTTCTTGAATTGCAGGGAGTGGGCCCGCAGAAAGTCCGCCTGTTTCACAAGGAACTGGGAGTCAACAGCGTCGAGGATCTCGAAAAAGCCGTCAAAGCGGGACGCCTTCACGGACTGCCCGGTATGAGCTCCAAGACGGAAGAGAACATTCTGAAAGCGCTCGAGACGTTCCGGCAGTCTGCCGGACGATTCCGTCTGGATACCGCATACGAAACCGCTGAAAAGTTGATCGAATATCTGAAAGAACGCACCGAAGTTGAACAGGTGACGCCCGCCGGCTCGCTTCGGCGTGGGCGTGAGACTGTGGGCGATCTCGACCTCCTTGTCACCGGACAAGACCATGCGAAGATCGCGGACCATTTCACGAAATATCCAGGAGTCGACCAGATTCTCGGCAAGGGCGAAGACAAAGTCAGCGTCACACTGAAGAATGGCATGCAGGTTGACATCCGCCTGCTTGAGCGTGAACAGTACGGAGCAGCGCTGATGTACTTTACAGGTTCCAAGGAGCACAACATCGCGCTACGGGAACGCGCAAGGAAACACGGTTGGAAACTCAGCGAGTACGGGCTTTTTGAGGGAGACAAAGTTCTGGCAAGCCGAACTGAGGAAGAAGTCTACAAGAAATTCGGACTCGAGTGGATTCCACCCGAGTTGCGTGAAAACCAAGGAGAGATCGAGGCGGCTGAAAAGGATGAATTGCCGAAGCTAATCGAACTGGAAGACATCAAGGGCGATCTGCAAATGCACACTACAGCCTCTGACGGGAAAACGAGCGCAGAGGAACTGGCTGTAGCCGCCAGGAATCTTGGCTACCAATATATCCTGATTACTGACCATTCAAAGGCCGTGACCATTGCCAACGGCCTAGATGAGAAACGCGCCGAGGAAAACATCAAGCGCATCCATGCCGCACGCAAGAGGGTAAAGGGGATCGAGATCTGGGCAGGGGCGGAAGTAGACATCATGGGCGACGGCAGACTCGATTATCCCGATTCCCTGCTGAAGCAGTTCGACATCGTTCTCGTCAGCGTCCATTCGCGCATGAATATGCCGGCTGAAGAAATGACCCAACGCCTGCTAAAGGCTCTCCAAAATCCTTACGTGCGAATCATGGGACATCCCACCGGTCGGCAAATCCTGCGGCGCGATCCATTCCAGTATGATGTGGAAAAAATCTTTGCGGCCGCCAGAGAATACGGCGTCATTCTGGAATTGAACGGCAACCCCGAGCGGCTCGACCTATCTGACCGGCACGTCAAACTCGCAAAGGAGCGCGGGATGAAGGTGATTATCTCTACGGATGCCCACCATCCTGACCACCTTCAACTGATGCGCTACGGCGTGATTACCGCGCGGCGCGGCTGGCTGGAAAAGAAAGACGTGCTCAACACTCTACCAGCAAAAAAGTTCCTGGAAACCTTGCGGCCACTGCCACAATAACCTGTGTCATCGTCATTCGATCCAACTTTTTCTACGCCAGAGCCTTAAGGGACCTGACTGCAGGCGTCATGGACAAGCAGGACACTTCCGTGCGCTCGGGGAAATGGCAATAAATAACTTGCAGCCCCTGGCCAGACATATTCGGCCAAGATATCTGCACGGTGAATTCCTGTCACCAGACATTTCTCCTCGCCGGTCATCTCGTAAAAGAGCCGGCATATCCTTCGTATAGTCAAGATTGTCGAAAGTCAGGCTATGCAATGTGGCACTCTTCTCCGTCGCGGGACTGACTCTCGTCGTGTGATTGTTTCACCTAGTTTTAAGCTGTTGCAATTGTGCGGCCGGGACAGTAAAGTACACCTCTGCCTCGTCCAGAGAATGAATCTTTGTGGTCACATCTGAGCCGCTCCCATTATGGTCATCTGCCCCGACAAAAACTCATTACCAGTCGAAAATGAAGCCACCCGCAGCGAGCTTGGGGTTTGCGGAGGCCGAAGTATGACAGTTAACTCATTTGTCAACCAAGTAAGAGAAGGGAATCCTGATGAAACATACGCGCCGCAAGTTTTTGCAGCTGGCTTTGAGCACGGAAGTCGCAGGAGCCTTTTCGGAGTTCCGGCCGGAGCGGCTCCTTGCCGTCGACGACAAGTTCGTGCAGCAGGGAGAGACAAAACCTGATCCTGCCAGCGGCCGTAACTCGGCATCGCCACAAAGTGGCAGCACGGCCCTTATCATTGACGCCAGCAAGCCTGCGGTGCCCCCGCAACCAGCTTCGTTCGTCCCCCAATTCAATCGAGCGCCGAGTGGCCGAGAGATCGTGCTTAACAACCAATATCTTGCTCTCGATGGGGAGCCCTGGCTTCCCGTAATGGGACAGTTCCCCTATGAGCGCTGGCCAGAGCAGTACTGGGAAGAGGAACTCCTCAAGATGAAAGCCGGGGGGATTCAAATTGTGGAGAGTTACATTTTCTGGATCTATCAGGAGGAGGTCAAGGCGCAGTTCGACTGGTCGGGGCGGCGCGACCTTCGCCGGTTTGTCCAGCTCTGTGGCAAGCACGGGCTATATGTGTTCATGCGCATCGGCCCCTGGTGTGACGGAGAGGTTCGCAATGGGGGATTCCCAGACTGGCTTGTTCATTCATGCAAGGAACTGCGGAAAAATGATCCCTGTTACCTCGGTTACGTGCGTGCTTACTACGGCCAGATAGGCAAGCAACTCTCCGGACTGTATTGGAAGGACGGTGGACCTGTGATAGGAATTCAGATTGAGAATGAGTACAGGCTGCACGGTCCGGGGGCGGGGGCAGCACACATTGTAGAGCTGAAGAAGATTGCAGAGAGGTCGGGAATCAAAGCGCCACTCTACACGACCTTTGGTTCTGTTTCTGCGCCCGGCGTGATCCCCACAGGTGGAGAATACCCTGCCCAGTTTTGGCCACGATCGATATGTGAACTGCCGCCCAGCGAGTGCTATTTCTTCCCGCGCCACGGCAATTCAAACTTTGATTACCCTAACTTAACCGCCGAATTGGGCGGAGGGATGGAAACAAGCTACCACCGCCGCCCGGTTGTTCGCGCGGACGACATAGCAGCTTTTATCCTGTGCAAGCTGGGCTCCGGCGTAAACCTGCCCGGATATTACATGTACCAAGGTGGCGCGAACTCGGTTGGCAAGTTGAGCACACTGGAGCAATCGCAGGACACTGTGTACCCTGAGAATTCAAATGATATGCCGGTCATCTCATACGACTACCAGGCTCCTCTCGGCGAATTCGGCCAGGTCAGGCCTTTATATGGCGCGCTGAAGGTGTATCACCTGTTTCTGCAAGACTTTGGCAGCTCTCTCGCTACGATGGAGATGAGGCCTTCTGATACTCAACCCGTGAGCGTCTACGACCGCCAGACCCCGCGAGTGGCCGCCCGCAGCAGGGGAAATCGTGCGTTCGTCTTCGTTAACAACTACCAGAGGAATTATCCGCTGCGCGAACAGAAGAACTTTCAAGTCGCGATAAAGCTGCCGTCAGAGACCGTAAAAATCCCCGCCAAGCCGATCACGGTTCCCTCCGGGTCCTACTTCATCTGGCCTGTCAATCTGGAGATAAATGGTTCTGTGCTCAAATATGCAACCGCGCAGCTGCTATGCAGGGTATACGAAGGCGAAACGCCCATCTATTTTTTCTTCGCCCCAATCGGTATTGAGCCGGAGTTCGCATTTGTTGCGCAATCTGTGGGCACGGTCGAAGCCTCCAGCGGCGTGAAGACGCTCTCTGACGGACAAATCCGAGTTAGTCATGTTGAACCCGGAACCGACGTAGCAATTTTTCTTCGGTCGAGGACGGGTAAGACGGCCAAGATTGTTCTACTGACAAAGCAACAGGCGGAAGATTGCTACAGGCTACCGTTTGCAGGGGCTGATCACTTTTTCATCTCACAGGGCCACTTGTTCTCAGATGGCAAGACGCTCCATCTCCGCTCGCGCGTGGTTTGGGACCTGTCTTTTTCGGTCTTCCCTGCCCTGCCTCAATTGAAGGCCAGCGCACCGCTTCGAGAGGCCGGTCGCAACGGCATTTTCGTGAGATACAATGCCACCGTTGGCCCAAGAAAGATCTCTGTACACATGGAGCAGCGCCGCGAAGCACTGCCGCTCGGTCCGCCCAAAATGGGTAAGCAGGTGGCTCTCGCTCCCTCGGATGCGGACTTCCACTCGGCCGCTGAATGGCAGATTATGCTACCGACTGACGCCATCGAGGGGCTCAATGAGCTTTACCTGCAGGTGGAATACGCCGGGGATGTCGGGCGGCTCTACGCCGGTGAGCAACTCCTCGACGACAACTTTTACAACGGAACGGTCTGGGAAATCGGAATGAAGCGGTTCGCCTCAGTTGCTCTGGGCCACGCGCTCAACCTGAAGATATTTCCGCTAGCCAAAGGCGCTCCTGTTTACATGCCGCAAGAGGCCTGGCCATCATTTCCGTCCAATGACCAGATTGCCCGGGTGCGAAAGATTACGGCAGTTCCTGAGTATCAAGTGACCGTGACAGCTGCCTGACGGCTCGTGGCGATTACTGTGCTATTCATTCCAAGACGAGTGTCGGCTGCTTTTCACCACTCCCAAACCAGACACGGGAGTCACTGAAGAGCTTGTTGATATCCACTCAAACGACAATTTCCGACGGTAAGGTTGACGCGCCTGCACACGTTACCGATAGACAAGGCCACAAGACGTTGGGATTTGAAAAGGCACTTAACACAGTTCTTAGGGAGGACAGATGCCAATTTCGCGACGAACATTCTTGAAGGATACAGCTATGGCAATAGGGGTATTGTCAGAAAGTAAACAGCTTGTCGCGGAGCCACTAAACATGCCTGCGGATGCCTGGAACAAAGCCAAAGATGAGGACTCAGGAAACAGTGTTCAGCACCCGGCAACTATTGCCGTGGACTGCTCGAAGATAAAACATACCATGGCGGGCGGCGCCGGGGCTTCCTGGCATGCGATCGGCCCGACCGGCTTCTGGTACAAGAACCTGCAAGGCAGAGCCAATCGCAATGCACGCGGCAGTGGCTGGGGAGGATATCCACCGCTTGAGCGTACCCAGGCCTGGGATGACATTCGGCGCCATGCCCGATGGCTGGCACTGAATTTCATCCGAGTCGAGATCGACCAGCGGATGTATGAGCCTGGACGGGGCAGATTTGACTGGGATAACGACGAAATGGGAGCGCTGCTGGCGATCCTTGATTGGTGCGAGGAGAACAAAGCTGATGTGTTTTTTACCCAGATGTGGCCGGACGTGGAATGGAACGCTTACAAAGAGGTTGGTCGTCTACAAAGCGCGCCAAAGTCCGTTCAAGATTTTGTGCATGGAGTGGCTGTGCTTATGCAACACCTGGTCCAGAAGCGGGGTTACTCCTGCATTCGTTGGTTGGCCATAGTTAACGAACCCGGGCTGGACATGACTTGGTGGTTGGGGCCTGATGGGAAACCCGCTAGCCTGATGCCGGCTCTTCGTGCTTTGCGGGCAGAACTTGATCAGCAACGGATCGATGTTCACCTTTCGGGGCCCGATTATGGGATCGATTGGAAGACACCAGACATTTTCGATTTTGATGATCCCGTTATGGGGGCACATGATGGGCATAACTACTCCGCCGGATTATCCACGAACAACAACCTGCAAGAACTCTGGGCAAAGAGGGCCCATTCGCGGCGCATCCCCTTCTTCCAGTCCGAATTCGGAAGCTGGGCAGGTGATAATCCCTTTAAGCATCCTGAAACTGTGGCACCCAGAAGCTATTTGAATCAGCTAATCAACGCGGAAAATCTGCTCCGAGGAATGAATGTGGGTGTCGACGGTTTCAACCGCTGGAGCTTCCTTAACCGCGGTGATCTCGACGGACAGTGGCAGTTGGTGAGGACATGGAATCCCCGCACGTGGGATTACGACAAAGAGGTTCTGCCCGAGCCCGTTCCTTATTATTCTTACGGAATCCTCACTCGTTTCATGGCCAAGTATTCACGCGTCCTGGAAGTCAACGTGAAAGATTCAGATCTCATCGTGTCAGCCATCCTGAGCCCCAAAGGAAATTTCACGATTTACATTCTCAATAAGTCGGGAAGTCAGCAAGTCAATTTAGCCGTCGAAAATCTGGAGAGGATAAATATGCTTTACAAATATCAGGTAACGGAAGGTTCAGTCGAAAGACCGGAATATCAGATGAATCCTCTGAGTTCGTATGAAGTGGGCACGGAAAAGCCTGAAATCACCGATGAACTGCCATCAAACAGCATCACCGTTTATTCAAGTTACAAACTGGAGCACGCCCAGCCGGGCATCATGATTGATTGAAGCATAACGCCTGCTGGCTGCCCCGTGCATACCTCACCATCAGCGTTATATTCGACTTGTGCGGTAGCCTGATCAGACAGTCTCCCAATCGCTAGTATAAAGACTCCAATAGAGGCCGCGGGCAGGATGCGCCTGTTACCACTCATTGGGCGGACGGCTCGGCGCTTCCGCCCGCACGATCTTGTCACAACCTGAGCAAACGGTCATCAGTCGTACATGGCGTATCACTCGGAAACTGGCCAGCAGGTCATCCAGCATTCCCAAAGACACCTTCGCCCAGCGACTTCAACTCGCTGCTGCATGGGCCCCCGGCTCCCAGCTCGTGCGCCGGTCATTTGGACGTAAGGCTCTGCGCATTTTAGGTGGCACTGGCGAAACCTAAACTGGGTCAGGGCTGATAGAGTAAATGCATTGTCCCAAGGGAGGAGAATGATGAAGCTGAAAGACCGCGTGATCGTTACAACAGGTTCTGGCAAGGGAATCGGGCGGGCAACAGCAATGGAATTTGCAAAGGAAGGCGCTCGCGTTGTCATTGCCGATGTCGATCTGGTATCCGCGAATGAAACGGTCGGAAAGATCGAGACAGATGGAGGAACTGCCATCGCATCTCAGACAGATGTCTCCGACCCCGTAGCAGTTAAGAGGTTGCTCGCCGTGACGCTGGAAAGGTTTTCGCGCGTGGATGTCCTCTTCAACAACGCAGCCATTCAAATCAGCAAGACGATTGAGGAAACTTCCGTCGAAGAGTGGAACCGTCAG
>JBJKQK010000224.1:0-9051 GCA_046705285.1 Terriglobia bacterium
ACAGGCAGGACTCAAGTCGCGAAGAACATTCCAAGTCTCTGGGATCGCGCAGTCGCGGCATCGGATGTCTACCGGGAGTTCAGGTTCGTATGGCAGGCGGGAAACCTGCCGTATGCTTGTGGCCGGCCTTATGGCTTGGTCAATCAGCCTTCGCGCTCGGATTGGGCTTCGCGGATGCGCGCAGCTTTGCCGCGCCGAGCGCGCAGGTAGTTCAACTTGGCGCGACGCACACGTCCGGCCCGTACTCGCTCAATTTTGTCGATGACGGGTGAATGCAAAGGGAAGATCCGCTCGACACCATGACCGAAAGAGACTTTGCGAACGGTGAAGGTGGAGTGGTTCTGAGCGCGGTGTTGTCCCATGACAGTTCCCTCAAACACCTGGATCCGCTCCTTGTCGCCTTCCTTGATCTTCACGTGCACGCGCACGGTGTCACCCGCGTGAAAATGCGGGATATCCTTTTTCAGTTGTTCCTGTTCGATTTTTTCAACGATACTCATTGTGGTAACGCTCCATCTTCATAAGAGTTAAAGCTGTTTTTACTGACGAATCGCCGGCTGAGGCCGCGGGATCAGGACTTCAGCTTTGCTGCGGCGAAACGGGCAGCCAGGCTGACTGCTTCAAATCCTCCAGGACCTGCCGGTCTTCCTCGTCAAGCGGCAGATCGGCCAGCAGTTCCGGCCTTTTCCGCCATGTCTTTTCCAACGCGCGCCGCCGGCGCCAGCGGCGAATTCCTTCGTGATCGCCCGAAAGCAGGACCTCCGGCACTCGCATCCCCCTGAACTCCGCAGGCCGGGTGTAATGCGGCCAATCGAGCATTCGGCGCCCCGATTGCCGGCCGGGAATTTCCGTTTCGCCAAAAGAATCCTGCGTAATCGATTCTTCGTTGCCCAGCACACCGGGAATCAATCGAGCCACGCATTCCATCACCACGGCGGCTGCGATCTCACCGCCGCTTAAAACATAATCGCCGATGGATAGCTCGTCGGTGGCCAGGCATTCCGCGATGCGCTCGTCGAGGCCTTCGTAGCGCCCGCAGATCAGGACGATGTGGGAGTGCTGCGAAAGCTCTTCCACAATCGGCTGCCGCAACAGGCGTCCCTGCGGCGACAGGAGAATGACCGGCAGATCACTCGCCGGATCGCCAGCCTTGATCGATTCCACAGCGCGAAAGACCGGTTCAGGCTTGAGAACCATTCCCGGGCCGCCACCGAACGGGCGATCGTCCACGGTTCTGTGGCGATCTTCGGTGAAATCACGAAGATCGTGCAGTCGGACCGCCAGTTGGCCGCCGGCCAGGGCGCGCTTCAACATCCCCTGAGCCAGAATACTGCCAAAAAAATCCGGGAAAATGGTTACGACGTCAAATTGCATTGCCTTGGCGCATCCTCCGGCAGCCAACGCCGACCGAGCGTCTAAACTCCATGCTCAAGATTCAGATCGAGCAGATCATCCGGAGGCTCGATGACAATCACCTTGGCCTCCGTATCAACCACTTTGCAGATGGCCTGCGCAAACGGTATCAGAACGTCGCGGGAATTGTCGGAAACATGGAGCAAATCGGCTCCCCCCGTGCGTTCGATTTCAGTTACAGTTCCTAAGGGCTTCCTTTTCCCTTCGCTTTCGACAAGCACCTGGCAGCCGGTCAGTTCCCACAGGTAATATTGGTGGGCGGAAAGGGTGACTTTCTCTTCCTCCGGAATGAATACGTACTTCCCTCTGAGCGTTTCGGCGTCGCTGATTGAATCTATATCCGCAAACTTCAGAACAACCTTCGCCTTGTGAAGCCAGGTATCCTCCACGGCCACAGACTGCGGATCGCTGGCGGCGTCACCAAGGAATGCGCGCTGAAGGCCCGCGAAACGAGAAGGGAAATCGGTCAGGATTTCCGCCAACACTTCACCTCTGCGCCCTTGCGGACGCACGATACGTGCGACGGCAATAAACTGCTGCAAGTCACCGCTACGAATGGCTATGGTGATCCTTCGCTACGCTTGCCAAGCCGAAGCAGAATCGCACCCGAGGTCCTGTTGCCAGCAAGAAGCGCGCGAACCCGCCCTACTCCAGTATCTCGAGGGTAAAACGCTTCTTCAGTTTCATCCCGGCAGCCCCCAGGATGGTCCGGATCGACCGGGCGGTTCGCCCCTGCTTGCCGATTACCTTCCCGAGGTCTGACGGATGGACCCGAAGTTCCAGAACCGTGATCTGTTCTCCTTCCACCGGCCGGACAGACACCTGGTCGGGATTATCCACAAGCGCCTTAGCGATCGCCTCAATGAGATTCTTCATTTCCACTTGGTCCCTCCTGCCGAACTGCGTTTTTTGCTCTAGCCCTGAAGAAAGAGTACTTGAGAAACCGAAATGGTTGTTTCTGCGCCGCGGTGAGGCGAAACGGACGGACCTTCTGCTTTGTTTCTATCCCGACTTCTTGAGAAGGCTCCGTACTGTCTCGGACGGCTGCGCGCCTTGACCCAGCCAGTAGTCCACACGGTCCCGTTTCAAAACCAGTTCCACGGGGTGCCGCCGCGGGTTATAATGCCCGACGATTTCGACAAATCCGCCATCACGTGCTTGATCCCGTTCAATAACAACCACCCTGTAACTCGGTTTCTTGTTAGCTCCTGTCCGAGCCAGCCGTATTCTTAGCAATCGTCCTCCTGCAAACCAAATTGAAGTGGTGGCCAGGCCTCAGTCGCCCGTGCCATCTTTTTCTTTCTAACCAGATACCAGAAAACCTGTCCCCGCCCGTTCCTCGCTCTCAGGAATGTCAACTCCGAACCTACGAACCCGGCCCTCCTGAACCCGTGGGCAACTTCAGACGGCTCATTTGCTTTCCCAGCAGGCTGGTACTCATCGATTTCATCATCTTCCTCATCTGGACGTACTGCTTGAGGACCTGGTTGACCTGCTGGACTGTGGTTCCGCTGCCGCGAGCGATTCGTTTGCGGCGCTTCCCGTTGATGATGTCGTGACGCCGCCGTTCTTTCTCGGTCATGGAGTTAATAATCGCCTCAATCCTGATCAGTTCTTTTTCGTCTACCTGAACCTTTCCGATGTTCTTCAGCATGCCCACCTTCGGCAACATGCCAAGCATCTGGTCCAAAGGCCCGAGAGAACGCATCTGGGCAAGCTGGTCACGGAAGTCCGACAGCGTAAACGAATCCGACTGAAGTTTCTGATGAACTTCCAGAGCCTTCTTCTTGTCAATCTTCTCTTCAGCTTTTTCAATCAACGACAGGATGTCGCCCATCCCCAGAATCCGGGACACAATGCGATCGGGATAGAAAACCTCCAGCGCATCGTATTTCTCACCGACGCCGATAAATTTGATCGGCTGGCCTGTCACGTGACGGATGCTCAGAGCGGCACCGCCTCGCGCGTCCCCATCGAGTTTGGTCAGGATGACGCCCGTTGCACCCAACCGTTCGTGGAATTCCTGGGCACTCTTCACGGCGTCCTGCCCGATCATGGCATCAGCAACCAGCAGAACTTCGCTCGGGCGAAGGCTTGCGCGCAGCTCAGTGACTTCCTTCATCAGTGGTTCGTCAATGTGTAAACGGCCCGCTGTGTCGACGATCAGAACGTCGTGCCCGCGATCGGCGGCATCCTTCCTTGCTGCAAGAGCCAGGTCGACCGGAGAACTGATTCCATCGCCTGCAAAACAGGGGATTCCAACCGCCTGGGCAATCACCGCCAGTTGCTCGCGCGCCGCAGGCCTGTAGACGTCAACCGAAACCAGCATCGGGCGTTTCTTTCTCTTGCTCAGCCAGAGAGCCAGTTTCCCGGAAGTTGTCGTCTTGCCGGAACCCTGGAGCCCCACCATCAGCAGGACCGAAGGATATTCCTTTGAAAAAGTGAGGAGTGAGGCGTCACGTCCAAGAATGTCCACCAGTTCATCCCGGACAATGCGAACCACCTCCTGGGCCGGAGTAAATGTTGCTCCAATCTCCTCGCCCAGCGCCCGCACTCGCACCCTTTCAAGCAATGCCTTGACAACGTTGAAATTGACATCTGCTTCCAGCAAAGCCATCCGCACATCACGCAACGTTTCGTCAATCGCCTCCGGGGACAGCGTTCCCCTTCCCCGAAGGTTCTTGAAGGCTTGCTGAAACTTGTCTTGAAGAGACTCAAACATCTACGTTCCCGCCTGTCGCTCCTGCGTTCCCCGCCAGATCCCGCCTTCCATCGCCGGCGCCTGCCGATCGCGCGGTGGAAGGCAAATTCATTTATATTAATTTTACGCTACCCTTTCGGTCAAGAAAAGCCTCCTGCCCCAATTTCCCTATCTGCTTAGATGTAAAATGCTTAATGCATGGCACACTAAGGAATACAAATCCTGAGGAAAGTCTCCCGAATCCCGGCTTAGGCCCTCCATGAAGACCAAGAGACGGCTCAAAACGGGGGTATGCGTCAGAGCGCTTTAACAACGTGGAAATCTCAGACTCCAGCAAACTTTGGCCCAGCTTCAGAAAACGCTATCTTTCATTAGAAAATGCCATCGCCGTCGTCGCAATCGTTGGAATTGCGATTCATCTTGTCCTTCGATTTATCTTGAAGTCCCCGCAATTCACGTATGACATTCCCCTGTTTGCCTCGCTGGTCCTTGGCGGCGCTCCTCTCGTCTACGGACTGGGCCTCAGGGCCCTTCGAAGGGAATTCGGCTCAGACCTGCTGGCTGGCATCTCGATCGTGGTTTCAGTCATTCTGGGTGAATATCTTGCCGGCACCCTGGTGGTTCTGATGCTTTCCGGCGGCAACGTGCTTGAAGCATATGCCGTTCGGAGCGCGTCATCGGTGCTGGAGGCACTTGCCAAGCGCATGCCCAGCATCGCACACCGAAAGAGAAACGGCGCCATCACGGACATGCCGCTTGACGAAATCCGCGTCGGCGACATACTGGCTGTCTATCCGCATGAAATCTGTCCAGTTGACGGCCTTGTCCTCGACGGTGAAGGGATCATGGACGAGTCGTATCTGACCGGCGAGCCGTTCGAAATTTCAAAGACCCCAGGGGCCCGAGTCCTTTCCGGCGCTATCAACGGCGAATCGGCACTCACCATCAAGGCAGAAAAACTCCCTGTCGATTCGCGCTATGCGCGCATCATGGCAGTGATGAAAACTGCACAGGAAAACCGCCCGCGCATCCGCCGCCTGGGCGACCAGTTGGGCGCGTATTACACTCCCGTTGCGGTAGCCCTGGCGCTCGGCGCATGGGCTTTCAGCGGCGACGCAGTGCGCTTTCTCGCGGTGTTGGTGATCGCCACACCCTGCCCGTTGCTGATCGCCATTCCTGTCAGTATTATCGGTTCCATCTCTCTCGCAGCGCGTCGGGGCGTTGTGGTCAAAGACCCTTCGGTGCTGGAACAACTCGACACTTGCCGAACCATCATCTTTGACAAAACCGGGACACTCACTTACGGCCTTCCGCGGCTGACCCAGCAAATCATCGCCCCCGGGTTCCAGAGGGTGCAGATCCTGGCGCTGGTGGCCAGTCTCGAGCAGTACTCCAAGCATCCGCTGGCCAAGGCTATTCTCCATGCCGCGCGAGGTGAAGGGCTTCGCCTCATACACGCCACCCAGATCAGCGAAGCCCCCGGTCGCGGCCTCCAGGGGACGGTGGAGGGCAGATCCATTCGCATCACCAGCCGAGCAGAGTTGATCAAAAAGTTTCAAACACCCGAGGCCATTCTGCCTTCCGTCACGGACGGGCTGACCTGTGAAATCGTTATCGACGGCGCCTATGCCGCAACCTATGTCTTCCATGACGCGCCGCGTACGGAGAGCAAATCATTCGTTCAACATCTCGGCAAGAAACACGGGTTTGACAAGCTGATGCTCGTTTCCGGAGACAGGGAGAGCGAAGTCAAGTACTTGGCGGACCTGGTGGGAGTGAAAGAGATATACGCTTCGCAAAGCCCCGAAGAAAAAGTCGGCCTCGTCCGCCGGGCAACCGAGGAAGCCAAGACGTTGTTCCTGGGTGACGGCATCAATGACGCTCCGGCCCTCATGACCGCCTCGATTGGAATCGCCTTCGGGCACCAGAGTGACATTACCACGGAATCGGCAGGCGCCGTGATCATGGACACTTCCCTCGCGAAAGTTGATGAGTTCTTCCACATTGCCAGGCGCATGCGTTACATCGCGCTGCAGAGCGCGATTGGAGGAATGGTCCTGAGCGTCGTCGGAATGTCATTCGCCGCTGCGGGCTACCTGCCGCCTGTTGCGGGAGCAATCTGCCAGGAAGTCATCGACCTTTTCGCTATCCTTAACGCGATTCGAGCTGCTCTTCCGCCAAAGAACCTGATTGATTTCTGATAATGCCCTGAACCGTGTGCGGCTTTAATTCGTGACCACGCTACCCACTTCCTTGCGAATGGATTTCAGTCAGGCGAGGCTAGCGCAGAGGTTCATCAACTTCCCGCACCCAATCAGGGCGCTTCAGGACTTCGCGAGGTCGCGAGCCGTCCGGAGCGCTAATGATCCCGTCGCGCTCCATCAGGTCAAGCAGGCGGGCGGCGCGGCCGTATCCCAGCCTTAAGCGCCGCTGCAAGAGAGACGTGGATGCCTTGCCGGTCTCAACCACAATACGAACCGCATCCTCATACACGGCGTCAAGTTCCGACGCGTCAGTCTCATCATCCAGGACCGCGTCGCGATCGTCCTTATCCCGGACCGGCTTGAGGAACTCCTCATTGTATTGCGGCTCACGCTGCGACTTGCACCACTCCACAACTTTGTCGATCTCTTTCTCAGTTACCAGAGCCCCGTGGAGACGAACCAGCCGAGCTGTTCCGGGCGGAAGGTAAAGCATGTCGCCGCGGCCCAGCAATGCTTCCGCCCCGTTCGAGTCCAGAATCGTTCTGGAGTCCACTTTTGACGCCACCCGGAAGGCAATGCGCGAGGGAAGGTTTGCCTTGATCAGGCCGGTAATGACATCGACCGACGGCCGCTGCGTGGAAAGGATCAGGTGGATGCCCACCGCACGTGCCATCTGTGCGAGGCGCGTAATCGCTTCTTCAACTCCCTGGGGCTCAACCATCATCAAGTCCGCAAGTTCATCGATGACGATCACAACGTATGGGAGCGGCCGGTTGCGGTCAGGGTCGGTGTCAAACAGGTCCAGCGTCGAGGTTTCCTCAAACAACTTGTTGTATTGCTCAATGTTTCGCACGCCCTGCTCGGCCAGCAGTTTAAGCCGCCGTTCCATCTCCATGGTGGCGCGGCGCAGGACGTTTGCGGCCTGCTTGGGCTCGGTTACGATGGGCGTGAAGAGATGCGGGATACCCTCATAGAGATTCAGTTCCAGGCGCTTGGGATCAATCAGAATCAGCTTTACCTGGTCAGGGCTCGCCTTATAGAGAATGGAGACAATAAACGAATTGATGGAAACACTCTTGCCGGTGCCGGTTGACCCGGCAATCAGCAAATGGGGCATGTGCGTCAGGTCAGCGACACTGATCTTCCCGGTGATGTCTTTGCCAAGGGAAAGCACCAGCTTGGATTTCGGACCGGTAAAGTCGCTTGCCTCGAGCGTTTCGCGCAGATGGATCGTCTCGCGATGCGGATTGGGCACTTCGATGCCCACGGTGGACTTGCCCGGAATCCGCTCAATAAGGATCGATTCAGCTTTCAAGGCGAGGCAGAGATCATCCGCCAGATTCACGATGCGGCTGTACTTGATCCCCGCTTCCGGCTTGAACTCGTAAGTGGTTACAACGGGGCCGGGATGAATCTGGGTGACCTTCCCCGTGACCCCGAACTCTCCGAACTTCTCTGTCAGCCTGAAGGCGCGATCCTTGAGCTCATTCTCATCAATTCTTTCTTCCTCGTCAGGCGGTCGCAGCAGAGCAGTGCTGGGAAGCTCATAGCGGCTGTGGCCTCGACCGGCGACCCTGGGAGGCTTGGGCGCCGCCCTCTGAACACGTTCCTCCGGCTCGTCGGAAAACAATGCAGGCGTTTCAGGCCTGGCAGCCTCACGCTCTTTTGTAACGGGAGGCGAAGCCGGTTGCCTGCCGGTGATCTTGGGTAGCTCGTCTTTGGCCTCCGCTCGCGGCAAAAGCTCTCGCGCCTGCTGCGTTGCCACAGGCTGCCTGCCCGCCGCCTGGGTCTGCTCGATTTTGCGCCGCATGCGCTCAGCCCGGCGCTCTTGCTGCCAGGCCCGCCATCGGGCGGCCATGACACTCAGGAAAGTGAAGCGCCGTTGCAGCATTGCCCATGCCGCAGAAAACGAAAACCTGGTGACGAGAAATAATGAACTGAGAAACAGTGCGCCGGAAATGATTGCAGCGCCGAGGGTATTAAAAATGTGAACCAGACCGACAGCTACCAGAAATCCGACCAGGCCGCTCCCTTCGATCACACCTTGAATGCGTGGAGTGTAGGGAAACAAATGCAGCAAGGCTCCCAGCGAGCCGATGAGCAGCATCAGCCCGAATATCTTGGTGCGCGGCGCCTCGAGCACCTTTGTTCGAATCAGCCTGAATCCGAAGAAGAAAAGCGCCGCCGGAATCAGATACGCAACCCACCCCAGCATTTGTACGAGTGCATCCGCGCCATAGGCGCCGACCAGGCCAATCCAGTTGTGGACGCCGCCCGCCGCGGCACCGGTGGAATCAAAAGAGGGATCTCGGGGAAAATAGGAGACCAGGCTGCAAAGGATCAGAACACCCAGAATGCCCAGGAGAAAGCCTACGAGCTCAGAGAAGCGGTCCGAGCCCAAAAGCGGATGAGCCGAAATTCTTTTTGAAAAGTCCGTTTTACTGGTTGAAGAGGAGGTTGGCATGCGCCCTATTCTCTCCGACAAACTCACTTCCTGCGCGCTGCTCGTTGGCTGCAGGCGTGTGGCTCTAAAAACACTGTGCTTCGATGCCTAAGGCATAACATCAGACATGGTGGCGCAATCCCCATCCGATGACGCATACTAGCACGCCTTGAACAAAACGGCAAATGCCGAATTCTGAGGCTTCACCAACGGTTGCATTCGTTTTTGGCCTTCTTTTATTTTCAACAACATGGCCCGCTTCGTTTTTCGGTTCGTTTCGGTTCGTTTTT
>JBJKQK010000225.1:0-24976 GCA_046705285.1 Terriglobia bacterium
CAGTAAACTCCAATGGTTGGCTTTTCCAGGTGACCTCAGGTGGGACGCCCATAGGGTCGATTTGCACGCAAAGTAATCTTGTTGGTGCGCTGGCGGCAGCATCAATGGGAGTATCTGAAATTTTCAAATTACTGGTTGGCCTTAAGCCGGGGCGGGGAGAGTGGTCACGGCTATTCGTTGTGGGGTTACAACGTGTCAGACAACCCGGGACCGGAGCAGCCTATTAACCTGCCTCGATGGTGGTGGGTGAACTACTGAACAATGAATTAAGTTTCTCGACATCTAGTTCAGCCTTACGAACTAAATAGCCAAGCATAGCAAAATGAGCCATCAATGTTGCCATCCCATTGGCATACTCTCTTGGCACGCTGAACTCACAAACGATATCTGCGGCCAATTGCTTGAACTCACCGGATCCTGCTATGGCCGTCATGAACCGCTCCGCACTTTCACTGTATTCGATGTATTCATTCCTGATCATGGCCGCAAAGCCCTCGAATGCTGCGTCCACCAATTGTTGGAGCTTTCGATCCTGGTTTCCCGCCCGACCCAAGCAAACCTTGATGGTTTCCCAAACTTTCACGTTCTCGAAAATACTCATTGGTACCCCTCCGACCGTGAATTTTCTTAAGTCTTAGCTATAATGCCGCCGTGCATGACCAGTGTATGTGCACTGGCTTCCTGCCAGCGTTTTCCAGATTTCACCTGCCACCCATTTGAAGACCGCATGGATGGCGATTCCTAGCATGTGCTGAGAACAGGTAACATCTATCTGCAATCTAGTGATTCTAGGTTAACTAAGAGCTCTCCCTAAGTAGGTTGAGGGTTCGATTCCCTCATGGCTCATCTCCTATTCAAGCTGAATCCAATGCAATCAACTTTCTTTCCTTAACCTCGGCAGCTTCGGGCAACTTCGCATGGTAGCCCACTTTCGTATACGTTTGCTGACTGTCTGCCACGCGCGAGAGTGCCGTCTCGACGACCTCAGCCTGCGGGTCACAGGACCGCAATAAGGATGTACCCCTCACCTTCCTCCAGCCTAACCGTCGATCCCTGTTGCCCCAGGCGAGTGTGACAAACATCACATATAGTAATTCTACCTATACTAGAAAGACAATGGTACTAAAGTGCCAACATCTTGAGTTGTGCGATCACACAGTGTGGGCAATCCCCGAAACGCGAGAAACCAAACCTCGCATACAAGATTGGAGTCTCCAAATGCGAAGAAGTCCAGGGCGGGAAATCGCTGGTGTGGCTACTTCTGGGTTTGCCGCAGGTGCCGGACATCGCCGACCAGGGACCAAAAGGCATGGTAAAGAGCGTCTTGTCGTTCCAGGACGGGATTGGTGTTGTCGCTGCTTGGGACGTGGCTCGCGGAATCACCCGGTCCCTCGGCATACTCCACAGCGCCCGCCTGCACCCTGTAGAGCGTCTCCTGAGATCTCGCATCCACGACTTTTAGCTTGACCTCTATGTCGTAAGGCCTTTCCAGGTTCTGGCCGGGCGTGAGCATCGGGGACCCTATCCCTACTCGATTCATCCAGACTCGCACAAATTCCACTTTGACAAGCGCATCCGAAGCGTCTTCCCCGCACTTGGGAGCTAATTTCCAATGGAGCTTTGTGAGCAGATGCTTTCGCTTGCCATGTGCTTTGAGGAAATCCTTGACGAGGTTGCGGTCAAAACCCGAAAGGTTTTGCGTATCAACGCAATAACTTTGGACTTGAGCAAGCGCCGACGGGTCGATGATTTGCCCGGCCAGCGCCTTGCCACTGGCCGCGAGCATTGACGAGATCACAAGTAACAGCAATCCGGCTTTCATAGCAACCTCCCTCAGGTGAAGGTAGACTGAGAGCCTTGCCATTGATCATAACGGCGTGACTGGTTTTCGAATGAGCTCCTCGGCCAAACCTTTTGGACCACGATTCTTGAAAACGCCCCAGATTTGAGTCAGAGCGTCGTATTGAATGCCTTTGTATTTGTTATCTCGCAAATCCGCTTCGACCTGTTGTGCAACCTCCGCCGGGGTGGCGCCGGCTTTTAGCATATTTGCGTAATGGCGTTGTACTTCAAGCTCGGAGCGCCGGCCCTTGTCAAACTGCGCTTTCATCGTGTCTGCGTGTCGGCCTGCAACTGAGCCGTCCGAAAATTGGGCGAAATCGATGTACACTTCTACCCTGAGAAGGCGGGCAGTTTGGTGGGGAATCATCGTATTCGTAAAACGACCGGGCTCCTGCTCCCCGGGTTGCAGCAATATGCTATTCAGGAACCAGGAGTCTTCTGACAGGCTCCAGTGCAAAGGGTGGTTGGGGGAAGAATTCCAGTAGAAATCCACGCCGACCACGAACGCGACCAGCGGTTTGCTGCTGTCGTTGTGAATTGTGAATGTTGCACCTGAAACTTGCCGCTCATTAATCTTCAACTTGAAGTCGGAAATAGAAACTCCTTTTGCAGAGGTGTTCATCACGACAGGTGCGCCTGGATTCAATATCCTTGCAGAACCTTCATTACCCGGCTCTTCCTGAGCAAGCGAATTTTCAGCGTCACGCCAACCGCTGTTGACCGCAACGATAGAGTTTGCATAAAGTGTCGTTGCCGCCAGATAACCCAGAGACAGGACAAGAACCATGCTGAAAGCGCGCTTCATCATCGTTTCTTCCTCTTTTGATCGGGACTTTCGGGCAACAACCCGGGCAGCATAATTTTGTCTTGCTCCGGAATGGTCTCTTCGTCAGGCGCGTAACGGCCTTTCCCACAGCCATTCTGGGCGCTATCCTCGACATTGTAATCGTAAAAATACATATTATTATTCACGCAATCGTTTACATCTTAAAAAGCCGCAGAGTTACAAAACAACTCTGCGCTACCGTTCTCCGGCAATATTCGTCGATCGATGGGCTACAACATGAAAGGTCCGCGGCACACAAACCAGTGTCGCGGCTACCCAATGCATGCCTCGGCAAAGGCGACGCTGGAACAACTATTCATAGCGCAGAGCGGCGATGGGATCGACTTTGGCTGCGCGCCGGGCAGGGACGTAACAGGCCAGCAAGGCGACAGAGATCAGGATCAGCGAAACAGCGATGAACGTAAGCGGATCGGTGGGTGTGACGCCATAGAGCAGGCTTGCCAGAAAGCGCGTAAGAGCAAGTGCGCCGGCGATGCCGACGATCACACCAACCACTGCCAGCCTGAATCCCTGGCTTACGACCATCCTCAGGATATCACCTTTCTCCGCCCCCAGCGCCATGCGAACGCCAATTTCCTGGGTCCGCTGGTCAACGGAATAGGCCACCAGACCGTAAATGCCGATTCCGGCCAGAAGCAAGGCGACACCGGCAAAGATGGCAAGCAATGCCATGTTGAAGCCGGTCCAGGCGGTGGATCCCACCACCACCTGATCCATCAACTGAAAATGCGCGGCAGGCAGTCCGCCGCTGGCGGCGCGAAGATTTCTGCGGATGTCCTTCTCCAGCGAAAAAGGAGGCACTCTGGTACGGATCGACCAGAAAAGCGGGGCAATGCGACTGTCCAGCGCTGTGCTGCCGTCGGTTTCCTGCGCTGTCGGGATGTACATGATGGGAGATGGATTGCGATTGAGGCCGCCGTCACGCACGTCACCCACTATGCCGACAACTTCCCGCGGAGACTCTTTGAACTCGGGGCCGAGACCCTTGCCGATAAGGATCTGCTGCCCGACGGCGTCGCCCTTCGGCCAGTACTGCTTGACCATGGCTTCGTCGATGATGACTACAGGCGGAGCCGAGGCATCATCCTGTTCCGTGAACGCGCGCCCCCGGAGCAACGGAATGCGGAAGACCTTGAAGTACTGCGGCGATACAGCAACCCACGCCGCGTCGCCCGTGTAAGGGCTCTTGCCGCTCAGCGGGCGCCCGATGATGTTGAACGGCAGGTTATACCCTCCTTCCAGGGGAAGCGAGGCGGATGCGGCGATCGCAATGACGCCCGGTATGCTCCCGACCTGTTGTTCAGCCTGACGAACCATCTCGGCCACCGCGGCGGTCTTCTTAAACCGCGGCCCGGTCAGCGACATCTGCATGGTGAGGACGTTGTGCGGATCGAATCCGGGATTCACCGTCCGCATCGCCACCAGGGTGCGGATCAGCAGAGCGGCGCCGGCCAGCAGCACCAGCGCCAGCGCGACTTCCGTGATCACCAGAACGGAGCGGGACTTGTTGTGCCGGAATCCCCTGCCGGAGCGCGCCCCGCTTTCCTTCAAAGTTGTGTGAAGGTCGGAGCGCGAAGCGTTCAGGGCCGGAATCAGGCCAAACAGCACTCCCGTTGCCACGGCGACGAACAGCGTGAACACAAGCACGCGCCAGTCAAGCGTGACGCCGGAGCCGTTTTCACCAATTCTCGGGATGTTGCCGGGATTGATGGCCAGCAAGGCGCGCACACCCGCGAACCCCACAACCAGGCCCACCGCACCACCGGCCATCGACAGCAGAACGCTTTCCGTAAGCAACTGCCGAATGATCCGTCCGCGTCGTGCGCCCACCGCGGCGCGAATGGCAATTTCGCGCTTGCGCAACGTGGCGCGCGCCAGCAGCAGGTTGGCAACATTGGCGCACGCAATCAGGAGGACAAAGCACACCGCGCCCAGCAGAACGTAGAGTGACGAACGGACATTGGCCACCATGACATCCCGCATGGGAACGGCTGCAAAGGTGGCCTTGGGCGGCAGGGTGCCGGGAAACTTCCGATTGAAAGCGTCCGTGGCAAGCGCCAGCTCCGCGTTGGCCGCTGCAACCGTGGCGGCCGGCTTCAGCAGCGCTGCACCAAACAGGTAGTGGCCCTTGTCAATGCTCTCAGGATTGGCCTGCATCGGCAGCCAGATGTCCGCTGCCGGATTCGGGTGGAAATCCCGGCCCAGGACTCCCGTCACTACGTAGGGCACTCCTCCCAGATCAATGGCCCGGCCGACAATGTCGCGATTGCCTCCAAAACGGCTCTGCCACAGGCCATAACTGATGACGGCCACGTGCGGGCCGCCCGGGCGATCCTCAGCGGCAGTATAGGGACGTCCCAGAGCCAGCGGCGCGCCGAACAACTGGAAGTAGCGGGCGGACGCTTGAATGCCTGTCACCTGCTCCGGATGGCCACCACCGGTAATGTTGATGCCGGGACCAACAGTGGAATACAACGTGAAGTCTTCCAGAACCCCTTTCGCCCGCCTCATGGACATGAATTCCGGGACTGAAAGGACGACCCCCTTCCCTTGCGGGAAGCTGACAGCCAGTTGGACGATGCGATTGGCGCGTGGATAGGGCAGCGGCTGCAGCAGGACGGTGTTGATCACCGAAAAGATGGCCGTGCTCGCTCCGATGCCCAGGGCAAGCGCGGCCACGGCGGTTACGGTAAAGCCCGGACTGCGGCGGAGCTGGCGGAGGCCGAAACTGACGTCCTGCGCGGCTTCATCAATGAGGCGAAAGCTCCAGCGGTCGCGGCATTCTTCTTTCATGCTGCTGACATTGCCGAACTGCCGCAGGGCGGCGTAGCGGGCCTCTTCGGGCGGCATCCCTTTCCGCAGATTTTCCTCGATGAGCATGTCCAGGTGAGCGACCACTTCATCGTCCAGTTGCTGCTCGAGCCGTGCCTTGCGGAACAGCCCTGAAAACTTCGAGAGCAAGACTCGCAACCGGGTCATGTCAGCCTCCGAAGTGGCGGGATAAACCCGCCGCTACCCATCGCAAATTCTTCATGTCGCTTCAATTCCTCAACCTCTTTATTCGTATCGCAGCGCGACCATGGGATCGACCTTCGCCGCGCGGCGGGCGGGTATATAACTAGCCAGCAGAGCGACGGCGATCAGGACCACTGAGACCGCAATAAACGTGATGGGGTCGGTGGGCTTCACGCCGTACAAGAGGCTCGACAGGAAACGCGTCAGTGCAAGCGCACCCGCTATGCCGATGGCCACGCCCACAAGCGCCAGCCTGAACCCCTGCCCGACGACCATCTTCAGAACATCGCTCTTCCCTGCCCCCAGCGCCATGCGGATGCCGATTTCGTGGGTGCGTTGGCGTGTGGCATAAGAGATGACGCCGTAGATTCCGATGGTCGCCATGAGAAGTGCGAGCGTGGAAAAGATGCCGAGGAGGATCATTGCAAAACGGTGCAGGGAGGTTGATTCGGCAAGGATGCTCTGCATAGTCGCCGCGCCGTAGATCACGGCCCGGCCATTGATCCTGCGCGCTGCCCTGCTGATCGAGTCCAACTGACCCAGCGACGGACCCGCGGTGCGGACAACCACTGCCGTGTCCCCGCGAAATCCCACGATGAGCCGGTCCGGAAGCTGTGAAAGCGCTAAATAGCATTGCGCCTGCACGGGCGCCGTCGAATCCGATCCGGGCCCCCATTGTGTCACGTGCCCCACGACACCAACCACCTCGGCCGTCAGGTTCAGGATGGCGAAGTTAATGTGCTTGCCTATTGGATTCTTGCCATGGAAATAGAGGTGAGCAAAATGGTCGTCAATGACCGTCACGACCGGTGAATGCTCGTTATCCGCGGAAGTCAGGAATCTGCCACGCTCCAGCGGAATCCGCATGACCTTCAAGTAATCCGGCTGAACCAGGTAGAACATTGCCCGTTTCATTTTCGATTGCGTCGAAGGTTTCGGATGTCCTCCAAGCCAGAATGGCATATCGGAGTAGTTTTCCAGTGGTTGAGATGCTGCCGTTTCGGCAGCGGCCAGGACGCCGGGAATGGAAGCAAATTCGCTTTGGATCTCCCGCAGCGTCGCCCGAATGGCGCCAGGAGTCTTCTCCTGCAGTGGGAAAGAAAGGTTAAACTTCAACACGTGGCGGGGGTTGAACCCGGGGTCAACATTCCAGAGGCTGACCAGACTGCGAATCATCAATCCGGCTCCAGCCAGGAGGACGAGCGTCAGCGCCATTTCAACTACTACGAAAGTGCTCTGGGTGCGATGCCGGGTGCCACCCGGTCCACACCATCCCTCCTTCAGGGTTTCCTGGCGATCCGTTTCCGAGACTTTAAACGCGGGAACAACACCAAACAAAATCCCCGCAAAAACCGAGACCACAACCGTAAACAACAGGACGTGCCCGTCGAGGTGAATATCCCTGGCACGCGGCAACGCTTCCGGCAGCAGTCTGAGCCCGTATTGGAGCCCCCAGGAGGCGATCAGCAAGCCAAACCCGCCGCCGGCCAGAGCGAGCAGGACGCTTTCCGTAAGGAACTGGCGCAAGATTCGGCTCCGGCCTGCACCCAGCGCGCTGCGAATGGCAAATTCTCGTGCGCGTCCCGTTGAGCGGGCGAGGAGCAGATTGGCTACATTCACGCAGGCAATCAGAAGCACAAAAGTGACCGCAGCCAGCAGCAGCAGGAGGTAGGGACGGATAGATCCCACAATGCTTTGCTTGAGCGGAACCAGCGTGATGCCCGTCCCTTTGTCCGCGTCGGGATACTGTTCGGCCAGATGTTTTGCGAGCACGTCCATGTCCGCCTCGGCCTGGGCAAAGGTGACACCCGGTTTCAATCGCCCCACAGCGTTCATGCCCATACTGGTGCGCCTGTCAAGAAATGTGGGGTCGTCACAATTGCCAAGGGGAACGTAAACATCGCTGCGGCGAAAGTTACTGCCACTGTAAGAGAAGCTTGAGGGAATCACTCCAATCACGGTGTACGCCACTCCGTTGAGCGTGAGAGCCTTGCCCAACACTCGCGGCGAGGAACCAAATTCACGCTTCCACAAGCCGCCGCTGATCAGCACGACGTGCGCCGCCCCGAGCCGATCATCTTCCGGGAGGAACATGCGGCCAATCACCGGATTTACGCCGAGCACATCAAAAAACTCGGCTGAAACCATCTCTGCGTGCACTCGTTCCGGCACGCCCATTCCTGTCAGGTCAAAGTCGTACGGCCGGTAAGCGGCCAGTGGCGAAAACGAGCGGTTGTCGCGAACCCAGTCAAGGAAATTTGGATAGGAGATAGAAGACCGGGAAAAATGCTCGGTTCTCGAATAAAGCGCTACCAGCCGGCCCGGGTGGTGGTAAGGCAGCGGATTAAGCAGCACTCCGTTCACTACTGAGAAGATCGCTGTATTGGCCCCAATGCCGAGGGCAAGAGTGAGAATCGCGATAATGGTGAAGCCGGGATTGCGGCGGAGCTGGCGGAGGCCGAAACGAACGTCCTGCGCGGCTTCATCAATGAGGCGAATGCTCCAGCGGTCGCGGCATTCTTCTTTCATGCGGCTGATGTTGCCGAACTGGCGCATGGCGGCGTAGTGAGCCTCTTCGGGCGACATCCCTTTCCGCAGGTTTTCATCGGCGAGCATGTCGAGGTGGGCGCGCACCTCGTCGTCAAGCTGTTCTTCCAGCCGCGCCTTGCGGAACAGACCGGAAAACTTGGAAACCAGAACTCGCAGCCAGGTCATCTCATTCTCCAAAGCCAGTCGCAGCCGCCTTGCGCCGCCATTGGCGAGGTAAACTCGCCGCTAGTCGCCGTCACGCTCCTTCGTTGCCTGCCAGCAGCCGGCCAATGATGGCGGTCATCCGTTCCCAGTTCTCGGCTTCCTTTTTCAATTGGCTGCGCCCGGCGCGAGTCAATGAGTAGAAGCGGGCGCGCCGGTTATTTTCAGAAACGCCCGGCTTCGATGTGATCCAGCCTTTCTGCTGCAAGCGGAGCAGCGCCGGGTAAAGCGTGCCCTGGTTCAGTTGCAGGAGGTTTTCGGACACCTGCTCGATGCGCCGCGCGATGCCGAACCCGTGCATAGGCCCCATGGTGTCAAGCGTCTTCAGGACCATCAGGTCCAAAGTTCCCTGAAGGACTTCAGCCTTTTCTCCAGCCATATGATGATTCTCCTATAGAAGGTCAACAGGTGAAAGCATAATCTCAGACCTCTGGATTGTCAACAGGAGAAAACGGCCGCATACATTGCCGAGCGCGGCGTGTGCGGCACTCGTGCTTCGCGAGACCGCTGGCGCGATAAGGCGAGTGCGTGCGCCAACTACGGCCCCGGTGAGCCGGAGATCTCCCAAACGCCGGCGTTCGTGCCGCTCGCGTTGTTCCGGTTGAAACCGTGGCGGCTGCTGCGGCATCGAAAGATTGATGAGTGCCGTACGTTCCGGGTACCTGAATCTGCTGATGGCGTTGCTTACCGCCCTGACCTTAAGCTTGCAAGCTCGGGCGCAGGTTTGCGGTGGAGTTGCCGTCGACACGGGTTCCAAGTCACTGGCAACGGGCCAGACAGGATTTGACTCTGGAGCGCTGCCGGGTCCGGCCCACTCGCCGCTGTGCCGCTTGCGCTGCCGGGGCTTTGTTGCCAGTGTTCCTGATGCCCCCCAGCAGCCCTACGCGGGCACATGGACTCTGCTTGAAACGCTTGCGGCTTATCTTGCGCCGGCACCGGCACCAGCGGCAACATGCCCGAACGTCTTATCTCCACCCGACACTTCCCCGCCCCGTTCACCAGTTCTGCGACTTTGATCTTTAATCCGCCTTCGAATTCCGTCGCCCCGAAAACCCGCGCCGCCATACCGCTGGAGTGAGCCTCCACTGCAGTGGCGGCCCGGAGTTCGAGCCTGCTCTCGCAGGCGAAATGCTTGACCAAAATTCATAAAGATCGGAGACGCTATGTTTAGAAAGTTCGATGAAAGAGATTACAGGGGCAAACCCCACTTTAGCTGGACCCCATTTTTGATTGTCACTGCTCTGTTTCTGCTTGCCGTGGTTTGGCTGGCGCACCCGCGAACCGGTGCGGCGCAGAGCAGCGATCCCGGCAAGAAGGCCATCGCGGCGGAATTCCCTTCCCAGTACCTGCCGCAAAATCTACCTGCTGCCAGTCTGGCCCGCTACTATCCCCAAACTTGGACGACCTATGCCTCGAACGCCGGCCGGAACGCGGTCTTTGCGCTGCCGGCGCACGCTCCTGAGAGTTTGCGCAAGGGCGTAAGCTGGGAATTTGCGGGCGCGGGCGCCATACCTCTGGATGGCCTGCCCATTGACGACAACATCATCACCACAGCTTACGGAGTTGGAATGCCGGTAGGCGTCTCGGTCGTAAAGGGCGTCGCGTACGTGGGCAGCGACAATGGCTATACCTACGCGCTGAACGCCATCACGGGCAAGTTGATCTGGGCGCATTACGGCTGGAATATGACCATGAGCAATCCGCTGGTTGCGGGTGGCCGCGTCTACGTTTCAACCGGCAGCGCCTATTTCAACTATGCCAACACGATGCGCTACATCGAGGGAATGCGGCCAACGCGCGGGCCGGGCCTCAACTCGATGTACGCGCTCGACGCGCGAACCGGCAAGCAGATCTGGGTCTACCATTTTCCGGGCGAGGCCATGCCGACCGCCGCATACGAAGACGGCTTTCTCTATATCGGAACCGGCGACGGCCACGTCTACAAACTGAACGCCGCCACCGGCAAGCCCGACTGGATTTCCGATATCGTATCCTTCGTCAGCATGTCGTCACCCGTGCTGGACGGCAAGTATCTGTTTGTCGGAGGCACCCACCCGAACTTTTTCTACGCGCTGGACAAGAAAACCGGCAAGGTGGCCTGGAAAATGACGCTGCCGAAGCTTGTAGCAACCGGGATGGGCGACTGCACGCCTGCCTACGCCGACGGTCTAGTGGTGCAGGAGGCAACCGTCCAGACCGGAAACCCGCAGAAACCTGTTGCAAACGTTCTGCTGGCGCTCGACGCCAATACCGGGAAAATTATCTGGCAGCACCGGTTTGAGGAAGGACTGGTGCCGCCGGCGATGAAGACCGCGACGCCGATGATCGCAAAGGGCAAAGTCTTTGAAGGCAGTCCTGTCACCGGCAACTATTACGCTTTTGACCTGAGGAGTGGCCGCGAACTCTGGAGAGTTCACCTGGGAGCACAGATCCGCGCAGGTGGCGCACTGGCAAACGGCATCGTTTACGTGCCTTACAAGTCCGGAGATATCGCCGCCATCAGAGTTTCAGATGGCGCCCTGGTCGGCAACAAACATGTCGGCGGAGCGTTTGGTCCTTCATCACCCGTGATTGTGGGTGGAACGCTTTACGTCACCAACATTTTCGGCTACGCCATGGGCATGCCGGTCTCGGGAATTCCCGGGCCGGCCAGTATTGCCGAAACCACCGCGCAAGTTCGGTAGGAGAACACGGAGGAGTGAAGGAGCTATTTCTTTCGCTCCTCCGGGGTTCTACTTTGGTCTTAATCTTGCCCCCGTTTTCCCCGGCTTGTGCCAGGGGCTGAAGTCTGTCGCAACTCCGCGGCTCTTTCGGCACGTGCGACGGTTCGTGCTATCCCGATCCGATCATGGGCGCCGCACTCCGATTAATCTCGGACCTTTCGCCAATTCCAATCATGTGGCGTAGAATAGCGGCATGATCAGATGGCTTGTTATCGGAATTGGGGACATTACCACCCGTCGGGTGCTTCCAGCAATCCTGGAAGAGGAACGCAGCAAGCTGGTTGGGATCGTGACGCGCGAACCGGTAAAAGCCGAGCCTTATGACGTGCCGGGATTTACGGACCTGCGCGAGGCGATTGCGAAGGCCGGACCCGACGCCGTCTACGTGGGCTCGCCGGTGTTTCTGCACGCGCCGCAGACGATGATTTCACTGCATGAAGGCCGCCACGTGCTGTGCGAGAAGCCCATGGCGATGAACTACACTGAGGCGGAGATGATGGTGGATACGGCCCGTGCCGCCAACCGCACGCTTGGAGTGGCCTACTACCGGCGGATGTATCCCAAGGTGCATCGGGCGATGGCACTGATCCGCGAGGGCGTGATCGGGCAACCGGTGCTGGCCTATGCCTCGCACCACAGTTGGTTCACGGCGGAGAACGGATTCCGCGCCTGGCTGCTTGATCCCGACAAGGCCGGCGGCGGCCCGCTTTATGACATTGCCTCGCACCGAATCGATCTGCTCAATTTCATTTTCGGAGAGCCTTCGCGCGTTCGGGCGCAACTGTCGAACGCCGTGAACAAAACTCCGGTGGAAGATTCGGCCACCCTCCTGATCGAGTACCTCAACAATGTGCGTGCTATTGTGGACGTGCGCTGGCACTCACGCGTGGAGCGTGACGAGTTTCGCATCATCGGCACCAGCGGCGAACTGGACCTGAGCCCACTGAGCGGTCCGACGCTTGTTTCTCCCCAGGGCCGCGATGAGATGCCCGCCCATGAGAACCTCCATTCCCCCTGCATTGAGAACTTTGTTGAGGCCGTTCTGGACGGCAAGCCGTTGCTCTCAAGCGGCCAGACCGCACTGTGGACCGATTGGGTGACCGAACGGGCTGTCAGAGACAATAACAGGTCGGGCGCACGCAATTGATTGCGAATGCAGATCCGGAAACCGCGCCTGAGCCGCGAGGCTCCGGCCTCGGCCGCTGAACTCCAGCCAGAGAAGAATCCAGCGGCGCCATACGTCGAGGGATGTGCACTTCAGCATTTCAGGAAACAAGAAGGAAAGCCCGGTTAAAACAGTGGCGTCGCACGAAAGCGGCTTTCGATCGGAACCATCCTCCGATTTCGAGGCGTACCACTGGGGAGGGAGTCCATGAAGCTCGATCGTCGAGGTTTTCTTGTCTCAATTCCGGCCGCCGCCCTGGCCGCAGCAAACGCACGAGCGGCTCTCCGGCGCACAACTGTCTCGATCGAGGGTGACCGCTTCCTGATCAACGGCCGCCCGACCTATGAGGGCCGGAAGTATAAAGGCATGAAGGTCGAAGGATTGCTGATGAATTCGCGCATGGTCCAGGGCATCTTCGATGATTCCAACCTTGCCACGCGCCCCCGCTGGCGATATCCCGACACCGGCAAGTGGGACCCGCAACGCAACACGCGGGAATTCGTTGCCGCCATGCCCGAGTGGCGCCGGCACGGTCTGCTGAGCTTTACCATCAATTTGCAGGGAGGGTGTCCCGAAGGATATTGCAAACAGCAACCGTGGATCAACACGGCCTTCAGGCCGGACGGAACATTGAAGCCCCCATACATGCACAGGCTCGAGCGCATTCTGGACCGCGCCAACGAACTCGGCATGGCGCCCATCGTCAGTTTTTTCTATTTTGGCCAGGACCAACACCTGCGCGACGAACGAGCCGTCAAGCGCGGCGTGAAGGAAGCCACCCACTGGCTGCTCTCCAGGCGCTATCGGAATGTTCTGGTGGAAATCGACAACGAATGCAACGTGAAGCAATATGACCACGAAATCCTGACGGCTTCCCGTGTGCATGAATTGATCAACATGGCCAAGTCTATCAGGCTGCACGGGGAACGCCTCCAGGTGAGCGCCAGCTTTGGTGGCGGAAGCATCCCCACCAATAACGTGGTGGCTGCGGCTGACTTTGTGCTGATGCACGGAAACGGCGTGAGTCTTCCGGCGCGCATCGCGGAAATGGTCCACGAGGTCCGCCAGCGGCCAGCCTATCGTCCCATGCCGGTGCTTTTCAATGAGGATGACCATTTCGATTTCGACAAGCCTGTCAACAACATGCTGAGCGCGGTGGGATCATACGCCTCCTGGGGATACTTTGATCCTGGCAAGAGCAATTACCGCGACGGTTATCAGTGCCCGCCCGTCAACTGGGGGATCAACACGCCGCGAAAGAAGGCTTTCTTCGGATTGCTGAAAGAGGTTACAGGCTCCTGATTCAAACTCCCTCTTCCAGCGGTGCCACAACCCCGGCACGCCAACCGACAACAAGTAGTAACGGCCAATTTCGTGTCCGGTACACGTTGTTACTGAAGCTCTGCTGAGTTTTGAGAGGTCTGGACGGCTGAAGGGAAACTGCGCCGAGAGTTTCGGGCCGCCAAAAGAGCACCCATGCGCTCGCTGGCAGCCAAACAGGAGATTACCAGCTTTCTAATTCGTCCTGGAAGCGACCGTTGCCGCCAACTCAAAGAGCTGGTGCCCCATGATAGCGTACGCCAGCGCTTTGCCAATCGGAAAATCCGCGCACACCCCTTTATTTTGAGAAATGCCACGGCGCTAACTGGCTGAAAACACTGGTGGGCCTGGGTAGAGTTGAACTACCGACCTCACCCTTATCAGGGGTGCGCTCTAGCCACCTGAGCTACAGGCCCATGCTGTCGCTGGCGACGAGCGACTCTGATCCATTGCCCGTCCTCTGCAACGTCGTTTAATCAGTATAGGCAATGCACTCCGCTTCTGGCAAGCGGAAGATCATGGAAAAGCCAAAGCAGCATGTGACGGAAAGCATAATGGGCTGTGAGTGCATCTAAAAGGTGGGACGCAAATCTCATCAGTCGCGTTTTCCTGAAGCTTGTGGTTAAATTAAGGGTAGGTCGCGTGGGCCTCATGGCAATCGGTTCATCAGCCAAGAAAAGAATATCGCAGAAATATTATGCAATCTGACATAAAAAAAGATGCGCTGTCCAATGGCCTTTTGATTGCGAGTGAGAGGATGCCGGCTGTCCGGTCGGTCTCACTGGGAATCTGGCTGCGGACAGGTTCGCGTCACGAGCGCGAGGACCAGAATGGCATCGTCCATTTTCTGGAGCACATGGTTTTCAAGGCAACCAGGAACCGCACGGGCGAGGAGATTGCCCGGGCGGCCGACGCCATCGGCGGTCACCTGGACGCCTTCACAACAAAGGAATTCACCTGCTTTTCCATCAAAGTAGTTGACGAACACCTACCACGCGCCTTCGACATCCTGGCGGACCTGGTTAAGAATCCTCTGCTGCGGTCAAGCGACATCGCCAAGGAGTCACAGGTCATCCAGGAAGAAATCAGGATGGTGGAGGACACCCCGGACGACCTGGTCCATGAGATTTTCAGCAAATGCTACTGGCCCCACCACTCACTGGGACGCCCCATCCTGGGAACCCGGGCAACGGTCGGGGCATTCAATCATCGGCGGCTGCGGGAGTTCTTCGCGCGGCATTATGTGCCCGGCAACATGCTGGTCACCGCGGCCGGACACCTGAGACATGGCCAGGTGGTCGACATTATTGAAAAGCAGTTTGGCAGCATTCCCAAGGGGCCCGTCCGGGTTGAGGGACCGGCGCCCGTGGCGCATCCTCACGCGCGCTACCGGCGCAAGAAGGAGCTTGAACAAACGCACATCTGCCTGGGGACGCCGGCTTATCCTTACGCCCATGAGAAGCGCTTTGCGAGTTATGTTCTCAACACGATTCTGGGCGGGGGAATGAGTTCGCGGCTGTTTCAGAACATCCGCGAAAAGTACGGTCTGGTGTATGCCGTGTTTTCAGGATTGAGTTCATACCGCGATGCGGGCCTGCTGAGCGTCTACGCCGGAACGGCGCCTGCCAACGCCCGAAAAGTCGTCAAGCTGATCATCGACGAATTCCGCAAGCTGAAGAACGATTCTATTCCTGCCGAGGAACTGCAACGCGCCAAGGACTACCTGAAAGGCAATCTTCTCCTGGGACTTGAATCCACCACCAGCCGCATGGCCAATATCGCCCGACAGGAGTTATATTACGGCCGATATATATCCATGGATGAAGTTATCCGTGAGATCGATGCCGTGACTCGCGAGGACATTGTCGAAGTCGCTCGCGAACTTTTCCAGTCCGGCAGGATCGCCGTCACGGTGCTCGGACCCCGCCAAGGCTTCACAATCCACCGCGAACAGCTCGAATGCTAGCCGTGGGCTCGTATACCGCTGCCCTTCAGGGAGTCGTGCCGGGCATCAATCGAAGCGGTGCGAGTTCGCCGGTGCTGGCTTTTCCCTTTTCTTCCCCCAGCACTTTATTGCTGCGAAATTGCTGTTAACAACCACCCCGCCTTTTGCGTATCAAAGGTAGAAAGGCTTCAAGCCTGGGAATAGCCCGGGCAGTGACCGGAGGGAAGGCTGCGGGCTGGTGGGTTGTCCAGTCGCGCGGCACCGGCGGTCATCAAGAGAGGAGGAGCAAATGGCCGTTCCAATTGTTGCGCTGATAATGGTATTCGGCGGGGCGGTTGCGATCTTCTGGGTGATTTTCAGCACCATTCGGAGGCTGAAGGTGGCCCGGATGCAGTCTGAGGTCCACACAAAGCTGATCGAGAAGGTCGGATCGAGCCAGGAGTTCTTGAACTATCTCGATTCCGAGTCCGGAAGGCAATTGGTGGCTTCCATCGGGATTGAACATCCTAGCCGGGAGCCCTATGGTCGCATCCTCAGTTCGGTCCAGGCTGGGGTGATCCTGTTGTTTGTAGGCATTGCGCTTCTGATTCTAGGGGGGCACTTTGGCGATGTAGCGGAAGGATTCTACATTCTGGGCGGCCTGGCGGTTGCGCTGGGCGTCGGATTCCTGATTTCGGCAGGCCTTTCGTACCGTCTGTCAAAGGCTTTCGGGCTGTTAGAACGCGAACAGACCGTCGGAAAACTGACAGCATAACCCGGACAAAACCGTGGACCGAGGCAACAATATGCTGGCGCGCGCCGTGGCATTTGCCAAAGGTGACGTTGCGAGGGCCAAAGTTGAGGTAGAATCCCTCGCAATGGACGAGGAGAGCTTCCGCATCCTCTACGAACGGACAGCCCGGCCTTTGTGGGCCTACCTCGCGCGTGCCTCCGGGGACTCTGCACTGGCAGACGATCTCCTGCAGGACTGTTATTGCCGATTTCTTTCACTGGCGAACCCCCCGCAGGAAGACGCTCACAGGAAGAATTACCTTTTCCGGATCGCCACGAACCTCCTGCGGGACCATTGGAGAGCGGCTCAAAGGCACGGTTCCGCAGTCGCCGAAACAGCTGATATTCCTTCGGAGGATCGTGCGGTGGCGAACATTCCGCTCCGGTCAGACCTGGGCCGGGCGCTGGCGAAATTGAAGCCGAGGGAGCGGCAGTTGCTTTGGCTGGCTTACGCCGAAGGCGCCAGCCATAAAGAAATCGCCGCGGCTTCGGGAATGAAGGCGGCCAGCGTACGCCCTCTGCTGTTTCGTGCCCGGAAAAAGCTTCTGGCTTTGATTAGCGGAAGCGGTCACGATAACATACAAGAATCAAGGAAGGTTAAACCATGAAGCAGTATGGCTGTGAGAATGAAGCACGAGTTCTGGAAGCTCTGGGCAGAGGTCATGGACCTGGCGGTCTGCAGGAGCCTTTGCGTCAGCACGTTGCGAACTGCGCTTCCTGCGCCGAGCTTGTCACGGTCTATGAACTTTTCCAGAGCGATATTGCGCAGGTTTGTGAGGTGGCGCCGGTTCCGGAAGCCGGGCGCATCTGGTGGCGTGCCATGCTGGCCGCCCGGCGTGCCGAAGCCGAGCGGGCGCTGCGCCCCATTGTGCTTGCGGAAAAGGCCGCGCTGGCAGTGGGTGGCGGCGCATTGATTGCCTTGCTCATTTTCGCCGCTCCCTGGCTGGCCGAACAACTGGCACGTCCGAACGTCTTTACACGCACCGTCGTGTACACATTGCCGCTATCTTCCCTGCTGGTGGCAAGCGCTATCATCTGCCTCCTGCTGATGGCCGGTGCACTTTACACCCTGTGGGCTGAAAAATAACGCTGCACATCCTTTTTCAATTTTAGCTGAAACCAAGCTGTCCTATAATGCGGTGAAGGCTTGACGGAGCCGGCGCCCGGCGTCCGCTTCGAAGTAATTGCCGCGGGAGGCTGGTTGAGCGTTCGGATCTGCGTACTGGGCAGTGGAAGCAAAGGCAATTCAACGCTGGTGGCGACGGAACGCACCCGCCTGCTGGTTGATGCCGGCTTCAGCAAGAAAGAAACCTTCCGGCGGCTGGCCGCGGCGGGCGAACGCACGGACAAGTTTGACGCGCTGATCATCTCCCATGAGCATGTGGACCACATCGGCGGCCTGAAATCTCTTGCACTTGGCCTCAAGATTCCCGTTTACATTACCAGTCCCACGCGCGAAGTAATCCAGTGGGACCCCCGGCTCAAGGCATTTGAGACCATTTCTGCGGGCGAGAAATTCGCCATCGGCGATTTCGAAATCGCTGCCTTTTCGATTCCCCACGACGCGGTCGATCCGATCGCCTTCACTCTGACGGCGGAAGGGATCAAAGTGGGTGTGATTACCGACCTGGGCTACGTTCCGGAACTGGTCAAACAGCACGCGCGCGGTTGCCAATGCCTGGTGTTCGAATCGAACCACGACCTGGACATGCTGAAGACGGGCCCCTACCCCTGGTTCGTCAAACAGCGCGTGATGAGCCGCCACGGCCACCTTTCAAACCATGCCACCGCGGGTTTCCTCGCCGACGATTACGACGGATCGGCGGAAGTCCTGGTGCTCGCCCACCTGAGCGACACAAACAATCACCCTGGCCTGGCCATGCATTCCGCCACCCAGGCCTTCGAAAAACGCGGCAGCGGCCGCCCTTCGGAATTGCACCTGGCCAGCCAGACCGAGCCCACCAGGATCTTCCAGTTCTAGTCCGCAGATGACGCGGATTGAAAAACGAAATCGCATCGTTTGAGGTAAACTGGCTGACTGCTCAGGCCAGTCCATTGACCATTTGAAAGCAACCGGCCACGAGCTGGCGTTATTATTAAATTTCCGCGAGAAATGGTAAGAATTTCGCCGTTTCGTTTTTTGACATCTGTGAAATCTGGGTAATTTGTGGAGAGACGATGATCCCTCGTTATACCCGCCCGGAAATGGGCGCCATCTGGAGTGATGAAAACAAATTCCAAAAGTGGCTGGACGTAGAAGTCGCCACCGCCGAGGCTGAAGCCGAAGCCGGAATGATTCCTAAAAGCGCCGCGCGCGCCATCCGGCGGAAAGGCGGCTTCGAGGTCAAGCGCATTCTCGAAATTGAGAAGGAAGTGAAGCACGACGTAATTGCTTTCACCACCAACGTGGCCGAGCACGTTGGCCGTGAGGCCCGGTATCTGCATTTCGGGTTGACATCCAACGACGTGGTGGATACCGCCCAGGGACTGTTGATCAAGGACGCTTCAAAGCTGCTGCTCGAAGGCCTGGATCATTTGTCAGCCGTGCTGGAAAAACGTGCCCACGAATTCAAACACACACCCATGGTGGGCCGCACCCACGGCATCCACGCTGAGCCCATCACTTTTGGCGTGAAGATCGCCATCTGGTACGCCGAATGCCAGCGCAACCGCGAACGGCTGGCCTATGCCGCCGAACAGATGCGTGTGGGAAAGACTTCGGGCGCCGTGGGCATCTACTCGCACCTGAGCCCTGCAATCGAGAAGAAAATCCTGGCGAAACTCGGCCTCAAACAGTCGCCTGCGGAATCGCAGGTGATCCAGCGCGACCGGCACGCGTTTTACGTTTCGACGCTGGCCGTGATCGCCGCCTCGCTCGAAAAAATCGCGCTGGAAGTTCGCGGACTGCAGAGGACAGAAGTCCGGGAGGCCGAAGAGTTTTTCTCCGCCAAACAGAAGGGTTCTTCGGCCATGCCGCACAAGCGCAATCCGGTAACTGCTGAACAGATTTGCGGGCTGGCGCGCGTGGTTCGAGCCAACGCCCAGGCGGCATTCGAAAACGTCGCTCTGTGGCACGAACGTGACATTTCCCATTCTTCGGTAGAGCGCGTCATTCTGCCCGACTCCACCATTCTGGTGGATTACATGCTCAACAAAACCACCAACCTGGTCGAGAAGATGTTCGTCTACCCCGAGCGCATGCAGGAAAACCTCGACCTGCTCAAGGGCCTGATCTTTTCGGGCCAGTTGCTGCTGGACTTGACCAACAAAGGCGTTTCGCGCGAGGAAGCCTATCGTTGGGTGCAACGCAATGCCATGCAGGTGTGGAAAACGCGCGAGGATTTTAAATCGCTCGTCCAGCGCGACCCCGACATCAGCGGCCACCTGTCAGCCAAAGAAATTGCAGGCGTCTTCAATGCCAAGCGCTACCTGAAGCACGTGGATCAAATCTTCCGGCAGGTCTTTGGCAAGTAGGAAGGTTGGCTGTGCCGCCCGGAGGCAATGCAATAGGCCGCGCATCCGGCTGGCTTCGAAGTCGAGCTCGGCTCATCAACGGCGTCCTTGCATCGGCAGCAAAAGCGTTGTATTAATCCCTTCATGAACTATGCGCTCACCGCATGGCAATAATCGTCATCACCGTTGTCGCCGTCGCCTACGTGCAGCGGCAGAGCGTTCTGGGCGTCACAAGAAATTTCGACAATACCGGTCCCTGTCGTCCACGGGTGGACGAGCCCGTGGTCTGAAGGTCTCTACAGAGGACGCGGTATCCGCTGTGCAATCAATTCAGATCCGTATTATTCATATTCAATTGCCCTTGCAACATCCGCTCCATGGGGATTTGAAGCAAAGCAAAAGGGTTTTGCGAGCGTGTTTAAGAAGGATTGGCCGCTCGCCATACATTGATGAGAAGAGAAACTACGCTTTCTCGCAAGTTGCCTTTCCAGAGGAACATCTTTCAGAATGGCTCCGCCACCCTGAAGTTGCCTATGCTCTGGATTCCCTTTTCGGCCAGCATCAAATCATAGGCCTTGAACTCCGTAACCGGAAGCTGACCACGACCCTAAAGGTAAGATAGAATCCCAAAACGTGGAAGAAATCCTGCAAAATATGCTCACGCTCGCTCAGAGGCTGGAAGCGGTTAGATAACAAGATCCCCTCCTTCCCGACGTTCATTTCCTATGTCTATTTCCTGCGGATTTTTCAGCATTTGGCTCGTTGCAGTCCAGATGGCCCCATTTGTGCAGCAAGGGACGGGCCTGGGCTGGTTTGAGTCCTGGCTTTAGAAACCTGAGCGACTTGAGAATCGCATTGCGCAGATCGTTTTGTTGGGGGTCAAACTCCAGAACGACCGAAAGGTTTCTGCCGGCACTGATCAGGTTTTTTTCCCCTTCCGAAGCGCCCAGGTACCCGGAGCCGGATGAAAAGCCCTGCTCCAGCTGCCATGTAGAGGCGGCCGGATAGAGCCGAAAATAATAGGTCATGCGCAGCCCGTTCCAGTCATTTCCGGAAATCTGTCTGGCCTTGTGGAACATTCCCACATCTTTGTACACCCATTTACCTTGCGGGTTCCTTGCAAAACCCAATCCCTTTGCCGCCGAGAGGAAATCAAGCTTCAGAAAGAAAATGTAGTACTGGTAAGAAAATGAATAACCTCCGATGCCGGCGCAACACGGAGGGACCGGAGGCTTCAACTCATACGCAGCCTCGACAGGAAGCGAATCCGATGTTGCCCCGGGAGGCGAGAAAGGTTTCATTGCCGAAAGCTTGTAAGACGCTGGATATTGAAACTCGATACCCAGCTTCTCGCTTCGAAAAAGTTCCCTGGCTGTTCCAACCTGATTTTTGGGGCTGACAAACCGAATCGACCGAAGGATCGCCTGGCGCAGCTCCTCTGTTCCCTGATCGGGGAAAAAGTCGAGCAGGACTGAGGACCCTTCGCTGTTGCCGGCGATGATTCTTGTCCCTTCCGCCAGGCACAGATCTTTGCCGTTGGTCGAGTGAACCCCGGCGCGAAAGGTTGCCACCAGACCTTTCCAGCCGTTTCCCTGTATGGATTTGACGCTTTCGAAATGTCCGCCGGGAATTTCGGGGTGCGTCCACTTTCCACCTTTTAGTGAATAACCAACAGCGAATGCCGCAGTCGTAAAATCAAAATTAACCATCTGAATGCTGTAATGGTATTCGTATGAAGGGCCGGAGGCGCCGGGTCCGTGCGGCGCTGTCGGCAGCACCCAGTGATAGGCGGCCTCGGCAAGGGCTTTGGGCGGAGGGCTGGGCGCGAGCGTATATTCTGCCGGATAGCTGAACCGGACGCCCATGTCGATGCTCAGGTAGGAAAAATGCTTTTCACGCTTAACTGGGTTGGATTGAGGGCTGGTGCGCGAGGCAGGCTGCGAGTGGGGCGACGAGGCATGGAGCGCAATCTGGATGAGTCCAACAGCAAGTAACGCGACTGCAAAGTTCCGCACGGAGCCCAGCATCTTCCTTTTCGACGTATACAACCACCAGGACACGGCTAGAGGCGATTGATGACGCTGGCGAGATAGCCGGCGCCAAACCCGTTATCGATATTGACGGTGGCGACGTTGGAGGCGCAACTGTTCAGCATGCCGAGCAGCGCTGCCACGCCGCGGAAGCTTGCACCATAGCCAATGCTGCTGGGCACAGCGATCACCGGCACGCTGACCATGCCGGCCACGACGCTGGGCAGGGCGCCTTCCATACCCGCTACGACGATAATGATGCGGGCGCTGCGCAACTGCTTGCTTTCGCTCAAAATGCGATGGATGTTGGCCACGCCCACATCGTAAATCGACTCGACCCGGTTGCCCATTACCTCCGCCGTCACCTGAGCCTCTTCCGCCACGGGAATGTCTGAGGTGCCCGCGCTGACCACCAGGACCTTGCCCTTGCCCCGGATCTTGAGGTCGCGCCGGATGGAAATCGCACCGGAGAGAGCATGGAACCGGGTGCGCTTGTCGAGCGGCTTAATCAGTTCGTACAGCTCCTCATTGCCCCGCGTGATCAAGATATTGTGTCTATTGCGCAGCATGCCTTGAACGATTCCCACGACGTGCTCAGGCGATTTGCCACGCGCGAAGATGACTTCCGGAAATCCCTGCCGCAGCGATCGATGATGATCAATGCGCGCGTAACCGATGTCCTCAAAGGGAAGGTTGCGCAGACGATCGACGGCTGATTCCACGCTCAGCTTTCCGCTGCGGACCTGCATAAGCATTGCTGTAATTTCTTCCGGTGACATTCCCCACCACTCCCTGCCATCTTGTTAAAGAAGGCTTTTTAGATTGACCCGGCAGTCCCAGGCTTCCAGCCAGAGCAGATCCGTCGCCGCGAGGTAACCTGCATGCCAGCTCGAATGATAAAAGTATAGCAAACGAACAGGGAGCAACAGGTCTTCTTGACTTTAGCAAAACGCCTGGCGGAGAATGCCTTCGATGGCTTCCAGGCCGCTTCCAGGTCCTCAAACGGTGGTTATCGGCGTCACCGGCGCCAGTGGCGCAGTCTTTGCGCGCCGCATGCTCCAGATGCTGGAGTCTGATGAACGCGTGGGAAAAATCCACCTGGTCGTTTCGGGTGCGGGCCTCAAGGTACTGCGCGAAGAACTGGCGATGGGCGTTTCGAAAAGCTCATCGATTCCCGAAGCGCTCGCCGGCCGCCCCGCTCCCAAAACGCAATACCTGCTGGATTCGGACATCGGCGCCTCCATCGCAAGTGGTTCCTATCGCGTAGATGGCATGGCAATCATTCCCTGCAGCACGGGATGCCTGGCTCAGATTGCGCACGGCATTTCGTCGACGCTCATCGAGCGCACCGCGGACGTTTGCCTGAAAGAACATCGAACCTTGATTCTTGCCGTGCGCGATACACCGTTAAGCAGGGTGCATTTGCGCAACATGCTGCTGGCGCACGAAGCTGGCGCTGAAATCTTCCCAATCATGCCGGCTTTTTACCACCGGCCACAAAGCATTGACGACCTCGTCAACCAGTTCTGCTGCCGTGTGCTCGCACATTTACATCTCGAGCAGAAGGATCAGTTCCGGTGGAGAGGTGAAGAAACTCGTCAACCAGATCCCAGGGAATAAAATCCTTAGATGTTACGCGGAGCGGTGATCGCGCTGTCGCTTGCCGGGCTTGCTGATGCCCTCTATTTCACCTTTGCCTATTATGGCCGGATCAGGAAGGCACGCTGGGTACCCCAGGTTCTTTGCGCGCGCGAAGGATCAAGCTGCGTGACCGTTGTTCGCACGCCATACGGCAGCGTCTTCGGCGTGCCCAATTTCCTGCTCGGCATCCTCTATTACGCGCTGCTGATCATTTGGGCCGTGGCCGGGCAATCGATCGCTTTCGGATTTCGACTGGTGATGACACCCTACTCCATCACATTCACCGGCCTCCTCATTGGGGCAAGCGCCGTCACTGTGGCGCTGGGTTTTTATCTGGTTTATGCCCTGCGCCGGATTTTGCATACGGATTGCCCATTCTGCTATGTGGCGCACGGAATTAACTTGACGCTGCTGGTGTTACTGATTCTTGCGCATTAAATGAGGCAACTGGGAGCGGGAAAGCACGTGGCTGACAGTAAAGTTTTGAGGCGGCAGAACGCCTCCACGGGAGGTGAGGGTTTTCCTCTTTTTTAGGCTGTTGCAATTCTGTGCCCCAATGCTTATAATTGGAGGTTTGTGGCCGCTGGCGTAGCTCAGCTGGTAGAGCATCTGATTTGTAATCAGAGGGTCGGGGGTTCGAATCCCTTCGCCAGCTCCATGCTGAGATGGTTGCGGTGCGAGTTCGGCAAGGAATATTGAGTGGTGCAAGGCGTGCAGGGCCGGGCAAAGCGGGTTATAATTCCTATTGCGCCCTTATGGTGGTGAGCGCCTAGACCTTGATTGACGTCATCCGAGGTAAGGGTTCTCCGGAATCCGGCAAGTACCTGCTGCAGAATAAGGAGCCTCGAGTACCTGGGCAGCCGGGACAAGCTTCGGACAGGTGGCCGAGTGGCTAAAGGCAGCAGGCTGTAAACCTGCCGCTCCTTGCGAGCTACGGGGGTTCGAATCCTCCCCTGTCCACCACCTTCGCGAGGCTAAAGGGCGCATCGGCTGGCGTTCCGAAGGTCGGTGCGGGTCGATCACGCGTGTTGCGAGGCGGGAGTAACTCAGTGGTAGAGTCACAGCCTTCCAAGCTGTTGGTCGCGGGTTCGATCCCCGTCTCCCGCTCCAAATCTGAGATGGAGCAGCCGTTTCAACAGCCCAGTTAGGACGATGAAAGCCGCCGGGGGAGGGCGGAACGATCTTTTGTGCCGATGTAGCTCAGTTGGTAGAGCACGTCCTTGGTAAGGACGGGGTCAGCGGTTCAATTCCGCTCATCGGCTCCAGGAACTATTTAGGGGACCATTCAGGCCCGGTGTAGAGGACCTCATGAGCAGTGATCGTGGATAATTCACTAGCGGAGTGATTATGGCGAAGGAAAAATTTGACAGATCGAAGCCGCACATGAACATCGGGACGATCGGGCACATTGATCACGGGAAGACGACCTTGACGGCGGCGATCACGAAGGTATTGGCGAAGGACAATCCGAAG
>JBJKQK010000226.1:0-38297 GCA_046705285.1 Terriglobia bacterium
GAGGACGTTTCCTTCTCAAAGGACGGGCAGTGGGTCGCTTATGTGTCTTTTCCCGAAGGCATTCTCTGGCGGAGCAAGCGGGACGGCAGCGACAAGCTCCAGCTCAGTTCTCCACCTCTTTACGCAGTCTCGCCTCGCTGGTCACCCGATGGCAAAGAGATTGTCTTTTATTCATTTCAGCCCACTCAGCCCGGCATGCAGCTTCGAATTTACCTGGTCCCATCCGACGGAGGCGCGCCGGAGGAATTGACGCCCAACTATTCGGGCCCGCAATCTGATCCCCAGTGGTCGCCGGACGGCAAGTCGTTGGTTTTTGCGGGCCCAGGCGGCGGGCCGACTGCGATCCATATTGTGGATGTCAAAACACGCCACGTCTCGCTGATACCGGGTTCGAAAGGATTATTCTCCCCTCGCTGGTCGCCGGATGGGCGATATCTCGTTGCCATGCCCTCGGATTCCAGCGGGCTGATGCTCTTCGATTTCAAGACTCGGAAATGGACCACGCTGTTCAAAGGGATCGCGGCGTTTCCCAACTGGTCTCAAGACGGCCGCTTTATCTATTTCTTACGTAACTCCCCGGTATCGGTGGCGCGGATCGCAGTTCCAGGCGGAAAAGTTGAGCAGGTTGCAAGTCTGAAAGGACTGCAGATTACAGGCGTCTTTAGCACCTGGTTGGGCCTTACTCCGAATGACGTGCCACTGATACTCCAAAACGCCGGCAGCCAGGATATTGTCAGCATGAAGTGGCACGAGCCATAAGCATGTGTCGGCGAGTGCTTCTTCAGGCGACGGCCCCGGCCTCCACTGCCTCTAACCAACCTTTTGACCGGCCGTGAGTTTCTCTGCAGTTTTTCTTCAGCTTTTCTCGGGCGCGCCGAGAGGGGTGTATAAAGCCGGAAAACCTTGTTATACTTGCTGCCATTCTCTGTCGAGGTCTGTGCAAATGAACAAGAAATGGATCGTTGGACTGTGTGTTCTGGCCTGCTCCTGCTTCCTGATGCATGCCGTCATGGTGCGGTCGCAATCTGAGAATGCCGCGTCGCACATCGGGCTTTTCACCCATCACGGCGATGTTGGAAAGGTTCTCCATCGCGGGTCCGTGAAATACAACCCCGCCAAAGGGACTTATACCATTTCCGGCAGCGGCACCAATATGTGGTTCTCGACCGACGAATTCCAGTTTGTCTGGAAGAAAGCCTCGGGCGACGTCACGCTGACCGCCGACATTGCGTTTGAAGGAACCGGAGGCCCGCCGCATCGCAAGGCCGTCCTGATGATCCGCCAGAGCCTGGCTTCGGATTCCGTTTACGCGGACGTAGCGCGGCACGGCATCGGGCTGACTTCGCTTCAGTGGCGGGAATCGCCAGGCGCGACGACGCACGAGGTTCAGGCGAACATCAACGCGCCCAGGCGCCTGCGGATTGAAAAGCGCGGTGATTACTTCTACATGTTTCTGGGCAACGGCAACGAACTTCATCTGGCGGCCGGTTCGCCCCTGATTCGCCTGAAGGCTCCGTTTTACGTGGGTCTTGGCGTTTGCGCGCACGACAAGAACCTGGTGGAGACCGCGGTGTTTTCGAATGTTGATTTGAAAATCTCGCGCCCCGCCGTGTCCGAACGCACAGAGCTTTACAGCACCCTCGAACAGGTGGACATCGAGTCAGGCGACCGCCGGGAAGTGTACACCACGCGCGGCCGCATTGAAGCACCCAACTGGACCCATGACGGCAAATCGCTGATCTTCAACCGCGACGGACGCATTGAGAAAATTCCTGTCGAGGGCGGCCAGCCGGAAATCGTCAACACCGGGTTTGCGACGCGCTGCAACAACGACCACGGCATTGCGCCCGATGGCTCTACGCTTGCCATCAGCGACAGCTCGCAGGAGGAGCACAAGTCCCTCATATATGTTGTTCCCTTGGCCGGCGGAACTCCCCGCCTCGTCACTCACCAGGGGCCTTCTTATTTTCACGGATGGTCGCCGGACGGCAAGACGATTACTTTCTGCGGCGAGCGCGACGGAAAGTTTGATATCTACACCATCCCGGCCGCCGGAGGCAGGGAAATGCAGTTGACCAGGAACGCGGGACACAACGATGGCCCGGAATACTCGCCCGATGGCAAGTACATCTACTTCAACTCTGACCGCACCGGCCTGGAGCAGATCTGGCGAATGCGCCCGGACGGCAGCCATCAGGAGCGCGTGACCAACGACGACACCAATGACTGGTTCCCGCACATTTCCCCGAACGGCAAGTGGATGGTCTTTCTCTCTTACCCCAGGGACGTTACCGGCCATCCGCAAAATCAGAACGTGGAGCTGCGCATCATGTCGATGAACGACATGAAAATCAAACCACTCGCCCGCCTCTTTGGGGGGCAGGGAACGATCAATGTCGCCTCCTGGTCTCCGGACAGCCAGCACGTCGCATTCGTCAGCTACCACCTGCTGCCCGAATAGCCGGTCGCGGGTCCGCCCGCTATGGCGCCCTGCAGGATGCTGTGGCTGTCTGCAATGCATGCCGTGAGCTTCCGATGTGCGACGGCAGAAAGCCGCGCGTTTCGCTTTTGCCGGCCACGGAAATAAGTCGTAAAATTCCGGTTAGCGAGAACATGTCCCAGGCGTATATCCCCATCAGGAGGCGCCCATGTCCACAATCGGCGATCAATTCCTGCGCGTGCAGTTGGAGGAACGCCGGAAGAGGCTCGCGGCAGCCGTTTCGGTGCCTTCCTCAGACGCTTCGCTGGCCCACCTGTTGCAGGAGGTGGATTCAGCGCTTGGCCGGATGGATGCCGGCACCTACGGAATTTGTGAGAAATGCAGCGAACCCATCGAGGCCGACAGGCTCCTTGCCGACCCCCTGGTATGTGTCTGCCTGGATCATTTGACAGTCCAACAGCAGCGCGCGCTTGAGAATGACCTGGAACTTGCGGCGCAAGTGCAACGGACGCTGCTTCCTCCGAATGACTTCCGGGCTGCCGGGTGGGACTTCCACTATTGCTGGCAGCCTTTCTCTCTGGTCAGCGGCGATTACTGTGATCTGATTTATTCAAAGGAAGCGGCGGACGAAATCTGGTTTCTTTTGGGCGATGTCTCGGGCAAGGGAGTTGCCGCATCGATGTTGATGACGCACCTGCATGCCATCTTCCGCAGCCTGACCAGCATGGGTACGGCACCTGCAAAACGGATTGCACGGGATGAGTTGCCAGGCGTCCCGCCGGGCGAAAGCACCGGCCTGTCCCTCGACCAGTTGATGCTGGCGGCAAACCGGGTATTCTGTGAGAGCGTTATGGCGGGACAGTTTGCCACCATGGTTGCCGGCCGAGCCTCGATTTCGGGCCGGGTGGAGATTGTTAATGCGGGACATTGCCCAGTGCTGATGGTGAGGCCGGACGGCGTCAGTGCCTTTTCTTCAACCGGTTTGCCACTGGGAATGTTCTGCGAGGGAAGCGCCACCGTCCAAAACGTGAACCTTGCTCCCGGCGAAAGCCTCTTCCTTTATACCGATGGCCTTTCAGAGATGTGCAATCCGGCGGGGACTCAGTTCGGCGACCAGCGCGTCGCAAGTTTCCTTGCGGAAAGGCGGACGCTTGCTCCCGGCGCATTGGTCGAAGGCTGCCTGCGACACGTCGACGAATTCGCCTCAGGCACCCCACCTGCCGACGACCTCACCGTGATGGTCATCCAACGGACTGCGCCTTAAGTGATGCAGCTCCGGATTTCCTGCTTCCCGAACTCCGGGCGGCCAGCCGTATCCATTGGGAACAGAGCGGACCTTGACCAGCAGGAAGTCTCTTCCTGGTGCGAGATCCTTCACTTCTGCCGGGATGGGAGGGGAAAGGGCGCAGCGGCGAAGGCCGAAAGGGACTCACCGGAATCGCGAGTCGCTACCGTTCGGCTTCGGTCGCGGTCCCGCGCGAGAGCGTCCAGGCCTTGCCGTCGAACTTGTCGGGAGGTCTCACGCGCAAGAGTTTGAGCACGGTGGGCGCGACATCCATGATGCTGGGGTCGGACGAATCGAGCTTGCGATTAATGAAGAGGATGGCGTGAGTGTCTTTGGGGTCGGAAGCGCAATGGTCACCGCTCCACTTCCTCATATTGGGGACCACGATGTGGCCGGAGGGGATGCCGCCGAGCGCTGTCTGCCAGGACGTACGGTAGCCGGGGTAGAAATTGAGTTGCAGGTCGGGAGCTTCCTTTGCGTACGGTCCGTAGTCAATGTCCTGTCCCAGGTGGACATCTTCGAGAACCGGCTTGTGGGTTCTTGGATCGCGGTAAGCGAGCAGCTTGCTGCGGATTTGCTCTTCCAACTGATGGGCCTGCTCGCCGGGCTCGACAATGCCGTAACGTTCGCGCCCGTAAAGGTTCAGGTAAATCTGCCCCAAGCCGAGCGAATAAGCCTCAGTCTTGCTCCAGTCAACGTTCGGGAAAAAGCTGCTCTGGCGATAGAGCGTGTCGAGACTATACCTTTTGGCCTGGGCGGCGGGTTGCTTCAGCACCATGTATCCATTCCTGACCAGCCAGGTGTTGGTGTTGAAACCGTAGTTGAACGCATGGAAGCCATGGTCGGAAACAATGATCAACGTAGCGCCTGGCTTCATCTCTTTTTCGACTTCGCCCACCACCTTGTCGCATCGCTCGTAAGTGTCGAGGATGGCGTCTCCATATTTTTTGGCTTCTGCAGCGTTATACATCGGGCTCTGGGGATCCATCAGCCGCCAGAACATGTGCGAGACGCTGTCTGTGCTGGTGTAAATGGCCACCATCAGGCTGGGAGGATGGTTCTTGAGCTGGTTGAGCAAAATCTTCGTCAGGGAATTCATGGTGCGGAATGCGTCCTGGAGGAAAACTCCATCGCTAATCCGGTTCTCATTCAGGCCCCACGTGTCGTGCCACCAGCCCAGCGTTTTGAAATAGCCCCACCTGTCCGCCAGATGCTTGCTCCAGCCGGCCGGATAAGAAACCGGCAGGATGGGATCTTTGGGATCAATGTTCATCGGGCACATATAAAGGCGCAAGGCAGGAGAAGTTTCAAGAACATAAAAACGGCTGATGGCCTTGACCGTGATGAAAGGGTTGACCGGAAACTTCTCCACAAACCAATTGCTCCAGTGCCGGCTGGCAACGGTTTCTGACTGGCCGTCAAGGCGAATGGTGACCGAGTTGTGGTCCGGGGAGAGCTGAAAACTTACCGGTATGTCAATCCGACTGTAGGTGCTCTTCGTAGGATTAACAGGGCCCGATATCTCAGCCTTGGCGTCGGGACCATCAAGCTCCAGCCTCTCCAGTTTTCCGCCGAACTCTGTGTTGCCGACCTGTTCCGGCGGCAGGTCGGAAGCGAAATAAAAGAACGTGCCCCACGTTCCGCGAATGTCCGGAACACCCAGGCCAGCCAAAAGATGGCCTCCCGGCACCGGCGTGGGGGGGAATTCCAGCGGCATGCGCAGCACCGTGGTCTTATATCCGGCATCCGCAACCGCCTCATAGAAAGGAGTGCCGTGCCGCTCGTTGGTGACCTTGGCAGGCCTGATGGGGATCAGACCGAAAAGGAACTCAGGTTTCCGATGGGCTACGAGAGCAATTCTGGGAAGATACGTCTGGGGATTGCGGGCGAGGAAATCGTAAATTCCCGTTCCGCCAGGATTCAGGCCGGTTGCAAACGAGGCCCACGCCACCGGAGACTCGGGTGGGTTCGTGGTATTGAGTTTCATGAATGTTCCCGTCTGTGCCAGATGCTCAAAGTTCGGCAGTTTGCCTTCCTGCATCCACTTGGCGGCAAGGATCGGCGACATGCCATCGAATCCCAGGACGACAACCTGCTTGGTTACAGGACGGGTAGCGGTTTTTTCGCAGGCGGGAATGATAAGTGCGAGAGCGATCAGCGCCAGCGCCAGAATGGAACTTCCAAGAACGTACTTTCTCTTCTTATGGCCCAAACACCGATTTTAATACGCTCGCTGACATGCGTCGAGACAAATTCATGGTTCTGATTGCATGCCGGAAGACTTTGGACTGGCCAAAGTCTTTCGCCTATTCCAGACGGGAGAAGGACCGGTCAATGGTGAAAGACATTGTGGCAATAGCGTCCGCTGTATAAGCCGCCAACGCTTCGCGATAGAAGCTCAGGCTGCGTTCGCGAATGGAAGTTTCAGGTTCCTTCGGAGAAACCAGGTGGTTGGTTTCATGGAGGACGATACTCAGCAGTCGCAGCCTGAACTGCTTGGCGTGGAATTCTTTCAAACGGCTACCATCCAGGAATTTGGCGTCAAGGGCCGTATCGCTCAGCGGCAGCGCTTGCCAGGTGAGCACCTGCTCGTAAGCGATGTCCATCTCTCCGGCATGCTCGCCGCCGAAAGCGTCGTGTGGCATGGCGAAAGGAGCCTCGCGGACGGCCACGTGGCGATGTCCGAGGCACCCGCACACGTTGGTGCGATGAAGCTGGATGATCACCAGTTGAGGGGCCCGGAAGAGGATCTCGTCATACTTTTCGCGGCACGGCCCCGGAACTTCCAACCAATCTTGTCCCACCGCCCGAGCCAGTTCCGCCGCGCGGGTGTCGTCGCGCATTGCGTGCGCAACCACGTAGAGCGGCCGGGAACGATCGCCAAGGGGGGCCACCCGGTATCGGCGGCCGCTCAGCCATTCGCGCCACCGAACGCTTCTTGGGCGGGCACGCAGGTAATTTTGGATGGCAGCATGCAAGCTGGATTTTTCAGGACACATCGCGAACCTTTCATGTTCCTGAATCAAGGAAGGCTTGCCCACCCCATAGAATATCACTGTTGCTCGATGCGGTTCAGCATCTTCTGCAAGCCGCCGCGATTTTTCGCCCCAGCCTCAAACAATAGCGCGTTGCCGAAAAATCTCTGCCACGATCGCACTGCGACCCGTGCGGCGGATCCGCTCCATTATTTCAAGCAGGACATTGCAAGCGCTTCGCTGTGCTCAGCCTGACGGGGCCGGGATTTCAGCAACCTGTCAAGACAGGTCAAGCGAGTCGACCTCGGAGGCCAGGATGCCTTTGGTGAGCCCCATCTGCTTCATCAGGGTTGGGGCCACCTGCGCCAGCCCGATGCGCCCCAGGTTCTTGCCAGGCGCGATCTCCGGCCCGGCCACCACAAGGCCTGCCTCCATGCCCTCGATGGAAGGCAAATGGCCATGGGTTCCCCGGTCTTTGCTGCTGTCCCGCACCAGAGGTCCGGATGAGCGGTCAGAAAAATAGAAGCCCGGAGCGGCATCCAGCATCAGTTCCGCGTCAGGATCAGAGCCGAGAGCTTTCAGTTTGGCGCGATCCAGGACCTCCCGAACCGCACCAGTCTGCACCATTTTTGCGATTGCCCTCTGGAGGGCGCGCCGATTTTCATTGGTTGGTTCCTCCAGCCAGTAGAGGGCAAAAGAGCCTCCGGAGTGGATGGCTCCCAGGCGCTTCAGTTCCGGTTCGCCCTGGGCATCTCGCCCGAACAAGCCTTCGTCGGCCAGCGCTACCAGCGGCGAGGCTTCTTTGTCGACGGCAACGAAACCGTGGTCCGAGAGAACGACAAGAGTGGTGGATCCCCGGCTGTCTACCGCGTCGCGAATGCGTCCGATCTCATTGTCCATCTGCTCGATGGCCGCGACGGCCTGCGGCGCAAAAGGTCCATGGCGGTGAGCAAGTTGATCGTATAAAGCAAAATGGACGAGAAGCAGGTCGGGGTGATAGCGCCGCCAGACGTGGAGGGCTGCCTCGGTGCGAAGGAAATCAGGTGACATCTCATGGATTTCCGGCTTTCGCCCTTTCCTGGATGCGCGCGCGATTGACGAATTGATGTGGTTCAGGACTTCATCAAAGAGCCTTGGCGTGGAATGGCGCGCGGGCGTTTCAAAATCCCGCTGAGGGTCCGGTGCGGCCGGGTCCCAGATTTCCGGAATGTTGTAAGTGATTCGGGCCCCGGCGCTGACCGGCCATGCGATCGCGCCGGTTTTCCGTCCCGAGGCAGCCACGGCATCCCAAAGGGTAGGCACGCTGATCGCCCGCGCGAACCATGTCCACGGACGCGCTTTTGCAGTTGGGTCGAGGGAAGCGAGGTGGCTGTAAATCCCGTGCTTCCTGGGATGAACCCCGGTCATCAAGGTGACGTGCGCGGGGTAGGTCGTGGAGGGATACACACTTTCAACTGCCTCGGCGCTTGCTCCGCTCTCAACCAGCTCCCGCAGGTTTGGAACTTTCAGCCTGTATTTTTGCGGGTACCGATAGAAATCCGGGCGCATCCCGTCGGCGGACAACACAACCAGCCGCAATCCATTTTCAGCTTGACTCAATGCCATTCGTCATCGCTGGAAACCCGTTGGATTTTCCCGACGCAAGTTCTGGTGCGCAAGCCTTCCGCCCGGCATCCCCAAGCGTGGACAGAAAGCGTCAGACGGAGGTTGGGTTCCGGCACTCGCATTGCCGGACACCTATTATCTTCCGCATGCCGCAGCGTGCATGCTTATGTTCTGGGAAACCTCCTAGAGCTATCCTAAACCAAAAAGACGGGTGCACGCCAAAGGAATTCTTGAGTATGACAATTCTTTCATTTGGGCGAAATGCGCAGGCAGGGGAGCCGGGTGTCGGCGCGGGGACGAGGCGCGTATGCAGGAAGGATTTTCTCGGTCTCAATATTGTGCGCACGTTATGAAAAGGAGAGTGCTGCCTGTGTTCCGGAGGCCAGCATCTATTTGTCGGCGACGAAAAAAGGCATGACGGCAAAGACCAGAAGCAGCGCAATGTACACGGTTGTCGCCAGCGGATCGCGGCTGGCGAAATATTCTGATATTGTGAGATGACGGATTTTGAGCACGACGGTAAATTCTGTGGCTAGCAAAAAACCGAGGGCAATCAAACCGGCTCCAAGCCGCGCCGGGAGCGTTGATGGCAGGGAAACACGGCGGAACACCCAATTTGCCGCCAGAATAATGACCAGCAACATGATGGGGGCCTCCATCAATTCCGCGATCCGCGGCCCGAATCGCGGGACGATCCCGATCACGCGGGCGGTTCCGAGCACAAACCCTGCTCCGAATACGACAGCAAAATAAAGCGCAGCGGCTTTCAGCGTCTGCATGGCAGCTTGCCTCCTGGGTCCTCTGTAGTATAGTAATAGATAGAAAGAAGGCGATGGAGTTCGCCAGAACCGTCCTTACTATGTGGACTAATGACTCCTGGCCGCCAGCGGGCGATCAGGAGTTTTTTTGTGGAGCTTTGCTGGTGTGCGGAAAGGCGAAGGGGCTTGAGAATTTTTCTGCTGATCTTATTCGGTTCTGCAGGTACTCTTGCGCGGTACGCGCTTGGAGGCGTGGTTCAGCAACGCGCCAACTGCTCATTTCCCGCCGGTACGCTGGCCGTGAATCTGCTGGGATGCTTCCTTCTCGGCTACGCCGGCGAATTTGCCCTCCAGCATCTCTCGATTCCTCCAGACTGGCGCGTCGGAATCACCGTAGGCTTTTTCGGAGCTTTCACCACATTCTCGAGCTTTGCATATGAAAGTTCACGCATGATTGAAGATGGTGACTGGCTGAAGACGATTCTTTACGTCAGTGTGAGCGTGGTGGCCGGCCTCCTGCTGGCCTTGACAGGCATTCATCTGGCTGACCTCACTTAGGGGGACACCATGGAACACCAGCGATTTGAGGGTGAACGCACCCTTATGCGAATCCACATCGGCGAATCCGACCGTTGGGGAAACAAGCTGCTTTATCAGGCGATAGTCGAACTGTTCCGCCACGAGGGATTTTCAGGAGTTACCGTATTGCGCGGCGTGGGCGGCTACGGGTCCAGCAGCCGAGGCCGGGGCCTTTATCACACGACGAATATTCTGCGCCTTTCTCAGGACCTGCCGATTGTGATCGAGGTGGTGGAAGATTCCGAACGAATCGAAAAGATCCTTCCAAAACTGGACGAGATGGTTGGCGGAGGACTCATCACTCTTGAGAAGGTCAGGGTCATCCTGTATCGTTCCGCGAAGTGAACTCTTTGCCGCCTGGCTGCGAGGGCCTCGCTATGTCAGACCAACCGCTGCGATCTCTCATCGGTCAAAATCATCGCCGGGTGCTCTCCGTTCGCATGCGCCTTCTTGAGGAGTATTCCGCCCGGCTGATGGAGCTTTTTCGGCCGTATGAGTCGGCGCTTACATCGCGTCCACCATTGCCGCAGGAATTGATGGAGCAGATCGAAAAGGAGGTTGGCGATCTGCATTCCCAAATCCGCGGGATGAAGGCCGAGCTGGGGCTTGAGCATACGCGCCGCAGCTCCCGGCGTGAAGCTGCGGCGCTCGTCTCAACAATGCTCACCTACGTCGAGGAGCTTGATCCCCGGTATCTGAAGGGTTATGGCCCCATCCCCGATCCCGCCAGCCGCTATCTGAAGCAGTGCCTGAAGGAACTATCGGAATCGCTCGACAAAATCAGCCGAGCTTTGAGAGACCATTCGTGATGTTTTCCCGCCAATGCGTAGCAGCCCAAATCGAATGGGCTTGTGCAGGCTTCTGAGGCTGGCAGGCATGTTTGATGAGATGGTTTTGTATGGGTGAGGACATTACAAACCTGGCGGCAACCATGAAAACCCCGGGATCCGCGGGCAAACAAACTGCAATGTCGCTGAACAACAGCGTTGTGGACATTCGGCGGCGCTTGCGCTGGCAGGTCCGATGCTGGTTTTGCGGCTGCGCTGAAGGCTCACCGGGGGTGCCTGTTTCGCGTGAAAAGGCCAGCGGAGAGGATGTCCGTTTCGTGCGAAGCGTCTGCTACACACGACATACCGCCTGCCGTCTGGCTCATTCGACCATGTAGCCTCCCTCTCCCCGGAAAATATAGATGCCGCCCATATGCACCTTGACCCAGACGTCCTGGATTCCATTCGGATTCCAGAAGAGGACCTTTCGCCCAAAACCCGCACTGTCTTCTGTCTGCACGTTGCTCTGGACGTTGCCGAGCCACGTTTTTGCGCGAAGCGATCTCAAGCGCTCGAGCGAGGGGACATCGACTTCAACATCCCCATAGTTGACCATGATTCTTTCCTGCCCGACGATTCCGCGAACTACGACATCGCCATCCACGGACTTAAGGACCAGGTTGCAATCATAGGGCATGTGAATGTGGAAATTCACGGACAAGTTGGATTCACCGCGAAAGGGCCGCCAAGGCCTGCGCGGGGGATAGAGTGTGCGAAGGAGGATTGTTTTATCGCGGCCAATGATGGAGATCCTGATGCGCTTATAGCGATTTTCCGCCTGCTTTTGGGATCTGGCATGCACCACCTTGTCCGCTTCAATTTCGACGTGTGGATCGTCCCAACCGGTGATGTAAATGTCGCCAGTGCGGACCTTCATGGTGAACGTTCCAAATGAAAACAGGCGCACTCGATAGTGCAACGTCTGCCTGAATTCATCCGCCTTGAGAGGAGGCGCGGAGATGAGCAGGCCGCAAACACTTATCAGCAGCAGAATTCGAAATGTTTTTGTGCCGGATGCCTGCATCTGCTTTGCGACTCGGCTGGCCTTCCAAGGCGATGTGTGTTCAATGTGATGGAGCAGAAGGCTCTTCTGTCTGTTTCGCCTGGTTTCTGAGTGTTTCCACAACCAGCTCTTCTCTTCTGGCTTCCAGCGTTTTCCCCAGTTTAGTGTAAACGCTGGCGAGCATCGCGTGAGCCTCAATATCCTTAGGGGCGAGAGTAATCACCATGTCGAGTTCGGATTTAGCCTGGGACAGCTTGTTCTGCGCCAGGAAGACTCGGGCCAGCCCATCGTATCCCTGCCAGGCAAGCGGTTTCAACTTGGTTGCCCGGCGGAACAACGCTTCTGCCGATCCATAATTCTTTTCGGCAAGCTCTGAGTTCCCGGCACTCCAGTAGACGCCATAGAATTCGGGATTAACACCGAGTTCATCACGGAATTCGTCGAGCGCAGCCTTGTTGTTGCCCTCGCTCGCGTAGATTTTCCCAAGAGTGTAATGGGCCAGTGGGATGTTCGGTGAAGCTGACAGCGATTGCTTCAGTTGCGCGATTGCGAGCTGGTATTTCTTCTGCTTGCGGTATGCGATCCCCAGCATCAGATGTGCCTTGGGGTTCTGGGGGCTGACGTTGATGTAAGTCTGGAGCATGGATGTCGCTTCGATATAGTCGCCAGCCTGCATATCCAGCAGGGCAAGGTCGTAGTAATCCTGCGGAATGGTCGGATCAAGCCGGATCGCCTTGCGAAAGCTCTGACGCGCTTCGTTCTGCAGGCCGTTTTTCGCTTCAGCTACCGCCAGCAGGTGCATCAGAATGGCTGAATCAGGAAACTCCAGAACTGCCCGGCGCGCGTCAGCCAATGCGGAACGGATGTTTCCGGTTGAAATCTCCCAGCCGATCTGCTGGCTCAGGCCCGTCTTTGTATCCTGCCCGCGCAGCGAACTTGCAGAACCCAAAACGCAGAGAGCAACAACAAGAGCACACCCTACCCCTCTCCACGTTCGGTCATCGGCCATTTCTCCCTCTTAGGGCATGTTAGGCAAGGTCCGGCATCGAAGTCAAATCCACCGATTTCGTTCGAATTCGCGAGTCGGAGAGCCGCCATTGCAGGGCAGGAAAACAAAAACGGTTCATGCTGGCTGGATTGCCGGAGGCCGGAACGCGATACCAAATCAGTTTTTTCCGTGGCTCTGGGTTGGGCCCGGCTGGGCGCCAGGGGCCGGCCAGTCAGCGTCCGGAAGGGTGGCGATTCAAGGAACAACTCCAACCGTCAGAAACTGAACCTCGCGAATACGTTGATCATGCGATTGGACGACTGGTTATTAAAGAACCCTCCGGCAAGCGAGTTCGATTGACCGAAGAGCGAGGAAGTGACGTTGCCGATCGGCGTTCCTAGGTTGACCCTGTTAAAGACGTTGTGGGCCATCACGCCAAGCGAAACCTGATAGCGACGGTCACTGGAGCCTCCGAAACGAGGTCCGCCTCCCCCGCTGCCAAGCCCGCGGCCTCCGAGGCCGTGGCCGTGACGATGATGAAAGCCACCCCCGCCTCCGCCCCCCTCGATCTCTTTGCCGAAACCGAAGGTCTTCGAAAGGCGTACGTTCATCGAGAATTGAGAGGGTCCGACGAGAGAGTAAGGGGGCGCGAGCGCCTCGCCTGCGGTCGGATCAATATTGAAAACCCCCAGAGAAGTGGTCACGCAGGTCGGGCAACCAGCAGTGCCAAATGCCGGACGATCATTAAATATGGAGTCACCGTTCAAGTCTTTTCCAATGGTGATGTTATAGGGGTGGCCCGAAGTCGCCACGAGGAATGGACTGAAGCTGAAACCCATTGGCAGACCGAATGAGCCACCTACAAAAAACCGGTTTCTAACCGCCCAAGGGGCCGGGCCGTAACTCTCTGCAAGGTTGTATTGGTTCATTGGGAACGAGCCGCCGCTCGCATTCGTATTGGCGTAGCTGAGCGTGTAATAGCCAAAGAGCGAGACTGCAGCTCCCATGTTGATGTTGAAGTTGGCGATCAACTGGTTCTCGTTGTAAAGGCCAGCCGATTCATACTGGTAAATGTTGCCCACATTGCCGAACGGACGGACGCCGCTCGAAGCAATCGTCGGGTCGTAAGTTCCGGGAAGCGGCGCATTGATGTTCCGGGTAAGGAACTGGTGGATTCCGTGGGTCGTGATGTAGGTTACGGAAGTTTTGATGTTCCGATTCACTTGTCGCTCCAGCCCGATAGCTCCCTGGGTGACATAAGGGGTCTGATAGTTCGGAGCGATCTGGTAAATGGTGGGGAAGGTTCCGGAACCCGCCAGGTTCGTGACGGGAGGTACGCTGTTTGGGAAGAAATCAGGCGAATTCACCACATACTGCTGCTGATTAATGCCATTCAGTTGCTCCGCCTGGAGGATATCGCTGACATCAAAGCGGTCGTAGAAAATGCCGGCTCCTGCCCGCAGGACGGTTTTGGAGGTTTTCCCGCCGATGCCCCAGGCGAACCCCATGCGCGGGGCTACGTCAAAATGATCACTGATATGGTTCTGGCCCTCCACGCGCAAACCAAGTGTGAGTGAGACATTGGGGCGCATTCGCCAGGTATCTTCGCCGAATAACGCATAGTCGATTCTGTTGACCTGCGCAACCGGATTTCCGGCAGTAATGGCAAATTGGCTGGCGCCCCCGCCCGCAGCCAGAATTTGTGCAGGTGTGAGTCCCTGCGCGAGGCCCTGCTCGGTGATTGCGTATGCGTTGATTGTGGCGAACGTGAACATGCCGTTGTAGCCATTCGTCGTGTTGACAGACTCATTAATGTCACGGACACGCCCGCCGTAAGTCAGGGCATGACTGCCGATGTTCATTGATGTCAAACTGTGCAGTTCATAGCGGTTTTCAGTGTCCAGATACGCTCCCTTATTGCTGCCGCCCCCCATGAAATTGCCAATGACGTTGACGGTAGGGCTCAAGCTCAAGGGGGCCTGGTCATCGGTGGAGTGGCGATACTGAAAGCGCGTCTGGGTCACTGTCCGCGCGCTGACCACCTGGGTATCACCGACCTGAACCATCTGCGAGACCTCATTTTCGTTGTAGGCTTGCGAAGGAAGTGAGAACTGCCCGATGCCGCCGTTTGTCGTGTCGTGGGACCAGCGCTGGTAGCGGACGGTCATCACGTTGTTGTTGCTGAGCTGGAAGTCCACACGGGGGGTAATGTTCATCCTTGTCGACGGACTGGGGACGGCCTGGCTGAAGTTCACCTCAGGCGGCTGTGTTCCTCCAATCGTGTAATTCGGATTCAGAACATTCGCGCTGACAATCGAGGTGTTGTCACTGCTCATGCGAAACATGTGGAAAAAGAACGAGGCCTTCTTGCTGATCGGACCACCAAAATCCCCCGAGTACATCTGCGAGTGGTAGCCCGGCTGGCTCGCCACGAACGGGTTTCGCGAGTTGAAAGACGAGTCATTGCCGAATGAGAAGAGGCTGCCATGAAATTTCTGGAAGCCCGGCTTGGTCGTGATGTCGATTCGTCCGTAGCCCAGCCTCTCGTACTGCGCTGAGAAAGGATTCTGGTTGACGCGGATTTCAAGGATGGCGTCCTTCGGTGGCAATTGGCCGCCTGAAAATCCGTCGATGTAAATCTGGCCTCCATTAGGCCCCGCTGCGGGTCCCGCGAGTTCTTCGAGTTCAGCCTGTAGCTCGTCGGGATCGTTAGAAAGAGATTTCAAGGCGTTGCCCTTCAGCACCAGCGCACCGACATTGTTCTCAGGATTGACACTGAGGCGCTCACTTTCGGTTTCCACTGTAACCTGCTGCTTTTCAATGGTTAAAGCCAGTTGCGCGTTCACAACCTGAGGGTGGCGAGAGGCAACCTGAATGCTGGTCTTGTTGAAGGTTGAAAAGCCCTTGCTGCTGATTTGGACCGTGTATGTCCCCGGCTCAAGACCGTGGAAAGTGTAGCGACCTTGTTCGTCTGTCTGCGCAACTTTTGTCATTTGATTCGGTCCGGTCAGCGTGACTGTGGCGCCAGGAATGGCGGCCCCGGACGGGTCCGTAACCTGGCCGCTCAGGCTGCCTTTCCCTGCTTGCGCAAAAACCGCAGCAGAGAAAAAGAACAACGCCAGAATTGCCCAAAGGGGGCGCCCGAATCCTTCAAGTACTCCAATCATCTCAATTCCTCCGCAATCCCTTATTGTCAACGGGAACTACCTGCTTCAACGGCCGGCTGCTGGTTTCAACAGGCAGAATCAGGGTCCCGGGTTGCCTTCGCTGCCCATGCTGGAACCCCCCCCGCCGCCTCCTCCGCCCACGCTCATATTCCAGGGGCCGAGACCAACCTCCTTGCTGCCTTTTGGCCGGGCCCGGAGAATGGGTTCCACTCCACTCAGAACTGCAATCGCGGTTACTTGCGAGGGTCTTGACCCCTCAGTGCTGACGACGATGACAGGTTCGCCAGCTTTAAGTTCGCTGAGCGAGAGAGGGGGCATGCGCCTGAGCATTTCGTTGAAATTGCCAGTTGGAACTTCACCGGGCGTGCCGGCTTTTCCGCCTGTTGCGCCCGCCGTTTGATGCGCCCGGAATCCCGCGCGTTGCGGCATCCCGTTCTGTTTGCCTTCCGCAGGATGTTCCTCGGGCCCTTTCGAACCAATGCTGGCATTGAACATGGCGATCGTCTCGGCGACACGCGGGGTAAGCTGGTGCAACTGCGAGTCGGCGTTTGTCCGGACCAGAAGCGGCTTTCCATTTGCCAGATTCTTGACGGTGATGGTGCCCTGGGACGCGTCAACTGATATTACTGTCGCGCCGATATTCCGGAAAGTTCCGGAGACCAGTTTTTCGGCAGTGAAATGCGTCCCGTTGGCGCTCATCGCGCCCAGGGCGCGGACCTGGTCACCCACTTTAATCTGACCGAAAGTGCCGGGCCTGGCATCACTGAATTTGACCGAGTTTGGGGCATAGCGCAGCAACGATCCGTTGGGAGCGAGAGTGACAATCAGAGGATGAGTCAGATTGCCCGGCGTAGGGTGTGGATTAGGCACAGACAGGGTGATTTCTTTCGTTGAGGGGTCAACATCCTTTACGACGCCGGCAACACCATGCTTTTCCCATTCAAGGCGTTCAGCCTCGCGGGCCTTTTCCAGGGCGGTCTTGCTCATGACGATAACGGACTTGGCAGTAATGGATTTTTGATCGGCTGAGACGGGGCCAATGATCAGAACGCGATCGCCCACGCTGATGTTGCTCACATCTATCCTGGTAGCCTCTTTCAGGCTTTTCGCGCCCGGTGGAACCCGAAGAACAGACACCCCGGCCGGGAGGCTGACGATCAGGCTTGGACCTGCATCAGTGCGGAGTGTCAGCTGTCCCGGGTGGACTTCCGTGACGACACCGATGGGCCGAATTGCTCCGGATGATGGCGCGTTCTGGGCTGAGACACGAGCCACAGTCAGCGCCTGGGCCACTATAAGGCATGGACCGACAAGCTTAAGGCAGAACCTCAATCTTTTCATGTTTAGACCTAACCTCATGTCCTTAATTTAGACCAGAGTGCGTGCGACAGAGTTTAGGGGCCTGTATATGTGCTATTGTCACTTTCGATAAAGCTAACTATATGCTAGACGCTTGTGGACAGTCCCTGGTTTCTGGGCTTTTGTAATTTTTTTCCGGCTCTATCGCCAAATCGTTGTTTAAGCACTTGGAACACGGCACCCGCCGAGGTGCTGAGATTTTGAATCCAGAGCTTTATTCTTGCCGGCGGATTGGTCCAGAATATACAGAGGCGGGGATCAAAGGGACTTTGGTTTGAGCAGGAAAGAAGAGGACGGCCTGCCAGGAGCGACGCAATGACGCAGATGGGTGAACCCAAACGAACTTTCATTGTGGAACCCTTGAAGGAGCCCGTTCCGAGAGAAGCGCCGCATGAGGACGAAAAACCTTCTGGGCCGGTTCACGAGCCAGAAGAGCAACCTGTTGACCCACCGGGGCGAACAGTCAGTGTCAGATCTTGACGAGGCTCCGGACCTCGTTGAACCTGTTGTGGGATGGCGGGTGTGGAAGGTGTGGACGCCACTTCCGGGCTCCGACGCGTGTCCAACTCTTGGTAGCGTCATTCTGGATATGCCCTGGGTCCCTCGAAGGAAAATCGCGGCTGAGCACAGCTTTGACCTGGGAGAGAAGTGCCGTGGCATCCTGGAATCTGACTGTTCATGCGGGATTTATGCTTTCAAACATCCTGCTGACGCATTCACCTATCTGATGAAGGTCCGCGACAGGCAGTTGGGCATGTCGGTCGAAGTAGCCCTGGGTACGGTGAGCCTCTGGGGAAAAGTCATCGAGTGCGAGAGGGGATTCAAAGGCCAATTTGCCTATCCTCGCCACATCTACCTTCCCGTCACTATTTCACGATTTGTCGCCAAAGTCAGCTCCGCATTTGGCGTTGCCGTTGGAGTTTACGTACCCATGTTCAATGGGCAGCCTGGCCTGGCGGTTTCTCCATGTGACGGCGGGAAAGATAGCCAGATGTTGCAGTTGGAAAACCACGATCGTTTCTGGTTTGAGAATATCCCGATTGAGGTTGGTTTTTACGGCCTGATGGCTTCTGCCGGCCCGGCTGATTTAATGTGTTCGCAGCCTCCGGCAATCCGTTTTACGGCTTCAGAGGCTGATGAGCGCGGCGAAGGCGGTTGTCGGCCCTGAAGTTGGCCACCTTGCCCACATGTCAGCAGGTAAATGATTGTGCTATGATCGTGGGTAATGCTGACGAGCCCGGAGTTACCCGGACAAGGCAGCAGGGGGTTGCTGGAAAGGTTTGTTGTTATCAAGGTGCAATCGGTTTGGCCCGTTGAGAGGTTGCCTGTCGGCGGATTAGCCTTCGAAGACATCGCAAAGGTCCTATTCCCAAAGCCGAGTTTATCTGAGGCGTGTGATTGAGCGCCCGCCTGGATAGCGATCAGCGCTGAAGACGGGATCAAATTGCGTTTGAACAGAGAGTCAGTTTTCGGCGCGCCTGCAGTGGGGGGAATTACGCACATTGTTCCGCTGGGCAGGGAGCTCTTCTGCATGTTCCAATGCTGCGAAACAATCGTAAATGCCCTCGTTTTTGCATTGGTAAGAATTACGACATTTCCGCGTTCAGATCGCGGGAGCCAACGGGATGTCACTCCCGGCGTAGCGTATTGAGTGCGGCCGTGTTCAGCTGCAGACATGCTATAGGGCCGGTTGCAGCCGAGTCAGCGGTTACCGCGACCCGGAAATACGATGCAGGATAGATAACCTGGAGGGTAGTTTTTGTCATCTGATCAATCGTTTGCAAAGTCAATAGGATCTGTTCTGTTGAGATTCAAATTCAAGTTGAGCCGCCAGGCGTGGAGGCGTGCGAGATGCGGGGCGACGACCCTTCGCTCGCAGATTGGCAGGAAAAAGGCGGCTGCCGGCCTGCTGTTGGCGTCCGTAGCCGTTCTGATGACGGTAGGTTGTGGAGGTTCATCAAGCAGTTCCTCATCGACGGGTCCGACGGGCTCCGGGTCGCTGTACACATTCATCACTGACACTCCAGCTTGCGACGTGCTTGGATTCTCCATGTTCCCGTCGGAAATGGATCTGCATAAGGCCGGAAAGCCATCCACTGCCCTGGTGACTGTGTGGCCCACCAACATATCGTTGACATCACCCGTGTTTGAGATGGCTACTCTGCGGGATACCATGGCGATTGCCAACCTGACCGCCGTCCAGGCGGGAACATACGATCAAGTTGTTGTGAGAGCCATTGTGAACGATGCTGCCATTTATGACCCTACGCAGAATCCTCCCTTCACCAAATATTCTCCCACTTTGACTTCGGACACCGTGACGATCAACCTTCAGCCTCCGCTCGTCGTGACCGCTGGTAAGGTCAGCGCCGTGGAACTGGATTTGAACTTGCCGAAGACACTAGGCGTGGATTCACAGGGGCAGTTGAATGGACAGGTCACCTGGTCTTTCACCGCGAAGACGCTCGTTCCTTCCGGCTCGACTGGATTCGGAGAAATCGGCGATCTGCACGGAATGGTGCGGAGCGTTGTTCCTTCGATTACTGGCAGCAACTTTACGAGCAGCTTTCTGCTTCAGACGATGCCCCAGACTTCGACTTCGTCATCCGGGGGTGGACCGGCCGTCAGCGTGTATCTGAATGACCAGACGGATTTGTGTATGGGGGGCAAGTGTAACGTCCCTGTCTCACAGATCGACCAATTGACGACAGGCAGTTACGTGGAAGTGGACGGTTACGTGAATTCTGACGGAGTCCTGGTGGCCAACACGATTCAGGTCGAGGATCGTGAGGATGTCACTCAGCAGTTGTACGCATTCATCGGCCCGATCCTGGAGGTGACCAAGGATTCAAGCGGACAGGTCTCACAATTCGTTTTGTTGTCACAGGGGACCCAGCCCAGCAATCAGACGGTGATACCTATCTATTCTCCTGTCACCGTCAATATTACTTCTTCAACCACTTTCAATCCTTACCTGGCTTCTTCCGACCTTGCAGATCTGGCGTCCAGCGGAAATCTTGCCCTTAGTGACACGACTCTTGCCCCCGGGGAGGAGGTGGTTGTTAATGGCGTTTATACAAAGCCGTCCGGGGGTCCAATCAGCGTGGAAGCAAACTCGATTTATCCTCGGCCACAGGCAGTCCAGGGAACCTTCTCTGCGCTGGTGGGCGCCCCGGGGTCTGATAACAAGACTGGGGCATTCCAAATGACCCCATGCGTTGGACTTTTGGGCAGCAATCCCTTTATGGTGGTGACCGACGGCCAGACCAACTTTATTAACACCAGCGGTCTGAGTACCCTTTCCTCCACGTCGCCTCTGATGGCCCGTGGCCTGCTGTTTTTCAATACGCAGAACACAACCATACTGGGAACTGGCACTTCTGTCCCTGCCGGCACCATGGTTCTCCTGGCCAAAAAGGTGCACCAGTTTTAGTCCTGCAATTTCCTGCCGGGCTTGTGAGGAATTGAGGCAGAATCAGGGAGAAATTCATTTTCCCCGTGGCTTTTTCCGTTGTGAGCGAAGCCGGGTGAATTTCAGGTCCTTGCCGCGCTTGAGCTTTGTGATATACATGATCTGGCCGGCATGGAGCGCGAAATGCTCAGCCACGTGGGAGACAATCTGAAATCCCGAGACGTCGTATCCCTGGATGGAAAACCTGCGTGCAAAGTCTGGTTTCCTGATTTCCTTGAGAGCCTGATCTGCTTCTGCAACGGTCTTGCGCAACCCGGCCAGGAGTGCGCGGCGGGGCACGGGGCCGGTTTCCGAAAACTCGCTATCTCTGTCACGATGGTATGGCTGCCCACCCAGTCCGGAAATGATCCACTGCCGAACATTTCCCTGAAGGTGCAAAACAAGATTACCGATGCTGTTTGAGGCGCTGTTGGGACGCCACCAGATTTCCTCCTCGGAGAGAAGCTGCAGGCAGCGAATGATGCGGGGAGGGTAGACCTCAACCAGTACGCGGCGGGCCTCCTTCAAAAAGGCGTCAGCCAAGTCTATTTGTTTTGTTTTCATTGTGATCCAATCCTTTTCGGGGATATATTTCTGCCAGAAGGCTTCTTTTCCATTCTGCTTCTTCCCAGTAAGTCAGCCAGAGGTAGAAAGTTGCATAACTACGCCAGCCTGCCCATTTCCTGGCAAGCTGCTCAACACGGGCAGGAGATGGAGACTTCCGCAGTCGGTAAAAGAGTTGGATGGCCTTTTGCAGTCCCACGTCGGATGCCGGCAGATGGTCCCGCTTCCCCATGGCCCGCAGACAGACGTAGTCAGCCGTCCAGGGTCCGATTCCTTTATGTTCCAGAAGGGCCGCACGAGCCCCTTCGGAAGCCTGCGACCGCAAGCTTTCCAGGTCGAGCCTGCCCCCGGCGATGGCGCGGGAAAGGTCGATGATGTACCGGGCTTTGGGACCGGAAATCTGGATTGCGCGAAGCTCGAGGGGTGTAACGGCGGCGAGAGTTTGCGCCTCCGGAAACGTGCTGTATCGCTGGCCGTCGAATTCGATGCTTTGCCCATAGGTTTCGACCAGTGCTTTCTTGACCTGATAGGCGAAAGTGAGATTGACCTGCTGTTCGAGGATCGCGCACACTACGCACTCATAAATGGTGGGAGCTTGCGGGATGCGCAGGCCGCAAAAGTGGTCCGCCAGCCTTGCAAGGACCTTGTCCCTTTGGGCAACCCGGTAAAATGGAGCTAGATCAAGTTCGGTGGCAAATTGTCGGACCGCGATTTGCCGAACGTGCTGGAGGACGTTCCTGCCTGCCGGACCCTCGAGGATCCTGATCCTGAGTGTCGCCGCGTCTCCATTGTGCTGCTCAGACACACCGTAAAGGACAGCCTGCCCGTCGATTCTGATGGCGCGCCGGTACTCGCCATCCTGAAAGTGGTCCAGAAGTGGTTTGAAAGCACGGCCGTTCAGAAGCAGTGGCGGGCTTAAAATGAACTTCAGCGTACGTTCAAAGTTGAAAGGTTGACGCGGTTCTAACAACACGGCTTCTTACCCGGCTCCTTGCTCATCTGCAATGCGCTGCATACGCTGAACTACGGTGCCTTGTTATTCTGGCCGACAAGCCAGAGATTCGCAACCTGAACAAGGTCCGGAACAGCCCAATCGAGGCCGCTTCATTGGCGTGCGAGCAGGAATTTGCAGACCTGGCGTGACCACTTCTGAATGTCTTCCGTATCTTTTTGTAATATAAAGTCATCTCATAGAGCCATGAGGCATGGTAGTCTGTATCTGGGAGTCTCACCTGACAGGAGTGTTGAATTTGTGATGGCCAAGTCTCTTGATACCGGGCTCACGAAGGACGAATCGGTCCTTGTCGCTGACGCCAAAGCGGGCAGTTATGCGGCCTTCGAAGAGTTAGTCAACCGGTATGAAAAGAAAATCTACCGCCTTGGATTGAATCTGACCGGCAGCCCGGAGGATGCGGAGGACATGCTTCAGGAAACTTTCCTGAAGGCCTTCGAGCATCTGCCGACATTTCGCGAAGACTCGCGCTTTTATACGTGGATTGTGCGCATTGCAATCAACCAGGGATTGATGAAACTCCGGAAACGCCGCAGCAGCAAAGAAGTGCAATTAGACGATGCCTCGAATGACGACGGCGAGATCATGCCCCGGGAGTTCGCTGATTGGCGGCCCAATCCCGAGCAGGAGCTTGAGCGGACGGAGCTTGAACGGATTTTGCAGTCGGCCGCCCGTTCTCTCCCTGTGACTTTTCGAACCGTTTTTTTCCTCCGTGACGTGGAGGGCCTTTCCACCGAGGAAACGGCGGAAATGCTTAACTTGAGCGAAGGCGCGGTGAAAGCTCGCTTGTTTCGGGCCCGTCTTCGCCTTCGCGAAGAGTTGAGCAAGACTCTTAAGATCAAGCAGGACTCTTAAACCGAGGTTGAGCATAAGTGAATTGTAGAAACGCGCTCGAACAGATTTCCGGTTATTTGGACGGGGAATTGGATGAAGAGCTGAAGCGCACATTGCAAGTCCATCTGAACGGCTGCCACCACTGCAAGGCTGTGTTTGACACGACAAAGAAGACCGTCGAGCTTTACTGCGACGGCAAACTCTTTCAGCTTCCCGGCACGGTCCGCGAGCGTTTGCATAATGCGCTGCGCGCGAAGTGGGAAGCGCAGTCCAAGTAGCTGGGCGGTTCGATCTTTCCCGACTTTCCTTCCTGTAACTCCAATTGTCCCTGTACGAATGCATCCCCCGCATGGATCAGATGCTGGTCACATTGTGTTCCGATGTGGTCTTTGCTTTGCCTGCGAAGGGCGACCAACCTATAATTGAAAGTTTGGGCGCGCAGCTCTTTTTCGATCTGTGCCGTGTGTTCCCACCCTGCGGGTGAGAGCAGAAGTCGTTGCACAAGATTTCCAGGAAGACGATGGCAAAGCAGTTGTCGCAAAATGCCGGGCCAGCTTTTCATTACCCGGACCCGGCCGCTCCTGACGCTGGGAAGGGTCCGAACGGCGTGAATGGCGACGGACTCGACCCCCGTACAACGTCAGACCTGTCTGAGAACGGCGCAATCGTTGTGCGCGGAGCCCGCGTGCACAACCTGAAAGGAGTGGATTGTGAAATTCCTCATAACCGGCTGACAGTAGTGACCGGCCTTTCGGGTTCAGGCAAATCGAGCCTGGCGTTTGATACGCTCTACGCGGAAGGCCAGCGTCGCTACGTGGAATCGCTTTCCGCCTACGCGCGGCAGTTCCTGGAGCGAATGGAAAAGCCGGACGTTGATGACATCGAGGGGATCGCTCCGGCCGTCGCCATTCGGCAGAAGAACATGACGCGCAACCCGCGCTCAACCGTTGCTACCTCGACCGAAATTTACGACTATCTCCGGCTTCTTTTTGCAAGGATCGGGACAACAACGTGCCCACAGTGCGGCCATGTCGTCCAGAAAGACCATGTGGACGCCATTGCCGATCAGATTCTGAACCGAGAAGAAGGACGCAGGTTCTACATCCTTTTCCGGCTGAATCAGGAGAAAGCCGTTGAGGTTGGGGCTGAGAAAAAGGCGGGCCTGGGAAGGAAGGCAAGGTCGACGGAGCGTAAACGCAAGCGTAAAATCCCGGCCGACGCAAAACAAACGACCGGTTCCGTGCCTGCTGCCATCAGCGATTCTCTCAAGCACCATTTGTTCCTGCTGCGCCAGCGCGGATTCAATCGCCTTTTCCAGGACGACCGCATTTTTGAGTTCTCGACCCCCGAATCGCTCCTCGACATAGATTTCCGCAAGCCTGTCTATGCGCTGGTCGACCGTCTGGCGGTGCAGCCGGATATTCGCCAGCGACTGATTGACTCGGTCGAGATTTGCTACCGTGAAAGCGGGGAAGCCGTCATCGAGTTGTTGCCATCCGCTCCTGGTGGCAAAGTGGAGTGGCTGCGATTCAACGAGCGGTTTGAATGCAAACATTGCGGGACTTTTTTCCCCGACCCGCAACCATCCTTTTTTTCTTTTAACAACCCTGCCGGCGCTTGCCCCAGGTGCCAGGGATTTGGAAACACCATTGATTTCGATCCGGACCTTGTGATCCCTGATAAGCGAAAGACTCTTAGCGAAGGTGCGATTGAGCCCTGGACCAAGCCTCGTTACCGGACCCTTCAGCAAGAGATGAAGTCGGCGGCGCGGCTCCGCGGCGTTCCCCTCAATGTGCCCTTTTACCAACTGGCTCCCAAGCAGCAACAGTGGATCATGGACGGAGATGAAGAATTCGGCGGGATTCGAGGATTCTTCAAATATCTCGAGCGAAAGAAGTACAAGCTCCACATCCGGGTTTTTCTCAGCCGGTACCGTGGGTACACGGTCTGCTCGGAGTGCCATGGCGGGCGGCTGCGGCGGGAAGCCCTCAATGTTTCGATCGAAGGGAAAAACATCGTTGATGTCTGCAAATTGTCCATCCAGGAAGCGCGCCCCTTCTTCAGCGATCTGAAACTGAGCCCTGCTCAGAACGCGGTGGCGGAAAGAGTGCTCGAGGAAATCCGCTCGCGGCTGGATTTTCTTTACAAGGTGGGCCTGGAATATTTGACGCTGGACCGCCTGGCCTCGACGCTTTCGGGTGGCGAATCCCAGCGGATTCACCTTGCCACGGCGCTGGGGTCCAATCTGGTTGGGACGCTCTACGTTCTTGATGAGCCCTCGATTGGCCTTCATCCCAGAGATACAGACCGGCTGATTGACATCCTGCAAAGCCTGAGAGACATTGGGAACACGATTGTTGTTGTCGAGCATGACCCGGAAATGATCCGTCACGCGGACAAAATTCTGGATCTCGGCCCCGGGGCCGGAGAGCATGGGGGCCGGATTGTTTATGCAGGAGACTATGGAGGTCTGCTGAAGGATTCCCATTCCCTCACAGGACGCTATCTAACGGGGGAGATGACTGTCCCCATGGCGCTGGAGCGGCGCAAACCGGGCAAAGCCTGGCTGCGCATTCGCGGGGCAAGGCAGCACAATCTGAAATCGATTGGTGTGGACATTCCTTTGGGGCTCATGGTTTGCGTCAGTGGCGTGTCAGGCTCAGGCAAGTCAACGCTGGTGCACGACGTACTCTACAACGCTCTCATATCCCGGAAGGGCAGCGCGGCGCCAAAGGCCGAACTGGATTCCATCGAGGGAGACGAAAAACTTTCTGACATCATTCTGGTTGACCAATCCCCGCTCGGCCGCACGCCACGCTCGAATCCCGTGACGTATATCAAGGCGTTTGACGGCATCCGGGACGCCTTTGCATCCACCCCGGAAGCCAGGAAGCACAACTTCACGCCGGGACACTTTTCCTTTAACATTCCCGGAGGCCGCTGCGAGACGTGCCAGGGTGACGGCACCGTGACCGTGGAAATGCAATTCCTTGCTGATGTTGAGCTGGTCTGCGAAGAATGTCACGGCATGCGGTTCAAACCGTCGATTCTCGAGGTACGTTACAAGGGCAAGAACATTCACGAAGTGCTCCAGATGACGGTGAAGGAGGCACTGGCTTTCTTTGCCACTGTTCCGTCCGTGGCCCACAAAATTCGTGTTCTGGACGAAGTCGGCCTGGGCTACCTGCGGCTTGGCCAGTCGGCCACCACTCTATCGGGCGGAGAAGCACAGCGAGTCCGGCTGGCGGCACATATGGCGCATTCGGCAATGTCGCAGCCCCTTTTCATATTCGATGAGCCCACCACTGGCCTCCATTTCGATGACATCGCCAAGCTTCTTGCTGCTTTCCGCCGATTGATTGACCTCGGTGCTACCGTGCTGATTATCGAACACAATCTCGACGTGCTGAAAGCTGCGGATTGGATTATCGATCTCGGCCCGGAAGGCGGGGAAGCCGGAGGATCTGTTGTGGCGGCAGGCACTCCCGAGGAGATCGCGCGAAATCCTCAGTCCTATACTGGAAAGTTTCTGACCCGATATTTCCCCACAAAAGGCCAGCAGATCTTGTGACGTGCCATTTAATTTTACTGGGTAAGCTGTCAGGGCGCGCCTTCAGGTATGCCGCCTTGCTGGTCCTGCAAAGTGATTCGGTATTGGCTGTGTAAGCCGTTATAATAGCGGTGATGAGCTCACGTACGCGTATGTTCGTCGCCGTTGCCTGCCTTACGATCCTGACGCAGCCTTTCGCCTACGCGATGCCCGGCCGGAAGAAGGATAAAGAGGAAAAACTGATTGCGAAAATCGAGCGTGAGAAGAACCCGGGCAAGAAGGCGCGGCTCCAGATTCGACTGGCCAAATTGAAGCTGCAGCAGGCTAACGCGGCTTATCAGAAGCGGGACTTCGTTGGGGGGAGGGTCCTGCTGCGGCAATATCTCGATGAGGTCAAGAGTTCCTGGGATACGCTGCAAGATGCGAACAACGCCATCAGGAAGCATGTCAGAGCTTTCATGGCCGTGGAGATGTCTCTGGACTCGGATGATCGATTGCTCGAAGACATGAGAAGGAGCGTACCTTATCCTGAGAGCGAGGCCATCAAAGAGATCGAAGAGGAGAGCCGCATGGTCCACAGCAAGGTGCTGGACGCGCTTTTCCCTGCCGGTTTCTCGCGAAAGGTACGGCGCAAACGCCCGATGCCACCAAAGAGCTCAGTAAAGACGAGGGTCGGCGCTGCCACGTCATGAAGCGTTTATTTCTTTATCTTGCCAATGGATTCCTGATCTTTCTGCTGCTGGCTCCGCTGCGCGCCCGAGCGCAGGAGCGTAACCGGGCCTACCTGACTTCAGCGGAGGTAAACGAGTTGCGCAATGCCCAGGACCCGTCGCAGCGCATTAAGGTTTACCTTTCATTTGAACAGGACCGGCTTGGCCTCATGGAAGCTGCACTCGACTCCAACGGGGATGTTCGAGTCGGCCTCAATGAACTGCTCAACCAGTATATTTCAATTGATGACGAGCTCAAGGACTGGATTCAGTACCAGTACAATCGCGACGGCGACATGCGGAAAGGTCTCCGGACCCTTTTGGACGAAGGACCCAAACAGTTGGAGGTCCTCCGTCACATTCAGAATTCATCGGCGCCGGTTGCGAAGGCCAATGCGAGTTCACTCCGAGACGCTATTGCTAACATGAATGACACGCTCAACGGAGCGACCGAAGCCCTGGCCGTCCAGCAGAAGAAATTTCCCGAAATGAAAGAAGCCGCAAAGGTTGAAGCGCGCGACCTGAAAAAGCAGCGCAAAGAACAAGAGAAGCTTAACAAGAAAGAACGAAAAATGAGAAAGAAACATCGGAAGAACCGCAACCCTGACGATTCTGGCGAGAACTGATGGCCCCCTTGCGAGCTCGTTCCCCTTCAAATGAATCCCGGCAATTGTCACTCCCCATTCATGAGCCAGCGCGGCTTGAGTTCATATTCGCGCGTGTCTTTCGCCGGCTGGGAATCAGGCGCGCGGTGCCCGATTTTCATGTTGAATACCGGCCATACGCCAGCCTGCGCAGTAACATTGCCCTGCGCGGAAACCGCGCTCGCGTGCATATTTCAGATCTCCTGGCGGAAGCGCCCCCCATCGTGCTGGAAGCGCTGGCTGAAATCCTTCTCGCTCAGCTTTTTCAAAGGCGGGCTTCTGTGGAAGCGCGCGAATGTTATATGGCGTACGTATTCGATCCGGCAGTGCGCAGCCGCATAGATGTGGCTCGGCGCGCTCGCGCTCGAGTTCGGCTCCTTCCGGCCCGTGGCCGGCATTTCGATCTGGCGGAAATTTATTCGCGTCTGAATCAACGGTTTTTCGGCGGCGATCTTTCTTCCTGCCGGATTGGCTGGAGCATGCGGGCTTCGCGCAGTCTTCTGGGACGTTATGATCCCGCCCACCACACCATCACGATCAGCCGGGCCCTGGACTCGGAATCGATTCCTCTGGAAATTGTCGAATATCTGGTTTTTCATGAAATGTTGCATATCCGCATTCCACTGGAGCGGCGCGGCGCGCGCCGGGTCATCCACTCGCGGGCATTTCGCGAAGCGGAAGAGGCCTTTCCGAACTACCGGCGGGTCCATGAACGGCTGAAGAAGATTTTCACTCGGTGAAGCCGGCTTTGTGCGGTCATCAAACTGGGCCTGGGCCTGCGGTTTCCTTCAGGACGATTGAACAAAACTGATCTAGGAGGGCGACAAATGGACTTAGGGAGGGGAATTAAAGCTGTGACGAAATCAATATGTCTCGCCAGTTGCCTGTTTCTCATGCTGGCCATCAACGGGCTTGCAGCAACTTCTCTCAGCGTAACTTCTCCGGATGGGAATCTTTCGATCACTTTTGAACTGAAAAGTAACCCTCAGCCTTACCTTCCGGGCGAGCGAGCGTACTACCGCGTTTCTTACAAGGGCAAATCGATCCTCAAGGATTCGCCATTGGGGCTTGATTTCAAGGGCCAGCCCGCTCTGGATCACGGCTTTGAGATCATCGGTACCCATCGGGCTTCTCACGATACGACCTGGACAAACCGGCTCGGAGCGGTGCGAACCGTACGCGATCACTACAATCAGCTTACCGTTTCCCTGCGTGAACAACAGGCGCCCAGACGCCGCCTGGATCTCATTTTCCGTGCCTACAATTCGGGAGTTGCGTTTCGTTATCTGCTTCCTCGCCAGGACGCGCTGGGCAAGTTTATCCTGTCTTCAGAGAACACCGGCTTTTATTTTCCAGGAAATCCTTCAGCTTTTGCGATCGATCTTGGCAGCTACAATACAAGTTACGAGGGCGAATTCAACAAGATCACTCTGGACCAGATCCAGCCTGCCTCGATTATAGGCATTCCTCTGCTGGTCCATATGCCCCAGGGCCCATGGGTGGCGATTCTTGAAGCGGACCTGGACGACTACGCAGGTATGTTCCTGGGCGGAGTCCGCGGCATTCCTGACGCGCTGATGACCAAGCTGTCTCCGTTGCCAGGTCATTCCGATGAGGCGGTCATCGCTTCCACACCCAAGGCTACGGCCTGGGACGTCTTGATGGTCAATCCTACGCCGGGCGGGCTGATCCAATCCGACGACCTGATCTTGAATCTCAATCCGCCTTGTGCTCTTGCCGATACTTCCTGGATCAAGCCTGGCAAGGCGGCGTGGAACTGGTGGTCGGGGAACTATGCAGTTGGAGTCAGCTTCAAGCCCGGTATGAACACAGCCACGATGGAGCACTATATCGACTTCGCATCAAAAGCCCACTTCCACTACATGCTGATCGACGCCGGATGGTCGCCGCGGCACGATATTCTTCACGTAGTGCCTTCAATCGACATGCCAGCTATCCTTGCGTATGCCAAACAGCGCAATGTTCGCATTCTGCTCTGGATGCACTGGACTGCGGTCAATAAGCAGATGGATCAGGCCTTTCCAATGTTTGCAAAATGGGGTGTGGCGGGAGTGAAAATTGATTTCATGAATCGGAACGACCAGCAGATGGTCAATTTCTACCATCGCGTCGTGAAGCTCGCCGCCCGTTACCATCTGGTTGTGGATTTTCACGGGGCCTATCCCCCTGCGGGCTTGCGGCGAACCTATCCCAATCTGCTGAACCGCGAAGGGGTTATGGGATTGGAATACAATAAGAGCACCCGTCGTGAAACGCCTGCCCACGACGTAACGATTCCCTTTACACGCATGCTTGGCGGACCCATGGACTACACTCCCGGATGCTTCAACAACGCTACACGCGAGCAGTTTCAGCCCCGGAACGTTAACCCGATGTGCCAGGGCACACGCGCCAACCAACTGGCCATGTATGTGGTCTATTTAGCGCCGCTGGAGATGGTATCCGATTTCCCGGGAGACTTGTGGAACAAACCGGGCTTCGAGTTCATCGAGAAAGTGCCGACCGTGTGGGACGAAACCCGGGTCCTGAACGGTGAACCATCCAAATACATCACCATTGCCCGCCGACACGGCGACGACTGGTACCTGGGCAGCATGACCAACTGGACTCCCCGGAACTTGACGGTTCCTCTCAGCTTCCTCGGCGCTGGCAAATGGAATGCGCAGATTTTTGCGGATGGTCCAGATGCCGATGAGAACGCGAAGAGTCTCAGCATTCAGACGAAGCAAGTTACCGCCAGCAACTCACTTTCTTTGCACCTTGCTGCGGGTGGTGGGGCTGCGGTAATCTTTTCGCCCGCCAAATAGATTCCACAGAAGTGACGCAAAAAAATCGGGGAGGACCTCAAGCGAAGTCCTCCCCGATTGACATCAAGATCAAGTGAATCAGCGACGCCAGCCTCGTGACCACTGGGGAATGCCTTGCTCGTTGCGCAAGATTAGAGTCTTTTCGCCCTTCTTGACCTCGCGGGCGATGATCGTCGCAGAGCCCCCGAATTCGGTCTTCGCGCCTGTCACTTCGATCTGGTCACCCTTTGCAAAGCTGAAGCCTTTCTCTTTTAGGAAGGCCGCAGGCCCCAGGTGAACATCGATCGATTTGTCTTCCGTTTTCAGCGTCAGGTGGGTACCATTCCATCCGCGACGACCAGTGAATGTCTTGACTTCCTCCACGGTGCCCTTGACCGTTGTTTCGTTCGCGGGATTGTACATCCTGGCTCGTTGGCCCGGGCCGGGTCCTCCCTGCCCGTAAGCGAAGGGGAGAGCCAGCAGAGCCAATAACGCCAGACACATTGTCAGGCCAACCCGGTTCAGACTTTTCATCCTTTTTCCTCCTTCAATTCATCCTTAGCGAGATCACGATCCTGCGCTCATATCGGTCTGCATCTTGCGATACTGTTTCTGCCACTCCTTCATGGATTGCTCCATCTCGCGCGCGTGCTGGCGCACGAGCTTACCGTCAGGATTGTCCTGGTTCAACTCGGCGTCTACCTGTTGAAGCTGCGTGTTAACCCTTTCACGGAGTTGGTTCATATTCTGGATGCGGTTCTGCAGCGATTCTCTTTGTTCTGTGGAGAGTCCGTTCATGAGTTGCTCATGTTCCTGCTGCATGGTCTGGAGTTGTTCCCGCAGTTGATCTCGCTGCTGCCGGGTCTGGTCCGCGTTGAATCTGGAGCCACGAGCATCACGCGCCATCTGGCGAGCCTGGGTACGGATCTGCTGTGCTGTTTGGTCGCAGGTGCGAAGACGATCCCGTTGCTGGTCTGTGGCTCGGATGCGATCGCGGTCCTGTTGCAGGGTACCCTGTCCTGCAGGCGATCCCATCTGGCCTCGTTGCTGTCCCTGGCCCTGTGAGCCACCTCGCTGGCCGCCTCCTCCGCGGCCTTGTGCTGGCAGGAAGGTTGCGCAAAACGCCATCGCCATTAAAAGCGAAAGGATCCTCGTTTTCATCGCCTTTTCCTCCGTTGGACAGATTTTGTTTTCCCTCCCTCTATCGATCGTCCTCCAGGCCATTTCGACAGTCCGTGATGCCTGACACTCGCGAAAGTGACGACCGGCACAGGAACGGCGCGCGTCGGTTGTCCTTTGGGAAAACCTTGCTCAGGGCGGGATCTTGTTTATTGACTGGAAATTGTCAGTTTGGGAACTTGGGTGTTTACCCGATGGACTTTGCCGCTCTTCTATCCTAAATAGTAAGACACGGGCACTAGCGAAAAACAGAGTGGGCGGCTATCGTGCCGGACAAAGCAAACCGCTTCTTTCGTGCAGTGTTGCTCTTGGCTCTCGATGTAGAATTCACGGGAAGTGATCGACCCACGCGACCGAAAGCACTCTGACCTTTTCGGGGGGGATTTCATGAGAGGGAAGGTCTTTGCATTGATGGTCCACGAGCGTGCCGAGCCATGTCAGGCTCTTAAGCCAGTCCTCAGGCGTTTGGGTGTTGACACGTTCAGCGTCAGCAGTTGCGAGGAAGCTGAACATCTCCTGGAACAAACGCACCCGCACTTGCTGTTTACCGACACGAAGCTTTCCGATGGCACCTGGATCGATGTCCTCAACCTTGCGGAAGATGCGCCGTTTCCCATTTGCGCGATTCTCGTTAACGGCTCAAGAGATCCTGAGCTTTTCCAGACAGCGCGCAATTACGGTGCGTTTGATTGCATTTCGCCGGCCACTGGTACGGACGCTGTATCTGACCTTCTGGAACGCGCTATTCTCTTTGTCCAAGCCGGAAGGGATCGGCACGCGCGTTCGGCCGTCGCATAGAAATTCTGCCTGAAACCAGGGAGGCCAGGGCGATGCCTGGCCTCCTTGTCATTCTGTGATTGTGGTTGGCCTTCCTCAGGCCTCAGCTTCCTCGATTTCCTCCACTTGAATCGTCATGCTTTCCTCATCCAGGGTTCCGGTGACCTTCACCTTCTTTCCATCAAAGCTCTTGGCCTTGTCCTGGTCGTCCAGTTGATACGTCTTGCCGTCGTCGCCCTTCAGCGTGTATTTCCCATCCTGGTTCGCGATTTGTCCTGTGAAGGTCTGAGACTCGGCTTCCTGCGCGGCGGGTTCTGAAGGCTCCTCCTGTTGCGCGGTCAGCACAGCATTGTGCGTGACGGCTCTTACGGACGTGGCCGGAACCACCCATGCGATCACACCCAAGGCAACCAACAACACAAGCAAATTCACCTTCTTCATATCTCAAATTCCTCCTGAGCTCACCATCCACTTAGCTGCTGAGCACGAGTTTCGTGGCCCGCCGGAAACTCGGCTGGAAGGTGGCTGCTAAACATTCGACGCGGCCGTTGCCTGAAGGTTTCAATTACTTTCTTAAGAATTCTGCGTTAGGGGAAAGCCCTTAGGCTTGAATGAGGCTTGGCTTCGACTGCGATGTATGTCGTTTGGAATCAGCGTGATATTGACACGGTTAGGCGTGGAATACGCGGTGCTGGCGGCCGTATTGGCACCGGCCAGATTCGCCGTAGAATCTGGCCGATGTCGCATCCATCCAGCCCGGCTGGGTTTAGCAGGGGGCTGCCCGGCGTTTTACTTGCTTGTCGTCGTGAATTTGAAAATCGTCACCTCGTGGTACGTTTGCCCTGGCTTTAGTTCGGTGGTTGGGAAGTTCGGGTGGTTGGGCGAATCGGGATAATGTTGCGTCTCCATGCAGAAGGCCGAGTGCAATCCGTACACCTTGCCGTCTCTGCCATGGATCTCCTGCCTGGAGTTGTCGCTGTAGAACTGCATACCCGGCTGAGTTGTATAAACCTCCATTTCGCGGCCGGATTCGGGATCGTACGCGCGTGCTGCCAGCACGAGTCCAGGACCCTTGCGGTTCAGGACGTAATTCATGTCATACCCGCCGCCGTATTTCAATTGCTGGTTGTCTTCATTGATCCGCGCACCGATCGGTGTTGGCTTGAGAAAGTCGTATGGCGTTCCGGCAACACTTTCGAACTTCCCGGTTGGAATCAATGTGGAGTTGACGGGTGTTATCTCGTTGGCATTAATCATCAGCACCTGATTCAAGACCGTTCCATTCCCCTGGCCCGCGAGATTGAAGTAGGAATGATTGGTCAGATTGATGACCGTGTCCTTGTCGGTTGTGGCACTGTAATCGATCTTGAGTTCGTTGTCACTGGTCAGGGTATAAACAACCTTCACGTTCAAATTGCCTGGGTAGCCTTCTTCGCCGTTCTTGCTGAGATAGGTCAATTCCAGCGCCGGTTCACTCCCGGGTTCTTCCTGGGCCGTCCAGACCTTCTGGTCGAATCCCTTGATCCCTCCGTGCAGGCTGTTCGGCCCGTTGTTGATCGGCAGGTGGTACACTTTGCCGTCCAGCGAGAAGCGGCCGTCGGCGATGCGATTCGCATAGCGGCCAACCACGGCGCCGAAATATGTGTGGATATCCAGATAGCCCTGGAGGTTGTCGAAGCCGAGAACAACATCGGCCATTTTGCCTTGCCGGTCCGGCACCCGGAGGGAAACGATTCTCGCGCCATAGTTGGTGATCTCTACCTGCATGCCCTTGCTGTTGGTCAATGTAAAGAGGTGAATTTCCTGTCCGTTAGGCATTTTCCCAAACACGCTCCTTTTGATTCCAGCTTCGGTTGTTGGTTTCACGGCAGTCTGCTTTGTTGTGGTCGTGCATGCACCTGCAACGGCCAGCAGAACTACGACCGTACAAATGAGCCGCAAATGACTTTTCAGGCCGCTTCCTCTGACGTCGCAATTGCTCATGAATTGTTAGTTTGACCTCCGAACTTTGGCTCAGGCCGCATGGGGTGTTGAGCGCAACCCGCACCGTGTAATTTGCGCGAACAGAATAACACTTCGGCCGCCTCTTTTGAACTTTATCTGTCCTGCAGCTTGAATTAACGGTGGCACCTTCCGTTCGGCAGTCCCATAAGCAAGGCTGCGCAACACCCCAGGAGACAATCGCTTGACTTCCTTCTGAGGGCCAGATAGCATTCTTGAATCGGGGTAAAAATCTCATTCTCCAGGAGGGCAGGAGGGATGTGGAGTAGAATCCGAATCACAAGTAGGGCCGTTCTGCTGGGCATGGCATTTGCGCTGTGCCTTGGACTTACTCAAATGGGGAGCGCGCTGCCCGCTGCTAAGCAGGCAGCCAGCACAAAGAAAGATGTTTACGTCTGCGATTGCATGGGAAACAAATCCTGCCCATGCATGACTGTGGCGAAGAAGGAAGGCAAATGTGTATGCGGCAAGGAGATGAAAGCAGTCGCCGCTGACAGCGCATGGGCAAAACACAACCTCAGGGAACTCTCGCGATAACCCTGCACTGTCTGGCTTATCAGTTCAGAGTGCGCACGGGGCAAGGACTTCGCTCGTTCCAGGGGCACTCAAAATCAGCTTAACCCTGTTCCTGCGCGGCCCGGCAGGGTATTGCGGTTCAGGAACAGATCGTGTCATTGCTCTCACCGTTCCGGGAAGGGGGCCGTTGTCCGTCGCTTTCCGGAGCGGGAGGCATTCTGCTGCCTGGGTGCCGCTTCCGCCCTTTGTCTTTTCGCCCTCATCGCGATGAGGAGCTTGTTTCGCCTGCCTTTCAGCTAGAATTCAGCCTGCTCCTCGAGCAGTTTTTCTATTGCTTTGCCTGTGCGATCAGGCCCGGAAACCATCGCACGGCATTCTCGTGATAAATCTTGCGAAGAACGTTGCGCGGCAGCGCCAGCCCTTGCACCTTGAGGCCGTCGTATTCAAAATTCTCATTTGTCGCAAAGTACTTCCACGCCATCGCGTACTGGTATTCCCAGCTCTTGATTCGGGCGGCTTCGTTGTCCCCCGGATGGATGCCGCCGTCAGTTCCATAGCAGACCCTGTCCTGGTACTTAATCAGGAACGCCCGCACCTTTGCGCGCGGCTGCGCCATCAGATAATGAACCCGCGCTGCCGTGTCCACAGCGAAATTCGGATAGCGGTCAAACCGCTTGGCGATTTCATCGACGTTTGTTTCCATGCTGCCCAGGTGCGCGCCCACGACTCGCAGGTGCGGATTCATTTCCAGCAGGTGGTCCCGCGCCGCCAGGATCTCTGCCTTGGACGGCGCGCCCGGCTTGCCGTACATGTGCCATTGAGGGTTCTGCTTGTAGTACTCGTAATCGGGATTCTCGGGTCCGATTTCGGAGAGGGGCTCCCAGCAGGTGTCTGGCTCGGCCAGGTGCGCAATCATGGTTTTATTGTGCGCTGCGATGTCTTTGTAAATGGGTTCGAAAACCGGATCGTCGGGCATGACGTACTTGCCCGACGGCCATTTCAATTGCATGCCGATGTTCTTCCAGATCTTCACCGCGATCGCGCCCTCGTGGAAATTCCGGTTGATCACCTCAATCGAGTCACGGTCAAAGTTCTTGTCGCGGAACGGGTAGGGGTTAAAAGTGGTGCAGACCGCCACCCTCGCGCCGGAGCCGCGATGCACGGTGATTGCCTCGTGGAACTGCGCCACCTGGGTCATGTCGGGCGGCTCGTGCTCGCGCCCCACTACGCAGATATCCACCGTGTGCATGTTGAGCTGCTTCAGCATCCGGTAATAAGCGGGGGAATTCACAAAGACGTGCGTGTGCGTATCGATCGGTTCCACCTTGGCCAGCGCTGCAAGGTCCGCCGCCTCCTGCGGATCAACCGCCTGCGCACGCGGTGACGCCACCAGGCGCCCGGATAAAATCATTCCAGCCGCCAGGCTGGCTATAACCAGAAAACTGATGACAAAAATCCTGATAGTTTTCAATTCTATCCTCCGTTCGGCACTGCCTCCAGCGCCCGTTGTCATTGGTTATTGAGTGAGCGGCCAGTTCCTTCGCTCCGCCGCGTAGCGCGACCATCATACACCGCGAAAGCGAATTTTGCGCCAGCCATATTGAACCTTCCTGAGGTGCTGGAAAGGGTAGCCTCTGCCGATCCCCTGTCTTACGGACATTTGCATCTCTCGGTTGTCGCTTTCCTTACCAATGCGGGCAGGGACGTTGTTTCTTCAACGATCCCGGCAAGCGTCAGAGCGCACTTCTGGCCCATCGAAGGCGCTGGGCGCTCGCACTGGCGCTATACTAAGGATGGCTGCGATCTGATCCTATTTTCAGAGGCCGGAAAGGCAGTCAATCATCATGCCTTATTGTCCAAATTGCCTCACCGAATACGTGACAGGTACGTCGGAATGCGAAGATTGCGGCATCCATCTTCTTCCGGGTTCTCCACCTGTGCGAGAGGAAGAGATGGATTCCGACGCCAACGAGATCAAAGAGATTGGAGAATGGTTCCGGTCGCTGGTAGGCGCCGGCCAGGCGGAAGAAGAGCCACAGGTCAAGGTCGTCCGAATCCGTACCTTTTCTGGCGCCACTGCTTCACTGGACGCGAATCTTGCACGCAAGCTGTTGCGGGCGTGCGGGATTCCTTCCATCCTCGAAGGCCAGACTTCGGCTGAGTTGCTGCCGGTGCTGGAAGTCCCGCTGCTGGTTCGTGAAGAGGACGCTGAGCGCGCTACTGACATCCTCCACAACTACCTTGATAAGGATGGTCCCAGGCTGGTCGAATAGCTCACCTTGCCGCCGCAGGCGATGGCCCCGGCGCGGCGTGAGGATGTGCGTGATGCTTCTGGAGCTGCCGTTCGAGACGACGGATGGCTTTGTGCACGCCTCGCGCCTCATCGGCCTGTTTCTCAGAAGGCAAGGTTTCCAGGTACTTGCGATAAGCTGCAAGGGCTTTGCGCTTCTTCCCCATCTTCTCATAGACCTTGCCCAGCCCAAGGTAGGCAGGCGCATAATACGGATCATCTCGTGCCGCTTCTTTGTAACGGCTGAGCGCACCTCGATAGTCTTTCCTGTGGAAGTAGAAGTCGCCAATCTCAACCGACTGCCGTGGCGAGGGCGGAACGTAATGGAACGATTCTTCCGCCTCGCCGGATTCCGGCAAAATGTGCTGCCCCAACAATGGGATCGGCAGGCTCGCGAGAGCGAAAGCGGAAAAGAGGAGCGCAATCAGAATTGTGCGCATAACCAGATTTTCCATCGCGCAAGCTGAGGAGTCAACCGGGTATCATGGCAGCCGTTCTGCGTCAGTAGAGCTTTGAAGCAGGCGCAGGACTACGGGTCGTGCCACTTCATGCTGACAATTTCCTGGTTTCCGGCGTTTTTGAGCAGGAGCGGCACATCATCAGGCGTGAGACCCAGCCACACCCCGAAGAAGCCCGTCGTCTGGAGTCATTTCAGGCTGGCCACTTGCTCCACTTTCCTGTCCCGGATTCCTACCCGTTCCACTCCTCCGTTCTGGAATGGATTTAAAAAATAAACATAACGGCTGTCGTGCGACCAACAGGGGAAGCTGGCAGACTTATTGGCAAGCAAGGACCACTTCTTAGTCTTGAAGTCGAAGAGCATCAGATTCTTGGCGTCCGCAGGCATAGCAACAATGTACCTTCCGTCGGGCGACCAGTGGGGGGAATAAAATCCTTGCGAGCCCGGGAGCAGGGAAAGCCGACTTGTTTTGAGATCTACAACGTGGACCGCAGCTTGCCCCCCCGGCGTGCCTCC
>JBJKQK010000227.1:0-25893 GCA_046705285.1 Terriglobia bacterium
GTGGTCATGCTGAAGGTGGAACAGTAACCAATGGACTGAATATGAAGCAGGAAGCATTCCAGCCAGCGGTCTAAATGGCATCGCATACGAAGACCCCGCCTATTCTAATATCTGATATAATACAGCACAGTTGAAGGGAAAACAGATGCCGAGAGCTGGAAACGTCGTGATTGCGCAGGGTGGTGGTCCCACTGTGGTTATCAATGCCAGCCTGCATGGCGTCGTCCGCGAAGCTGTGCGGAAACTCGGCGCGGACAGCAACATCTGGGGCGCCCGGAACGGAATCCTGGGTGTGCTGCAAGACCGCTTTGTGGATCTGCGCAAGCCTGGAGATGAGCTCTGGGAACAAGTCGTTAACTCGCCGGGATCTGCGCTGGGATCCTGCCGCAAGATGCTGAACGAAGAAGAAGCCACTGAGGCCGTCCGGCTCCTGAAAAAAAAGGACGTTCGGTACTTCTTCTACATTGGCGGCAACGATTCGATGGATACGGCTTTGAAGATGAACCAGGCTGCCCTCGGACTGCATTACGAGATGAGCTGCTGCGGGATCCCGAAGACGATTGATAATGATCTTCCTCACACTGACCATTGTCCTGGCTTCGGTTCAGCCGCGCGCTATATTGCCCAATCGGCTTCGGATCTGGGTATGGATATTCGCAGTCTTCCGACCCCCGTATCGATACTGGAGGTCATGGGACGTGACGCTGGCTGGTTGACAGCCTCTACAGTGCTCGCAAGGAAGAATCCGGACGATGCTCCGCACCTGATCTATGTGCCGGAAGTGCCTTTGTCGCCTGAAAAGTTTCTCAGCGACATACAACAGGTTTACGACAGGTATGGATGGGTGGTCGTGGCAGCCTCCGAGGGCATCCGAAATCAGGCGGGAGAAAGCTGGGGCGCTCACCGTAACGAACAATCGACCGACGATTTCGGACATCTCTTGCCAGGCGACGTTGCACCGACGCTTGCGAGCCTGGTCACCTCAAAGCTGGGGCTTCGGGCCCGGAGCGAGAAGCCCGGGCTCCTGGGCCGATCATCCACCTTGTTAACCTCCTGTACAGACCGGCGCGAGGCTGGGGAAGTTGGAGCCTTCGGCTTTTCGTGGAGCATGGAAGGCCACACGGGCTTTATGGCTTCGATTGTGCGGCAGCCAGGCGCTGCGTACGCTGTCACTTATGCTGCCGTTCCTCTGGCGACTGTCGCGAATGGGACTCGTTTCCTGCCGTTGGATTATGTAACAGACAGCCGGAATGACATCAAGGTGGAGTATCGCGCATACGCAGAGCCGCTGATCGGCGGCGCTCTGGCGCGGTACGCCTGCCTGGATGAATTGGAGCCTGGCTGTGCCAATCAAACAACTTAAGGATACTGACATGGCAACTTCTGCTTATAAAATCGGAAACTATTCCTTTTCTCCGGGAGAGTTCCTCCCCCAGAAGCTTTTTGAAGCGATCACGGACGTTCGGGTTGACAGGCCCGAGACCATTCTGGAAGAAGCGCGAAGACGCCGCAAGCGGCGGAAGCTGACGCTGGACGGCAAGCTGGTGATTCTGGCCACTGACCATCCCGGACGCAGAGTCACGGGTTTAGGCGGCGACCCGCTGATCATGGGCGATCGCCACAGTTATCTGGCAAGGGCGTTGCGAGTGCTTTCCACTCCGGGCTGCGACGGGATCATGGGCACCACGGACTTCATGGAGGATGTGTTGATTGTCAACGCGCTCGTGCGCGAATCCGGTGGCCCATCGTTAATTGACGACAAAGTGCTGGTGGGTTGCATGAACCGTGGCGGCCATGCGGGAGTCGTGGGAGAGATTGATGACCGGTTCACTTCATTCACCGCGAGACAACTGAAGGCCCTGAACTTTGATGGAGGCAAAATGATGTATCGCCTGGACCTGGCCGATGAGAGGTCCATCAAAGCCATCAGTGACTGTGCTCAGGCCGTGACAGACCTTTATCGCGAAGACTTGTACGTGTTCCTGGAACCGATGAGCGTCCAGCGGAAAAAAGACGGCAATTATGAGACCATAAAGACCGTCGAGGTAATGCTGCGCGATGCGGGCGCGGCGGCGTCACTAGGAGAATCGTCTGCGCGAACTTTCCTGAAGCTTTCCTACGCGGAAGGTTACGAGCGCGTGGCCCGCGCCACGACTCTGCCGATCCTGATGCTGGGAGGACCTGCGAGGGAAGATCCGACTTCGATTCTCCGGGACTTCGCCGCCGGAATGAAGGCAGGAGCGAATGTTCGCGGCGTGATGGTGGGCCGGAACGTCTCCTTCGCGCCGAAAGAAGATCCGCGAGCGGTAGCGGCGGCAGTTTGCGGCATCGTTCACGAGGGTCTCAAGACCGAGGACTCCCTGGACCGCCTGGCTGCAGAACGGGGCAAGGACATGGATCTCTTCGCAAAGTGGCATTGAGCGGAGCACCTTCCCCTTCGGGTTGTGGCCAAAGGCAATGCACTCCACGAACATGATCTTGAAATGCTCGTGCTGCCTGCCAATCCGAGGAGCAGATGAGGGCGTGGCATTTTGCGGGTGGTCTGATGCCGAGGCGAGATTCGTCAGGCCCATGAATCCATCGGGACTCGGAATTTCAAGGTCTGAAAAAGTGTTTTTGAACAGTTTGCGGGGCACCTTGGCTCGATGAATGGCCATGCGATCTGCGGATTATGATTTCTTCATCGACCCGCGTATTCCAAGCATTGGGGAATCTGAAATGAGCCTAACTGAAAATAAAGTCAAAACGGCAGATGGTCTTGCAGTTTCGCCGGCAAAGAGCGGGCGGCCGACGCTGGGCGTTGTCTTTCTCGGACGCAAGCGTCCGGGTTTTGACATGGAATGGGGCCGCCAGATGGAAGAGCGCGTGCGCCGTGCGTTTCAACAGACGGAGTTTACGATCTTTGAGCCGCGTGAAAAGGCGGTTGACGATGCCTCCCTACGCCGGGTGATGGCAGCCTGTGAAGAGAAAGGTGTGGACGCCGTCGTCTTGCTTCAGACAACCATGGGAGATGGTCGTCTGGCCCCCACGATGGCGCAGCTTTGGCCCGATCCTCTGCTGCTCTGGGCAACGCCGGAGAAGCCGGACGGCGATATGATCAGTTCCTGCTCGCTGGTTGGCGCGCACGCATGGGCTTCAACCCTGCAGCAGATGGGCCATTCCTTCGAACTCATTTACGGGGACCCCGATGCGCCGGAAACGCAACAGCGGCTGAATGAAGCAGTGCGGCTGGCAGCCACTGTTCGTGGATTGCGTTCAGTGCGCCTGGGCGTGGTCGGGGGACAGGCGCCGGGTTATTTTGCCATGGGGGCCGATCCATTCTCGGTCCACCGCGGTCTTGGCGTTCAGCTCCAGACCTTCAGCCTGATCGAATTTGAGAACGTTGTCGGAGGCCTGAGCGACGAGGCTGTGGCTGGCGATGTGGCGAAGGTGAAGGCTCTTGGCATTCCCTATAAAGACATCAGCGATGCGGATCTTCCCATGGCTTCGCGATTGTATCTGTCGATGCAGTCATTCCTTGACAATGAGAATTTGGACGCCCTCGCAGTCCGCTGCTGGCCTGAAATGCCCAATGTTTTTGGTCAATGGCCTTACCTCGGAATTTCCCGGCTGGTGGACGAAGGCCGCGCCGTCACATGCGAAGGCGATGCCGATGGCGCGCTTTCCAACTGGATTGGAGAGAGTTTGGGAATGGGTCGATGCTACCTTTCCGACTGGCTTGAACACGATCATGAGACAATCACGGCGTGGCATGTTGGGGCCGCGCCGATTTCGCTCTCTCCTCCACTGGGTGAGCCGGGTGGTCCGCGCCTCGCCCGCCACTTCAACATCAAGAAGCCGACTGTAGTGGAGGCAACAATCCGGGAGAATATGCCGGTCACGCTCCTGCGTTTTTGGCGGCTCGATGGGAGCTATTATCTGACCGCTCGCGAGGGTCAGACCATACGGCCCCGGCGCCATTTGATGGGCACCAACGGACTGGTACGGCTGGAGCGGCAAGATCCGGGGGAATGGTTTGAGGAGATGTGCCACATGGGCATGCCTCATCATTTAGTGATTTTTGCGGGGCACCACGCTGCTCTCCTGCGGCGCCTGGCGAGCGTACTGCACCTCCGTTTTGTCTGATTGTCCAAATGTATACCGCGATCGCAACGGGACTGGTTATTTACGCCTTCTTGATGCTGGGTGTCTCGCTGTTCTGGATGGCCCGCGTGAAGAAGGCGGCAGACTATCTGGTCGCGGGACGCGGCCTCCCTGTCTGGGTTCTCACGGGAACCATCACAGCCACCTGCATTGGCACGGGCGTCGTCATCGGGGCCTCGGGCCTGGCCTACCGGGACGGATGGGCAGGATGTGCTTATCCGATCGGCCTGGGACTTGGCACCCTCCTGACAGGCTTGTGGTACGCCAAGATGCGTGGCCACAAGTTCATGACGCTCAGCGAAGAAATCGCCTGCTTTTACGGCAGAAACCGCATCGTCGTGGAATTCTCCACCATCAGCCTGTTCCTCTCGCAACTGTGCTGGACGACGGTGCAGATCATGGGCGGAGGCGCGATCCTCGGAGCTGTAACCAGGCTGCCGATCTCGCTCTGTATGGTCCTGGCCGGCCTGGTCATCGCCACCATTTCAATCCCCGGCGGTTTGAAGACCGTCGTCTATACGGACTTTGTTCAGGCGGCGATCCTGCTGTGCGGGTTCGGCATCCTGACGCATGTGGCACTGGCCCATAGCGGGGGATTAACGGGCTTGCACCGGGCGGTTCCTGCCAGTTACTTCTCTTTTCTGGGCACTGCTTCCTACGGAAGCTGGAACGTCGGCGGCCTGATTCTGGCCCTGATCCTTTCCGTGATTGCGGACCCAGGCCGAAGGTTGAGCATGTACGCCGCTCGCACGGAGTGGGCGGCAAAGTGGAGCATGGTCACCGCAGGAAGCATCGTCATCGTGTTCTCGGTGGCCGTGGGCATCATCGGTATGTTCGCTTTCAGCCTCAACCCGCATCTCCCTTCGTCCGATCAGGCGCTGCCGTGGCTGATAACCAAGGTCCTGTCTCCATGGACGGCGGCATTGGTGGTCGTCTCTGTCACTTCGGCAATCTTCTCCTCGGCCAATGGCAACGTCGCAGCAGCCGGAACTTTCTATGTTCGCCACATTTATCCGCTGGTGACGGGCCGCTATCCTAAGCGTCCGCTTGTAAGCGTGCGGCGAGCCATGGCTTGTTTCTTCATCATTGCGACGGTCGTGGCCCTCTACACGGGAAGTATTGTCGGCTTTGTGGCTGAGTTCCTGCCCGTGACCATGAGCGGCCTGGCCATCATCATTCTGCTGGGCTACTTCTGGAAGCGGGCCACCTGGCAAGGTGCTGTCGCCGCACTTACAGTGACTCCGGCAGTGTCCCTCGCCTTGATGTTCAGTTTTGGACATTCCGGATTAGGCACCAATCCCACGATCCCTGCGTCCGTGGCAGGCACACTCGCACTGATCGGGGTGAGCCTGATAACCTGGCGCGAAAAGCCCACGTTTGAGGAAGTTGCGGAAAGGATGGCGCACGAAAGGAATGCCGTCGAAGGAGAACCCTCAGATATAGCGCTCTCTCCAGAAGCCCCTGTCCAGCCTTTGGAAACCCACCGAAAATAAGCACCCATCTGCGGCAACGATCGACGCTGTCATTAAACAAGGATCGAGTTGTTCTTACCTTTCACTTTCCTTGTCCATCGATTGCCCGGCGGAGGAAGATTCTCTTTCCCGTTGACGGAGATGGTTGACCAACCTCTGCCGGACCGTTCTGATGTGCTCAGCCATCAACTTCGCCGCCGTCGCGCTTTGTCCCTTTTCGATGGCGTTGAGCACTTCGAGGTGCTGCTTCAAGGAAATCCCGCTCGACAGTTCGAAGGTCTCGCGACGAAGGATCAGCATTTGATTCCGCATGTTCTCGAGGATCCTCCGCAAGCGCGAGTTGCTGCTGGCCTCTGTCAGAATCGCATGAAACGCTGTGTCCTCCCGTATGTAGCCGGACTTGTCCCCCTTTTCCCAGCAGCTTTTGGCAGCCTGGAGTGCCCGTCGCATCCTGTCCAAAACCTTGGGATTGATTACCGCGTCCCGTACCACCAGCGTTTCCAGAGCTTCGCGAAGCTCATAAATTTCTTCGACGTCGTGGATCGAAAAGTCCGCGACAAAGGCGCCGCGCCGCGGGACAATCTTAATCAGCCCTTCCGACTCCAGCAGATTCAGGGCTTCCCGGATTGGCGACTTGCTGATTCCGAAACGCTCCGCAAAGTAACCCTCCGTCAGGTGCTTATGGCTGTTCAGTTGCCCATTAATAATCTCGTCACGAATGAGGCGGTAAGCCTGTCGAGTGAGGTTTTCTGGTATTTTTAGCTTCAAATTGGTTCTCCCAAGACTCCCCCGGGATTCGATTCAGGAAACAGCCTATGGGCTGAAAGTCGTATATATGATATCTCTGCCTTTCTTTCTATTGAAGAAGGAAGTGCGCCTCTTGTCAAATTTCGCGATCACTGTCGATTTGCCCCAAGAGGAAATCCTTGCCATCGTTTCTGCTGGGAGTTGCCATATTAACCGAGAACCGAGTGCGATGCAATCGGCCCGTCTCCACGCCAAGCCGTGTTTATCTGCCCGGGCTTCTGCCCTGACCATGCGACATTGCCATCGGAACCTGGAATCTTTATCCGACTGCGGTCACTTCCCGCCGCGACAGCACTGGAAGAGTGAAACCAGCGTGCGGAATGTAAGCAACCCTCTTTCCGGGCTCCAATGCCGACAGAATCTGACTCACCGTATCCTCAACATTGTGGACAGGGTGCAATTGACACTTTTGAACAAAAGAGTCCGGCAAACTGGAGACCAGATAGGTTTGCAGGCGTTCCCCGAGGCGTTTAACCCAGTAAGCTTTGTGACCACCCACCACGAACCGCGAACGCAGCTCCCGCTCCATTTCTTCGGAGGTGGAATACTTTTCCACCCACTCCCGAAAGGCGGGATGGCCTGCGCCGTCGGGACATTCCGCGAAATAGATAAGAGTTCCACCCTGCCGCAGCGCCCTGGCGGCGTTCTCCATTCCTTTGTGTGCCTGCCGGAGGTCGATGTCGAAAGGAAAGCCGCCGGCACTGGCCAGTACCACATCGTACGGGTCTTCAATCGACACGCGATACATGCGGTCGACAACTTTGCAGCCCTCGCGGTGAGCGAGGTCGTAATGGCCCGCGACAACGTGAACCAATTCCCCTGCAGGGTTTAACACGACGTTCAACAGGAAATCCGGATCAAACATCCGGCAGGCTTCCATCAGGTCCTCGTGAGCGGGATTACCCTCGAGTATGCCGGACCGGCACTTGGGATGCAAAATGAACTGATGATTGAACGTTGTCGTTTCCGCTCCCGCCACCCCCGGAACCAGGCTCTTGCGGCCTCCACTGTACCCGGCGATCAAATGGTAAATAATTTCCCCCGTCAGGATGACCTGGTCTGCCTCGTAGACTCTCTGGTTGATCCAAACCTCGTTGCCACGGCTGGTACGCCCCAATCGGACAAGGTTCTTGCCGTCGTAGCAGTCGTGGTCGTAAAGCTTAACTCGCTGCGCCACACGCTCTCCCACGATGCGGTGTTGCTCCTCCGGCGTCTGCGGTCGATGAATGCCAAGGGCGAAAACAATAAAAATGTCGCGATCCGGAATACCCGCTTCGTTCAACTCGTCAATTAGAACTGGTAAAAAGAGTTCACTATGAACGAGACGCGTGATGTCATTGACCAGTACAGCGACCCGCTCTCCGGGCTGGACCAATTCCCGAAGCGGTGGGCGGCCAATGGGATGGCGCAGCGCTGAACGAACGGCAGACTCAGGATCGGCGAGAGCCGGAAGAGGTTCGGGTGCCAGGCGGTCATAATTCAGGCCCTCTCGAAGGGAAATGGATTGCACACCGGAGCCATATTGGAAGATGAGATCGCCCACTTTCTGTAATATATCTTATGTTAGTTGCTGTGACAAGTTGCCCCCGTTATCGGTAATGGCTCACTTTGGCTTTGAAGTGCTATGCTTCAGTCTGGGGCAAGTTCTTAAGGCCATCCTGAGAGCCGGCACCACGGGAAACCACGTTACTTTCCGCTGGTCCGGCAAGGCGACGAAGTTCCTGCCTGCATTTTTCGAGCTGCAATTGCAGGACGGTCGGCAACGGGGTTGGAATTCCACTTGCGTGGTAGTAAAGGTGTGGTATATTACGTGTTACAGTCCAACAAGGAGGAAACATGCGACATTTTTTGCTTCATGATGCTCGGGATAATGTCGGCGTGGCCGTGGTTGATGTCAAGTCAGGGCAGGACTTGACTGGGGCGGTCCTGAACGACGGGGCTGCTTTACACTTGAAAGCGCGCCAGGACATTCCGCTGGGCCATAAGATCGCCCTCAAAGATCTCAGAGTCGGTGACACCGTTATCAAATATGGTCAGGATATCGGTAAGGTCGTTGCGGACATCCATGCTGGCGACCATGTTCATGTTCATAATCTAAAAACGAAGAGGTGGTGAAAGAAATGGAGAATCATAAATTCAAAGCATACCGCCGCGAAAATGGGCGGGTTGGTGTTCGGAACCACGTCGTGATTCTTCCGGTTGACGACATCTCAAATGCTGCCGCGGAGGCCATTGGCCGCACGATCTGCGGCGTTCAGGCGCTGCCGCACGCTTACGGACGCCTCCAATTTGGTGAGGATCTCGATCTGTTTTTCCGCACCCTCATCGGCATTGGCTCAAACCCAAACGTTGCGGCCGCCGTCGTCATCGGGATCGAACCCGGCTGGACGGACCGGGTTGTTCAAGGGATCGCCAAGACGGGCAAGCCTGTGGCCGGCTTTTCGATTGAGCGCAGCGGCGACCTGAAAACCATCGCGGAGGCTTCACGCAAGGCGTATGAATTGGTTCAGTGGGCGTCCGAATTGCACCGCGAAGAGTGCAGCATGAACGAGCTTTATGTTTCCGTCAAGTGCGGGGAATCTGACACTACTACGGGGCTGGCATCGTGTCCCACGGTCGGCTATGTGATCGACCGATTGATTGAAGTGAAAGGGACTGCGTCTTTCGGCGAGACATCGGAATTGACCGGCGGCGAACATGTCGTCAAGTCCAAGGCCGCAACGCCCGAAGTCGGCGAGCAGTTCATGAAGGTGTACAACGAATATAACGAATTCATCCTTCAGAATAAAGTCGATGACCTCTCTGAGTCTCAGCCAACCAAAGGGAACATCCGTGGTGGCCTGACGACAATTGAAGAGAAGGCATTCGGCAACATTGAAAAGCTCGGCAAAAAGACAAAATTCGTGGGATGTCTTATACCCGCAGAAGCTCCTTCCGGCAAGGGATTATGGTTTATGGACACATCCTCAGCAGCGGCAGAAGCCTTAACTCTTTGGGCAGCTTCAGGAGCTGTCATACACCTGTTTCCGACAGGCCAGGGCAACATTTGTGGAAATCCTGTCATGCCCGTGATCAAGCTTTCGGGGAACCCTCTCACCTGTGCCACGATGAGCGAGCACATCGATCTGGACGTATCAGGAATCCTGACGGGTGATCTAACTTTAGACCAGGCGGGTGAACACCTGCTCGAACTCATGATTCGGACCGCAAACGGTCGTTTGACTGCAACCGAATTGCTTGGGCACCGGGAGTTCGTTATCACCAAGCTTTACCGTAGCGCCTAAGGCCCGCTTTCTGGCTGTTTTAAGGGCTAGCCGTGTAGGATCAGGAACCGTAGTCCGTTCCGGGGCTGTTGCCTCACGGGGACGGGTTCGTTTCGCATTTCCAACCGAGTCGTTGCTGAAGGACGCCGCACGAGGTACTGAACCTCACGCATCGCAATGACGCGAAGGCGGGCATTTCACGAAGGCAGCAAGCGATAGCGGGGCTGCGAACTCTTGTTGCCTGCTTGCAGGTTAGAAACGGTGTCTCGCTGGAACTGTGCCAGCGCAACGTCATGGCACGGTCAAGCCTCTCGGTCAAATTTGCTGGATGGGTCAACAGCGATGCTTCCTGGTCCTCGGGGCCGTGGCATTAGCAGACCACTCTTTGGGCGCCCACGGTGGCGTTGGCCCCAAAAAAGTTTCGCAGCCTGGCAAACTTCCTCAACTTAAATTGCCGGAACCTGCATCGTAATACTGGTAAGAGGATAGCACCTTATCTCTTCAGCAGTTCGCGATTCTTGAATAGAGACGCAGGAAAATTCATTCTAGGAAAGAGGCAGGTTTTCATGAAGATATCCAGGAAGGAGTTCATGGCTCTTGGTTTAGGTGGTGTAGTTGCAGCGCTCAGCACAACAGCCGACGCTCAACTCGTGGAAAGGCCCCGCGACTGGTCACCCGCAAAACTACACGAAATTATGAACCGCACCGCGCGGTATCGTCAGGTTTACGACATTACGCAAATCGGCGGTGGGGTTTTTTTTAATAATATTAAGAACTCACTCAATGGTTTTCAGTTCAGTTTTGGGGCCCAGCCGGCAGAGATCAATATTGTCGCGGCGTTACACGGCGCGGCCAACTTGCTGAACTTTGATGACGCGATGTGGAAGAAATATCGTCTGGGAGAGTTCATTAATTTGAAGGATCCAAAGACAGGCGAGTTTGCCACGCGTAACCTTTACTACTACAGTTCGGCCGACAAGGCCGATCACAATCCCGACAGTGAGAAGTCCATTTACCAGGACAAGACCATCCAGGGGCTGCAGGCAAGAGGAGTGCACTTTCTCTGTTGCCACACGGCTACCGAGGAACAATCTCGCAAGTTGATCGCCCGTTTCAGACTGAACAAGCAGCCCGAGACGATTGTAAAAGACCTTCTCGCCCATCGGATCCCCGGGTCAACCGTCGTTCCTGCCATGGTTGCCACCGTGGCCATTCTCCAACTTGAGGCGCACTTCAGCTACATCACCCTCGCCTGATGGACTGCTGAGGATGTGGCAAACGACCCGATGAGGAGAGAAATGACGAACCGAAAGTGGAAGTCAATTTCCTGCTGGATTGCGTTGAGCACGCTGGGAATGATCCTCTTCCCGGCCGCTCGCGCAAAGGCGGCGCAGCACACGTATCCCCCTTGGAGCGAAGGGCGTAATAACCCGGCAGGATACAAAGGCTATGTTTTTGAGGTGCCGGTGGTCAACAACGTGCCTGACCTTCACGGCAACCCCGGCAATGCCAAGCTGGTGCTCTTCATTGCTGGCAACCAGTTCATGGTGCTTCCACGACTGGTTGAAGCGTTTGAGGCGGACCATCCGGAACTGAAAGGCAAGATCTATTATGAGACCTTGCCGCCCGGAATCCTGCTGCATCAGATGGAAAACCGCAACACGCTGACCCTCGGCAACCTGACGCTGACGGTCCAGCCGGACGTCTTTGAAGCAGGCGCCAAACGCCTGGCGCCACTGGCCGCGCAAGGCAAAGTCGGCAACGTGGTTCGGTACGCCACCAATGACTTGGCCATCATGGTGCGGAAAGGAAACCCCAAACACATCCAGTCGCTGCGCGATCTGGGCAGGGCGGACGTCCGGGTTTCCATGCCGAACCCCGAATGGGAAGGTGTGGCGCGGCTGATTGAACAATCCTTTCGCAAGGCCGGAGGTGAAGCTCTGGTCCACCAAATCATGGTGACGAAGCGCGATGCTGGCACTACTTTCCTGACACACATCCACCACCGGCAGACTCCCATGAGGATTGTGGAAGGGCTGTCCGACGCCGGGGTCACTTGGCAGTCAGAAGTGAAGTTTCAAGAGAGCATCGGCAATCCGATCTCCGGGGTGAAGATTCCTCGCCGGGACAACACGACAGGAATCTATGCCGCCGGAGTCCTGGCTGACGCTCCGCACCGGGAGGCGGCGGAAGCCTGGGTCAAGTTTCTCCAGACAAAGATGGCCCAATCCATATACCGCAGCTTCGGTTTTGGTATTCCAGGACAGAAATAGCATGCAGATCAAGATAGGCCCCATTCTGAAAAAGAAGAGGTGTTTCCAGTGGGCTGTTGCAGCGGGGCTTGCGGGTGCCGTTACCCTGCTGGCTTTTGGGATGAACGGATCGCTCAGCGCGCGGGGTCGGGACGGTGACGTGAATGCGGCAGGCGACCCGCAGGAGCCTGCCACTCCGGAGGTTGCGTGGGCGGCGCCGAATCCCTCCACAATTCCGCACACCAAGCTCGGCGAAACCATTCACCTGGGCCTCAACATCATGAACAACACGCCGAAGTACGCGCGGCGTTACGTCGGCAACAAGATGAACTGTTCGGACTGCCACGTGAACCAGGGAACCCAGCCTTATGCTTCCCCGCTGGCCGGAATCACTACGGTTTTTCCGGCTTACACCAAACGCGACGGGCGGGTGATCACCATTGAGCATCGCATCCAGGAGTGCTTTGAGCGGAGCGAGAACGGCACGCCGCCGCCTTCTGACAGCCCCGAGATGGTCGCCATGGTTGCCTACATGAACTGGCTTTCTAAAGGAATTCCGATGGGATCCACTGTGAAAGGCAGAGGACTCCTGAAACTCACTCCTCCATCGCATGTTGATCCCGTGGCAGGTGCAAAGATCTACGCTCAGCAATGCCAGGTCTGTCACGGTGCGAATGGCCGGGGAGTTGCGGGGATGTTCCCGCCTCTTTGGGGGTCCGGCGCCTTCAATGATGGTGCCGGAATGAGCAAGATCGCAAAGATGGCGGCGTTCGTGAAGGCCAATATGCCGAAGACCAAGCCAGGCAGCCTGAGCATCCAGCAATCATACGACGTTGCTGCTTTTGTAACGGCGAAACCCCGGCCCCATTTCAAACCGTCGCAGTCGCTATCGTACAATCATGGGAGGGAGTGAATTCATGACGACCTATCCGCTTTACCTTAACGGGCAATGGATGCGTACCCAAACAACGCGGCCAGTGGTAAACCCGGCGACAGGGGAGACCTTTGCCCAGGTCTGCACGGTAGACCGACCGCGTGTGGCTGAGGCCGTGCGCGATGCCCATGCCGCTTTTCTGAACTGGCGTCAGCTTACCGGAAAGGCCCGCGGCACATATCTGAGAAACGTTGCTGATGAGCTGGAGAAGCGAGCCGGGGAGATCGCGCGCACCATCACCGAGGAAAATGGCAAACCGCTCGCCCAAAGCCGAGGTGAAGTTGCCATGTCATTGGATCACCTTCGTTGGTTTGCGGAGGAAGCCCGCCGGGTCTATGGCCGCACGGTTCCGCATCAGGTGGATAACAAGAGGCACGTGGTGATTAAGACGCCCATGGGAGTAGTTGCCGCAATCAGCCCCTGGAACTTCCCTTTGGTGCTGGCGCTGCGCAAGATCGCCCCGGCGCTGGCCGCCGGCTGTACGGTGATTCTGAAACCCGCCAGTGCCACGCCCTTGTGCGCCGTTGCGCTGGCAGAATGCTTCGAAGCTGCCAAGATTCCTGCGGGGGTATTCCAGTTGGTGCTTGGCCGCCCCGCCGATATCGCCAAGGAGTTTCTGGAAAATCCTCTTTGCCGCAAGATCACGTTCACCGGTTCCACCGAGGTGGGGCGAGTTCTGATCCAAGGAGCGGCGGCCGATATTAAACATCTTTCGCTGGAACTCGGTGGACATGCTCCTGTGCTCGTATTTGATGATGCCGATCTCGATGGGGCGGTTGAAGGCGCAATAATTGCTAAATTCCGCAATACAGGACAATCTTGCATCGCGGCCAACCGCATTTATGTTCAGCGTTCTGTCTACGAAAAGTTCCTCAAACGTTTTACTGAGCGAACACAAGCGATGAAAGTCGGTGACGGGATGGAGGATGGCGTAGAGATCGGACCGCTCATTAATGAAGAAGGCATTGCCAAGGCTGTTGAGCATATTGAAGACGCGGTTCGACGTGGCGCCCGGCTGCTCTGCGGGGGCAAGCGTATTGAACGCAAAGGCTGGTTCCTTGAGCCGACAGTGCTTGCCGATGTGCCGCAAGGGGCGATGTGCATGTGCGAGGAAACCTTTGCTCCGGTCGCCGCCGTATCGCCCTTCGACACAGAACCTGAAGCGATCGAGCAGGCTAACAACTCGGTCTACGGCCTGAGTGCTTATGCCTTCACGCGCGACCTGAGCAGAACCTGGCGATTGATGGAATCTCTGGAGGCTGGCACGATCGCGATTAATGACGGTGTCCCCTCAACCAGCCAGTGTCCCTTTGGAGGCGTCAAGCAGAGCGGTTGGGGCCGCGAGCTCGGGATCGAAGGATTGGACGCCTTCGTCGAGACCAAGCACATCTCGTTGGGATTAGCATGACACGGAACCCGGGCAGCCTGGACCGGTGATTTCCCTGCATTACTCGAAGCTGATTCGCCGAGACTATTACCGATAGCGTTTCCCCTGAACGCCATTGCCCTGGCGATCATTATCCTGACAAGCGTTTGCGGAAGTGCAAAGCTCCCTTGGTGGCTCCAACCACCCTGATGGGAGCTCTGGCATGTCGTGTGCCCTTTCGTTTGCTTCTTCACAAGAGGCTTCTGAATCGCCTTTTCACCGTGTTCATCGCAGGAATAATGGATGTATACTTTGAGCCTGCCGTGGGAGGCACCAAGTATCAACTCGCTCCTGCAGACTGATCATGTTCGGGGGAGGACTGTGCAAGCATGGGGCTGACTTTTGATGTGTGCATCATCGGTTCAGGCGCAGCCGGTGGGATCATGGCCAAAGAACTCTGCGAAGGCGGAGCTAAGGTCATTCTGCTCGAGGCCGGGAAGGAAGTGCCGCTCGGAGATTTCCTTTCGCACAAATGGCCTTATCAACTACCCTACCGCGGGTTACGCGGCGAGAAAAACAAGCCGTTTTATCAGGGCGACGTGTCTACATCCATTCGCTATCTGGACTCGGATGCGGTGAGTGTCGACCGAATCCGGGTGGTTGGTGGCCGGACTGTCCACTGGAACGCCGTTACTCTCCGCTATGCGAAACGGGATTTCAAAGGGTGGTCCGTGGATGGTATCGAGGAAGACTGGCCGCTGACTTATGACGAGCTTGAATCTTATTACGACCGGATTGAGCAGATGATTGGCGTCTGCGGGCGGGACGATGGCCTGGAAATCCTTCCTGGCGGAAAACATTACCTGCCCCCTATCCCATGGCGTTGCAGTGAACACATTTTGCACCGTGCTACAGCCAGGATGCGGATTCCATTGATTAGCGTACGCAAGGCGGTGCTGACCGTACCCTACGACACTCGTCCGCCTTGCCATTACTGCGGCCATTGCATGAGCGGTTGCGCCGTAGGCGCGGTTTTCAACACGGCTGTGGCGGCGCTGCCCAAGGCAGCCGCCACGGGGAATTTTACGCTGCGACAGAACGCGCTGGCGCGCGAAATCCTGGTGAACCGGGAGGGTTTGGCGACCAGCGTGTCTTACGTGGACACGCGGACAAAGCAGGAAGAGGAAGTCAAGGCGAGGATCGTCGTGGTTTGCTGCGCGACAGTGGAGTCGGCACGCCTGCTTCTGAACTCTCGCTCGCCGCGCTATCCAAACGGTCTGGCAAATTCTAATGGCGTGGTCGGACGTTACCTCCACGGGCATTTGGGCGGAGGCGCCAATATCTATCTCAAGGAACTCGAGGGCGTGGCGCCGTTCAACCAGGATGGGGCGACCGACCATGTCTACATCCCGCGGTATAATCAGCTCTTCGGGAAAAAGGATTATGCCGGGGGATGGGGAATTCAAGTCAATTTTGCCAATTACATGTTTCCATTTCAGGCCAGAAGTATGCACGGTTACGGGGCCACATTTAAAGAGCGTGTGCGGAAAATGCAGCCGGGCTATCTGATGTTCGGCCCGTTTGGCAAAATCGAAGCCCGGCCCCAGAATTATGTGACCGTTGATCCGAATCAGAAGGATGAATACGGCATTCCTATTCCGGTTGTACATTTCAGATTCAGCGAGAACGACTATGCTCTCTGGCGTGACGAGAGTCGCAGCATCATGGAGATCTGTTCCAACTTGAAAGCCGAGGTGTTTCCTGATTTCGGCAAAGCTCCGAGCGGATTTGGCAGTCACGAGGTTGGGACGATCCGCATGGGAAAGAATCCCCAAACGTCCGTTTTGAACAGCTTTTGCCAGTCACGGGACGTAAAGAATCTTTTCGTGACCGATGGGAGCTGCTTCACAGCCACCAGCGAGAAGAATCCCACGCTCACCATCATGGCGATTTCGCTGCGGGCAGCCGATTACATCAAGGAACAGCGACGACGAGGCGAGCTTTGAGCCCTGCCGACAGACGGCGGTAGTCATGCTGGGAAGCCTGGGCTTTTCCGTGGACCATCGCGGGTAGAAATTACGGGAGACATTGTATGAAACGAAGGACAGTTCTCAAGATTGTCACGCTGGGCGCCCTGTCGCCCGGGCTTGAAGGTATCGGCGCGGCAGTAGGTCATGCGGGTGAAGGCACGGCCTGGTCTGCGGGCGATTACAAACTGCGATTCTTCACCGAGGAAGAGAACGAACTGCTGGACCGGCTCATGGAGATGATCATTCCGGCAGACGCTCATTCGCCCGGCGCCCATGCGGCTTCGGTCAGCCTCTTTGCCGATCTGATGGTCGCTACAAGCAGCGAGACGGTCCGGCAACAGTGGCGCAGAGGCCTCAAACGGATGCAGGCCCTGGCCGCACAGTCATCGCTGGCGGACGTTCTCGCTGAATCAGCAGCAAATGAGGGGAATCCTCACACTGAATTGGACCGTTTCTTTGCGCTGCTCAAGCAGATGACGGTGAACGGCTATTACACTTCTGCCATCGGCATCCACGAGGACTTGCAGTATCAAGGGAATACGTATTTGAACGCGTTTCCAGGCTGTACACTAACCCAAATTATGGATGGTAAGGCTGGAGTCCGGCGGTGAGAAGAGAATTCTAGAGGGGGGAACGGACGCTGACTCAGCTCTTTCCGAGCTTGACGACGCGACCTCACTAATACTTTGCCAGCAGGATGGAGAATGTGAAATACGGCGTCAACACCATGGTCTGGACCACACGTATTACGGAACAGCATCAGCCGCTGTTTTCGCACATTCGTGAATGGGGATTCAACGGTGTTGAGCTTTTCCTTTCGCCCAGCGAGCCGGCCAACTTGTCAGGGATCACTTCCATTCTCGATGATACCGGTCTCGAACGCACTACTTGCAGTGTTCTCCCGCGTGAAGCCAACCTCATAAGCGCCGATCCAGGAGTGCGTGCGAAAGGGATAGACTACTTGAAAAAGTGCATCGAACGAACGGCAGAACTGGGTTCGCACCTTATATGCGGCCCTCTCTACGCGGGGTTGGGCGTGATGACGGGACGACGCAGAACAGAGGACGAGTGGAAGTGGGCAGTCGAAGGGTTGCACGTTGCTGCGACTCGAGGCATCGAGATGGGTGTTATGCTTTGCATCGAGCCTCTTAACCGTTTCGAGACGTATTTCCTGAATACCCCCGAGGACGCAGCCGTGCTGGCGCGTGAAGTCGGCCAACCCAACGTCCGAGTGCATTTCGATACGTTCCACGCCAACATCGAGACGAAGCATCCGGCAGAATCAATACGTGCCATTGCAAACGTATTGGGCCACGTGCACGTTTCTGAAAACGACCGTGGCATCCCTGGTACGGGCAGTGTCGATTGGCGAGGTGTACTCCTGGCCTTGAAAGACGTGGGCTATAAAGGATGGGTGACAATCGAGTCGTTTGCGCAACCCGAGCCAGACCTGGCGGCTGCGGCCGCGATATGGCGGGATCTAGCCCCTTCGGGCAATGAACTCGCGCGCCAAGGACTGCAGTTTATCAAATCGCTGGCCCTGGAGCTTGGTATCGAATGAAGAAGACCCGGACGATTGATGGAAAATGTCTATTCAAGCGAGATCAAAAAAATGAATGAGGACAACGGTCAGGCAAGAAGGCGGTTCCTGAAGGCAGTGGCGGCAGGCGTTCCCGTGACTATCGGCACCATTGTGGGTTCAAATGCGATGGGCAGAGAAGCACCGCGTCCGGCATCCGTCCCTTCCCATCAGGCAGTAGCAGATCTTCAAATCCCTCTTGAGAGCGTAATGGCGGGTGACGGAGCGATCCCGTTTCGGAAGCATACGCTCGATCTCGGCATCAGTGAGACGGTGACTGTAGTGGATATGAATGATGACGGCCGCCTGGACATCGTTTCAGGAGAAAACTGGTATGAACAACTCCGACCGCAGCCCGGTTCAGGGCCACGTTTCATCAAGCACCGATTTCGTGATCTGCCATACACCGATTTTTATCTGGAGGACTTGAGTGACCTTGCGGTCGATGTCAACGGCGACGGCTACCCTGACCTGGTGAGTTGCTCTTACTGGTCAAAGCCGCTGGCCTGGTGGGAAAACCCGCACGAACCCGGACGGCCCTGGCAGGAGCATGTGATTGAAGCCGGCTCACCAGTAGAATTTGTCTTTCTCGTCGATATCCTCAATACGGGAAAGCCGCTTCAGTTGCTGCCGCAGTTTGGCCGCAGGGACTTTCCGCTCACATGGTATGAGCTGGCAGGGAAAGGTTCGGTTGATCCTTGGATCAAACACGAGATCAGTCCCAATAGTTACGGACATGGAATTGGTGCAGGCGATGTCAATGGCGACGGGCGGACGGACATTATCACCCCGGAAGGCTGGTTCGAAGCCCCCCAGGACCCGCGCAACGGAGAGTGGATCTTTCACGCGGAATTCGATCTGGGAGCAACAGGGTTCATTTACACAATGGATGTCAATGGTGATGGAGTTCCTGATCTCGTCACGAGCTTGGGGCATGACTATGGGATTTTCTGGATGGAACAGAAGAAGAACTCTGCCGGGAGGCGCACCTGGAAAAAGCATCTGATTGACGACGGCTGGTCGGAAGCTCACGCGATGACTCTGGCGGATTTGAACGGAGACGGGCGGCTTGAACTCATTACGGGCAAGCGGTATTATGCGCACGAGACCGATCCCGGCGCTAACGAGCCCCTTGGGGTGTATTGGTACGAAGCGCTCAACGTGGAAGGAACCGAGTGGAAAAGGCACCTGCTTGATTACAGCACACGCACCGGGGGAGGGATGCAAATTCCAGTTGTGGACCTTGATGGTGATGGCGATCTCGACATTATCGTCGCTGGGAAATCCGGTCTTTTCCTCTTTGAGAACCTGACCAAACGGCTTTGAGTGTCCTGCAGGTATCCGAGTCATGGTAGCACGGCCCCGCGGCTTGTTTGCCATCTGGCCATCGCGTGTCCGGGGTTTCGCCAGGTAGAAAGATACACAGTTTTGAAAACTGCATCTCGATAGTCCGGTTTATGAAACGTCGCGAATTCGTGAGAAACGTTCTGTTCGCGGGTGGAGCGCTTGCGTGCAATTCTCGCCTGCGGATGGATGCCGAGGCGCTGTCAGCTCCGGCAGCAGTCAAGCGGGTACTGGTGGTTTTCATGTGCCACCTTGATGTGGGTTTTACGAACACCCAGGCTGCTGTCATCAGCGAATACTCTCACAAATACTTCCCTGAAGCGATGCGAGTCGCAGCCAGCATGCGGCGGATGGGCGAAGACCGCTATGTTTGGTCGACGGGCTCATGGCTTCTATACAACTATCTTCACCACATCACGGGTGCGGAAAGAATCCGCGCCGAACGGGCAGTCGAGAACGGTGATCTGGCCTGGTTCGCCGTTCCATTCAACTGGCAGACCGAGATGCTGGACCGTTCCATGATTGAAGGAGCGATGGGAATCTCAGAGACGCTTGACCGTCGCTTCGGCCACAAAACTGTTGGCGCAAAGATGAGCGATGTCCCTGGGCACACTCGGGGACTGGTTGCTCCCCTCGCGGGAAGCGGCGTCAAGTTGCTCGACATCGGCGTTAACGGCGCCAGCACCGCTCCAGAAGTTCCGCCCCTCTTTGTCTGGAAGGAACCGGAGGGCGCCTCGATCATTATGATGTACCACCACGGCTACGGCGGCGTCTTGCAGGTTCCGGGCTCGGACCTTGCGGTGGCCCTCGAGGTTCGGGGTGATAACGGCGGGCCGCATTCGATTCAAGACGTCAAAAAGATCTATGCAGACCTGCGCAAGCGGTTCCCGTCCGCGCGGGTCACCGCGGCCACCATGAGCGAAATTGCCTTGGCCGTCGAGGCTTACCGAAATAATCTTCCTGTGGTCACGCAGGAAATCGGCGATACGTGGATTTACGGAGTGGCCAGCGATCCGATCAAGGTAGCTCGCTATCGTGAAGTGATGCGGCTGCGCAAAGAGTGGGTTGAGCAAGGGAAGTTCCGTCCTGGAGATTCCACGGACGTGCGGTTGCTCGAAGGGTTGCTGCTCGCACCCGAACACACTTGGGGTGTGGATACAAAACGGCTGCACGACTACGAGCATTACACACCCAAGGCTCTGACTACCGCCCTCGACACGCCTCCATTCCGCTGGATGACAAGTAGTTGGTCCGAGAAGCGGAAGAATATCGCGGCATCTATCGCCGGCCTTCCGGCCTCACTGCGTAAGGAGGCAGACGAGCGCATTCGTGGTTTACAGGTGACTGAGCCCAGCCGGGTCGGCCTTAGCCCTGATCCTGCTGACTCAGAGATGGAAACAGCTTATTTCGTCGTCAGACTAGATCCTAAGACCGGCGGCATAGTCCGGCTTCATGCCAAAAACACAAACCGTGAATGGGCTTCCGCGGAACAACCGCTTGCTGTGTTTGCCTATCAAACTCTATCTGCGGAAGACTATGTGCGCTATCGCGCTGCCTATGTCATTGCCAAGACCTGGTGGGCGCCGATGGATTTTGGTAAGCCCAATATTGAGAAGTTCGGAGCTGAGAGCCGCGTGTGGCTCCCCACGCTTGTGGGCTGCTGGGTAGGGAAGACGGGGGAAGGCTCCCGCATCCTGGCCCAGTTGAGAATTGATGATGCCAAGGCTGCGGCCTCTGGCCGTGTAGCCTGGCCACGAGAAATGTATCTCGATCTGTTTTTCCCCGACTCAGAGCCCACGATGCTGCTGAGCTTCACGTGCTTGGGAAAAATCGCGAACCGACTTCCGGAAGCCATGTGGCTCAGCTTTTTCCCCGCCTCTACGGAAGCGCACGGCTGGACGCTCGAAAAGGTTGGCCAGCGCATTTCTCCCTTTGACGTGGTGAAGGGAGGCAATCGCCACATGCACGCAGTCACAAATGGCATTTTCTATAATGACCAGCACGGAAGCCTTTCAATCGAAACCTTGGATGCCCCGGCAGTGGCGCTGGGAGAGATGTCGCCGATTTTCTTCTCCAACGAGCAACCTGAACTGGCCAAGGGCATCCATTTCAGCCTGTTCAATAACGCGTGGGGTACAAACTATATCCAATGGTTCGGAGAAGACACGCGATTCCGTTTCGTTGTCAGGGCCTGATTCTACCGGAAGCCGGGCGATTTCAAGTGCACGTTCATCCTTGTTCCAGAGTATTCGTGCCTCCCTCGAGGTTGGCTGCCGGTTTGTTGCGGGTCGACCAGTCGCCTTGTTGCTGCGTTAGGCGCAGATCGGGCGGAAAACTCCAGAGAGGATTCTGATGAGCGACGACATAAAAAATGGGTTGAACCGAAGATCGTTTATGCGGCGGCTGGGAGTGGGAACCGCGGGACTGACGCTTGGTCCGGCGACAATGAAGGGAGCACCGGCCCGCCGGCCCAACGTCCTGTTCATCCTTCCCGATGAGTGGCGTGCCCAGGCGCTCGGCTGCATGGGAAATCCCGATGTGCGTACGCCCCACATTGACAAGGTAGCCTCCGAGGGCATCCTGTTCCGGCACACGCTGGCAAACACTCCGGTCTGTTGTCCTGCGCGCGCCAACATACAGACGGGGATGTATACCAGCCGGAATGGGATGGTGGCGAACGATCTACGCCTGCAAGAATCGCTGGTGGGAATGGGCACCCTGTTCAGCCACGCAGGTTACAGGACGGCTTACATTGGCAAATGGCACTTGGACGGTGGCCCTCGTCTACCGGGATTCATTCCACCGGGCCCACGGCGGCACGGTTACCGGGTATGGGCTGCCAACGAGTGCAACCACAACTATTTCTACAATTGGTATTTTCGCGACGCCAATGTACCCATCATCACGACAAAATATCTTCCTGAGGTATGGACCGACCTTGCGGTTGAATTCCTATACGAGGCGCAGAACGAGCAGCCTTTCTTCCTGATGGTAGGTCTTGCCGCTCCTCATGATCCCTACATTGTGCCGGAAAAATACTTCAAGATGTATGACCCGGATGATTTGAAGATGCGGCCAAACTGGGTTTCGGGCGTGCGAGGAGGGGGCCGGCAGGACATTGCCTTGTATTACGGAGCCATAACGGCGATCGATGAGCAGATCGGAAAGCTCATGAAGGCGCTCAATGAGCTTGGCATGGAAGAAAACACCATCGTTCTTTTCTCTTCCGACCATGGCAACATGCTGGGCTCGCAGGGTAAAATCCTGAAGCGCAAGCCCTGGGAAGAGTCGATTCGCGTTCCCGGCATCCTTCGCTACCCTCGCCAAGTCAAAGGGGGGGAACAGAAAGACGTCCTCTTTAGTCATGTAGACTTTGCACCCACATTGCTCTCGCTGTGCGGAATTGATATCCCGGCTGACATGCAGGGGACGGATCTGTCACGGGTGGTTCTTGGGAAGTCAGAGGAAGGTCCCGACTCCGCGTTCTTCCAGATTTTTGGTCCCTTTCACGGAGGAGGCGTGCTTCACGCGTGGCGAGGGGTACGGACTGAGCGTTATATGTATGCCCAGCGACGATCGCAGCCCTGGGTTCTTTATGACCTGAAAAATGATCCTTACGAACTGCATAACCTTGTGGACGATCCGGCAACCAGATCTGTCAGAAGCGAAATGGAAAGTAGACTGCAGCAATGGATGCAGAAAGTAGGGGATTCATGGAACCTGGACTGGACAGTTCCTGTGGAGGACGGAGCCCGCCTCTATCGCTACCGGACTTTCTATACCGTTAAGGAATATCTCCAATGGGCCAAAGCGCATCCGAACCTTGAACTCCGTGGGTGAAAGTATTTTCAAATCTTTGTGCTAGACCACAGTGGCTGATCCTGGCAGTATAGGCGGGCTGCTGCCAAAAATAGCTGGCCGACCCAGTGCTAAATCTAAAAAGAGGAGAAAAGGGAGGCGGAGAATTCGCAGGGAAGGGGAAAAATGCTGGGGGAAGTAGACCCGGCGAAAGTTCTTGCGGAGATCGCGAAAGTTGCGGCTGGTTTGACAAGTGGCTGGCTTGTCCGGAGCTTGGTCCTTGGTTACTGCCACTTGCTTTACTGAGCGCGCTTGGCTATTGTAGCGATCACTATCCCGGGTGACTGCGACAACGCGTGTGATCCCAGGGTATCAATGGCGTTGCATGTTTAAGAAGGGGCATGAGTTGGCCGGTACTCTGCCTCTACGGTTTGCTCTTCACAGAACGCGTTCTGAGATCGTTGCGGGACGCCTTTTAAAAGGGAGGAACTATGAAGCGTTCCAGCAGACGTCAATTTCTGGTTGATGTGGGAACAAGTCTCGCCGTAACCAAAGTAGCCGAGGCGAGGTCCCTGCCAAACGACACAGGAAAGGCTTCTCGCACCAGCCTGTATCAGGATGAGAGGTTTGCCCCCGATGTCCAGAATCTTCCTGCCGAAGTCGACTTTCGTTACACTCCGCTATCGTCTCAGTTGACTTACTGTTTCCCTGACGACCACCATAAGAGCCTTGTTGGCGAGCACGGTGACCTGCGTTACGGCCACCCGGGACTCGGGCGGGGGATCGATTATTTTCCCGAAGTGGTGGAATTTACACTTGAAGGGATGGAACGGGATCGAGTGCGCTGGCAGCAGGTTGAAACTCCTGCGATCCCGGTTGTTCATACGCGAATTGATCGTCCTGAGGCATTCCTCGAGCTCACCACTTTCGCGACCCGCCGCGAAGGTGAGGGCCGCGTCGATAATGTGATTCTGGAAATCGAACCCCGGACTTTGCACTCTCTGCATGCGGTTCCATTAGTCATTCTGCGAACGCGACACAACATCGAGGTCACGCGATCATCGAAGGCCACCATCCTGAGTCTCGACAGCAAATCTGGGCCTCCGTTCATGGTTTCGGATGCGTCCCTTACTCTCCACGACGACGGAGTTGTGTGGCGGTCATACGCACTGAAGGCAGAAAAGGCCGGAGAGGGTGAGCCTTTTCGATGCTTCTTCCGCTTTCCACAGGAGGGACAAAGTTCGGAGAAGTTGAGCGAGGGTCTCGAAAAACCGGCAGACCTTTTGGCGGAAGCACGGCAGTACTGGGAAGGCTGGAAACCGTTCGACGGCAGTGTCTCCTGGGAACTTCCCGGCCGGTACGGCGAATTCTTGGTGGCTTGTGCACGGAACATACAACAGGCTCGTGAGAAGAAAGAGGGAAAAGTTACTTTCCAAGTGGGTCCGACCGTGTACCGCGGACTCTGGATCGTCGACGGCAATTTCATTCTTGAGGCTGCCCGATACCTGGGGTACGACGAAGCGGCTCAGAAGGGACTGGAAACCGAGTGGTCGCGCCAATTGCCCGATGGCCAAATTGTAGCCGGTGGGGGCCTTGAGCATTGGAAAGATACGGGGATTGCCATGTTCACGCTGGTTCGCCAGGCGGAGCTCAGCCAGGACTGGACCTATTTTCGCGAGATGCGGCCGAATGTATTGCGAGCCGTGAAGTTCCTCGAAGGACTGCGCGAAGAAGCAAAGCGGCAAGGAACCATCAGTGGCCGTTACGGTATTCTGGCGCCAGGGTTCGGCGACGGGGGATTGGGAGGCATCCGGCCCGAATTTACCAACACGCTGTGGGTGCTTGCAGGACTAAAGGCAGTCACGCGGGCGGCTGACCGATTGCAACTGTCCGGTTTTGATGAAACAAAGAGATTCTACAGAGAACTTCGGGCCTCCTTCTTCGCAGCAGCTGCTCACGAGATGCGGCAGTATCCGGATGGTTTCGAGTATCTGCCTATGCTCATGAAGGAAGATCCGGCGTGGTCAGCGCCTGACCCGTGGGACCGTCCTCGGCCGCAGACAGCGCAGTGGGCGCTCTCCCACGCTATTTATCCGGGCCTGGTGTTTGACAAGGACGATCCGATTGTCGTGGGGCACATTAAGCTGATGCAGGCCTGCACTCAGGAAGATATTCCGGCTGAGACGGGTTGGCTTCATCACGGTGGCGTCTGGAATTATAATGCCCCTTTTGTCTCCCATGTTTACTTGTGGGCGGGACTCAAGGGCTGGGCCAGGCAAACCTTTATCGGCTATCTAAATCATGCGACGCCGCGTTACTGCTGGCGGGAAGAGCAGCCGCTCCGAGGAAGCTTGACGGCGTATTACGTAGGAGACATGCCCCACAACTGGGCAAGCGCTGAGTGTATCCTTTACCTGCGGCACATGATGGTGCTTGAGGATGGCCAGGATTTGCGCCTCCTGGCCGGAATCGGCGACGCTGACCTATCCGATCAGCAACCCCTTAAGCTAGCACATTCTCCCACTCGCTTCGGAAGGATTGGAGTGAATTTTGAACCCCTCGGCAGGCAGAGAGGCTGGAGACTGGAATTTCGTCGGGACGCTGGACCAGCGCCCAGGAGCGTACAACTGCCGGCAATGCTGGGATCACGTTTCAGGTTCGCGGGAATTACGGGCGCCGAAAGCCGGCAGGAGAAGAATGTAGTTCTTGTAACTCCAGGGGCGGCGGCATGGCAAGCGGTATGGAGAGTCGCGTTGTGAAGAATCCCGGCGAGAGCTGCAAGCACGGGAGAGGATGACTGCCCCACAGGTCTGGCAGGAAAGGTTTTGTCATCCTTTCTGAGAGTGGCTACTCCTTCATGTGTAACCACAGCGAGGTTCATCCTGAGTGACCGCGTGCAGCATAG
>JBJKQK010000228.1:0-8986 GCA_046705285.1 Terriglobia bacterium
GGTTGACCACCGCGATGGAGGCTCCCAGGTGCCCTCCGTCCAAGACAGCATGGAGTTCCAATGGCCCCAGCGCTTCCGTTTGCATCGTGATTCTCATTTCCGTCTTTCCCTGCGCCTGAAGCATCGACGCGGTATTGATAACGCCGTTTGCGAGGTTCAAGGGGTTTTCTACGGAGGCAATCAATTTGTCTGCGACGACCGTATGAATCGCACCCGGTTGCTGTAATGGCTCCGCGGCGGGCGGCGCGCTGTTGGCTGGCGCGGCCTGGCTGGCTGTCGCCGACATCACGGTGGCGGCGGTTGCGGTTGCGGAGGCAGCCACTGAACTGAAGCTGCCAGGTGGCAAGCTGGTTCCTGAACCTTGTGGCCCTGAAACTTCGGAGTGTCTGACCGGGGGATCCTGCCCGGAGTTCGGGTCGTTCGATGAATCACTTGATGAACCGGATGCCGCTGCGTTGAGCGGAAAGCCTGTGCCAGCTTCCTGGCCGGGGCCGGTACTTGAACTCCCGGCGTCTTTGCCGCAGCTTTGAAGGACTGTTGCCTCTTGCTTCTGCCGGAGGGCATCGACTGGGTTTGCCGAGAAACGCCCGTCCGTTCCGTGCATGCTGAAAGTTTTAGCGCCTTGCAGCTCAACAGGATCTGGAGCTGTGTTTTCAGAAGTTGCCTGGAAGAACAAGCCAAGTTGCAGATTCTCCATCTCGGCCAGCGCCATTTGCAGTTGTTTGTCCCGAGCCGCAGATGACTTCGCTTCAGGCGCGGGCTGTGCTGGTGGCTGGGCTTCTGCTGTTGCCGGCGCCTGCCGGGTCTGGGTGGTGGATTCGAGAATTGCGCTGCCGGCTTGTAATTGTCCTGCGGGTTTCGCCACAGCGGGGTCCAGCGCATCGAAGAGCATGCCCGCGGTGAGAGTCTTCTGGCTCGCAGGAGAGGCAATCACCTGTGCAGAGAGAGGGGCCGGCTGTCCTTTCGCCGCCTGCGACGAACGGGACGGAGCGTCTTCCGTCAGAGCCACGGCATCAACCGGCAGATTGTTCTGGCCTGCCTGATTTGTGGCTTGTGGAGCATTAACTTGCTTTGGCAGTTCAGCAGCAGCCGCGGCCGTGTGCTTGATTGCTGCGACATCAGGCTGAAACTGTCCAGCCGCCAAAGCTTCGAGAGTTTGCAAGCTTCGGGCAGGGACCTGAGGGCCGCTTGCTGCTGCATTGCCATATCCGGGCGACTGATCTTGGGACACCACGGCTGGCGGCAACTGGCCGGTGGAATTTACTGCCACTGTCACGAGAGCGGGAGTCTGAGGGTTGATCGATGGCTGAGAAGGTTTGTTGTGTCGTTCTGGCTGGCCGCTGGCTTTGCTCGCTGGGGCCTGCAGCGATTCGGGTTGCCGCTGGGAATCGCTCTTTTTCATTTCAGCACCGAGAATATTCGCAAAGCGGGCGTGTCCAGGCGGCAGCGCCGCCGTGCCACCGTGCGCCCCGGGTGGCGAGGGTACGTTTGGGATCTGTTGGAGACTCGCACTCATCGCTCATCCGCTCTTCGAAGTCACACGTATCGCATCTGGAAGTCCATATCGAGGGCATATTGAGAGTGGGCTGGCAACGCTTTTGTTCCCAACAGGTTAAGAGTTTAGTTGTTCTGTGGCAGCGGATGATTCGGAGGCGGGAGATTGTGTGACTTGGGCAAGCTTTGCCCACGGCAGGGGGAAACGACTAGCCATGCTGTTGAGAGTGCCGGCGCTGCACAAACAGATCATCAATGAGCTGCTGTTCCCGCCGGTTTTCGTCCAGCTCAAAGGCCCGCAGCTCTCGCTGGCGCAGACTGTCAAGAATCTTGCGTCTCCTTTGAGATTCAAGGTAGGTGTCAGTCTGTTTCCGGATCTGAGGCTCGAGATCGTTCATCTGCCCTGTCAGTTGGTGTTGCCTGTTGGCTGAATGCTGCAGAGAGGTCGAGGCGATCTGGAGTTCACTTCCGGAGATTCCTTCCTGAAGCTGCTTCGCCAGTTGTTCAAAGACAAGCATCCTCTGCTCGCCGGACGCCTGATATTCCTGCTGGAGGCGGCTATAGGCCACATTCAGCACCTTGAGGTGCATGCGCTCGCGCTTCTCGTAAGTCTGGCGAAGGCGCAGGAGAGCTCGAAGTGAAAAATGGAAGGGCATGGCGATCCTATCCGGGAAGCGCCAGCAGTTCAGCAATTGCCTGGTCAAAGGAGACAGGCTCATTCGTTTTCTGCTGGAGAAACTGGTTGAGGGCCGGAAGCACTTCCAGGGCGCGATCGAGCGATGGGTCGAGTCCTTTCTGGTACGCTCCCACCCGGATCAAATCCTCTGAGGCGGCATAAGCGGCCAGCAATTTGCGAAGGTGCCGCGCCTTTTCCAGGTGTTCGGGGGAGCAGACGGAAGTCATCAGACGGCTCAGGCTGTCCAGGACGGAAATGGGTGGGAAGTGGTTCTGCATATTCAGCCGCCGGTCGAGCACGATGTGCCCGTCGAGCAACGCGCGGACCGCGTCCACCAGTGGGTCCTGCTGATCGTCGCCCTCCATAAGAACGGTATAGAAACCGGTGATGCTGCCGTGGCCGAAATGGCCAGCACGCTCGATCAATCGGGCCAGAAGCGTGAAGACCGATGGCGTGTATCCCCGGGAAGTCGGTGGTTCTCCCGCGGCCAGCCCGATTTCGCGCTGGGCCATGGCGACGCGGGTGATGGAATCCGCAACCAGCAGGACGTTTTTCCCTTGCGAGCAGAAATACTCTGCGACGGAGCATGCAGCCAGAGCGGCGCGAATTCGGAGGAGCGGCGGCTGATCGGAGGTCGAGACCACGACCACTGACCGGCGCATCCCTTCTTCGCCCAGGGCTTTTTCCAGAAACTCGCGAACTTCTCTTCCGCGCTCGCCCACCAGCGCCAGCACGGTGATATCTGCTGAACTGCCACGGGCCATCATGCCGATCAGCGTGCTCTTGCCAACCCCGCTACCGCCAAAAATCCCCAGCCGCTGGCCGCGCCCGGCGGTGATGAGGCCGTCGATGGCGCGCACGCCACAGCCGATGGGCTCCTGGATAGGCGCTCGTTCCAGCGGCAACGGTGGAGAAGAGTGGAGTGGCCATTTGCGCTCCACGCGGAGGGGCGGTCCGGAGTCGATAGGCTGGCCGGAACCGTCGATGACCCTGCCGACCAGGTCCTGGCCCACTCCAACGCTGGGCCGGGCACCCCAGGTGGTGACGCGGTCGCCATAGCGCACCCCTTCTACCTTCTGGAGAGCCATGGAAAGCACGGTGGGTCCGCGAAAGCCTACAACTTCGCCTTCGTACACCTGGCCTGTCCCGTCCAGAATCTGGCAGCATTCACCGACCGCGCAAAACGGCCCTTCGGACTCCACGAGCTGGCCAGTCGCTTTGGTGATGCGGCCCCACCACCGCATCGTCGAGCCCTGTTGCAGTTGGTGAAGGCAAGAGTCCAGAATGTTCGACCTGATTGCGGGAAGTCCCATCGTTCAGACTCCAATTAAGCGACGCAGGAAGGAGCGTGAAGTTCTCTTGAGTCGTGTGCCGGCCGTTGAGACAGAAGGTCCATAAACCCTCGCTCAATCTCGGCCAGTTGCGCTTCGAGTGAAATATCTGTTGTACCGGCCTCCGTCACAATCAAGCAGTCAGGACCCTCCAGCGAGTTATCGCCAACGACCTCAATGGCCGAGGACCTGTCAGGGATCGACTCGACCGCGGCTCTCCAGGCGTCTGCCTGGATTGCCGGCACCCGGAGTTTTACACCTGTGCCGTTGGCGATCTGATCGAGCGCCACACGGACGACACCGGTGAGCAGCAGAGGGTCAACCTGGGCTTCCCGATGCAGCACTTTGCGAGCCACGGTCAGAACAAGCCGGACCACCTCCGCTTCCACATTCCTGAAATACTCGTTCCGCTCCCGTACGAATTCGTCCAAGGCTGCAGTCAGTTTTTCTCGTTCGGCCGTCAGACCTATTTCCATGTCCCTGCGTGTCTGGGCGGCTGTTTCCTGAGCTCCGCGTTCCCATGCCCGTTGCTCCCGGGTGGTGAGCTCCTCCTCGGTATATTTCTTTTCGGGTTCCGGAGGGTCCTGAATGGGAGTTTCGCACCACAGGGTTTCTATGTTTGCGGGGAGATTGGGCAAGGCCGCGCCACCATCGGCGTCATGGCCCTCAACGCCGCGGTAGACAAACTCCCTCACTCCGCAGATCCCATCCCCCGGCCCGCTCAGCAATCTGGCTTTAGACAACGAAGGCATCATCTTCCTCGCTTCGCAAAGTGATCTTGCCCTCCGACTCCAACTGGCGGAGAGCATTGACGACCTCGGACTGCGCTTTGGTTACGTCTCGGACCCGCATCGGTCCCAGTGATTCCATGTCTTCCTTCAGCATTTCTACGGCTCGCGACGACATGCATTTGAAGATGTGGTTTTTCAAGTCTTCGGAAACACCCTTGAGAGCCACAGCCAGAGTCTTCTTGTCAATCGCTCCAAGCCCGTCCCGGATGCTCCTCTCGGGAACTGTCAGCAGGTCTTCAAAGGTAAACATCGCGTCGCGGATGGCCAGCGCCAGCTCCGGATCATTCTGCTCAAAGGTCTCCAGGATGGCCTTGCTGGCCGTGGAATCCATTTCATTCAGGATGCCTGCAACGGCGGTAGCGCCTCCGTAAGCCAGCCGGTTTTCCTGGCGGCCCACGGATTGAAACTTACCCTGCAGGCCCAGGAGCACACGCTGCACGGTTTCACCCGAAAGCTGGCCCATATTTGCAAGTCTCTCCATAACGGAGGCGCGGGTGTTTTCCGGCAGCAGCGCGAGCAGGGAAGATCCGATCTTGGATCCGAGATGCGCCATGATAAGAGCCAGCGTCTGTGGCTGTTCATCTTCAATCAGCTTGACGAGCTGGTGAGGGTCGGTGCGGCTCAAATCACTCAAATCGAGCGCCTTCATCTCCTGCCCGTACAACGCCTGGCCCAGGAGGAGCTTGGCTTCGGAGTCGCCAAAGGCCCTTTCCAGAAGCTTTTCTGCATACTCAGGGCCACCCATGGTCAGGTACTCCTGCGCGGTAAGGAGCTTGTTGAACTCCTCAAGAATCTGCAATGACGTTTCATGCGAGACGTAATCAATATTGGAAATTTCAGCGGTGATGCGCTGCACTTCGCTGGCGGGCAGGCAGCGAAGGATCTCGCTGGCAGCCTTGTCGCCGAGCGTAATCAGCAGGATCGCAGTTTTTCGAATCCCGCCGAGAGAGGCCGATGCGGTTTGAGACGCTTCCATGTTTATCGTTCGCCTTCTTTCAGCCAGCCACGGATCAGGTGGCTGGATTCCACCGGAGTTTTAGTGATCCGTGTTGTCAGGGTTTCCTTCAGGACGGCCATGCGCGGCCTTTCACGGTTCTCGTCCGGTCGCTCACCTGCTGGCTGGCTTCCTCCAGGGCCCAGAGCAAACCCATCTTCGGGGGAACCGCCGGCTGCTGAAAGAGCTGGCTCTGGCCTCTCGGCCTGGCGAAGGGCTCGGGGCATCTCCTGCAACGTGACGCCCAACTGATTGAACAGCGGCCTGAACACAAAGAGGAGGAGCCCCAGTCCAAGAAGGCCCAGAATGATATATCGGACGAGATATCCATTCTGGTTGAGCAACCGATCGATTTTCCTAACCCCGGAGAGTGGCGGCCCGGGTTCCATGGGAGTGATGTGAAAAGGAATGTTCTCTACCGTCACAAAATCTCCGCGGGCCGGGTCGAGGCCCAGTACTGCGGCTGCCAGCGCCTGAATCTGCTTCAATTGTTCGGGCGTGCGAGCTGCACGGACATGTGTCGGATGGCCCTTCACCATCTTGGTTTCGACCGAGTCATCCACCAGAATCGCCGCAGAAATTCTCTGAATGGCCCCCGGCGACCGCACGGTGTGAACAACGGTTCGTCCAACAGCATAGGTTTTGCTGGCGCTGCTTTCACCCGCCGTTCCGTCATCCGCGCTGGCATTGTCAGCCGAGACTGTATTGCTGGAGTTGCCCTTGGTCCCACCCGGGTTGTTGCCACTGTGATTGCCGCCACCATTGACCTCATCCTGCGGAACATTGCTGGCGGCGCCGGGGATGCCGCCGTCCTGGCCATCCGCAGACGACAGGTCTCGTGTAACCTGTGAAGTCAATACCACTGAATCCTTGGGATCATAGATTTCCTGAGTGTTTTCCTTTGAAGATGTGTCGTATTCAACCGTGGCACGGGCAACAAAGTGATCGGCTCCCAGGATCGGTGTCAGCGTGGCAGTGAGCTTCTGGTCCAGTTTCTGCTCATACTCCGCGTTTTCCTCCGGTGAACCTGCTTTCACCCCGCCTTGCAAAACGATGGGAACGTTGCCGTCTGCGTCCACCACTGTTACGTTCTGGGGCTGCAGGGTATCTACAGCGCTTGCCACCAGGTAAGTGATGGCTCGCAGCGACTTTTGAGAAAGGTGGCCGTCGCGCACCTTAACCAGGACCGACGCCTTAGCCTCCCGCTCGCGGTCAGAGAAAAGCGATTCATGCGGCATGACCAGATGAACGCGCACGGCGGTCACATCACTCAAGTCCTGAATTGTCCTCTCCAGTTCACCTTCAAGCGCTCGCTGGTAATTGACCTTCTCAGCAAAGTCGCTCTCCCCCCAGTTCGTCTGATCAAAGATTTCAAATCCGAGGCGTCCGGTTTGCGGAAGGCCCTCTGATGCCATGTCAAGCCGGGCTCTGTCCAGGCGGTCGGCAGGGACGCTCAGGCTTTTTCCGTCGCCAGACAGCCGGGAAGGAATCCCTTCCTGCGCCAGCCGCTTGGCAATCATGTTGGCTTCCTCGGATTGCAGGCCGGAATAAAGCGGCTGATAATCGCCTCTTCCCAAAAGTGAGACGAACAGCCATAAGCATCCCCCAACTGCGACCATAGAAGCTGCGATCAGAACTCTCTGCCTCAAGGTGAGGCTGCGGTAGAGGTCTTTGCCCTGCTGCAAAGTCTGGGTTGCGTCAAACGCCATGGCCTAGTCCCTAGAACTGCATGTTGTAGACATCCCGGTAGGCTTGGACAATCTTGTTACGCACTTCCATTGCCAGCTCGAAAGAGAGGTTGGCCTTTTCCACCGCAACCATGGTCCCCTGGATATCCACCCCTTTGCCCGCGGCCATGGCTGAAACCTTCTGGTCAGCTTCGCTCTGGATCTTCTGGGCTTGCTGGAGGGTCTGCTTCAGCGAGTCGACAAATTGCGGCTGCTGGTTATTGATCTGGTTGACTTGCTGCCGGTTGAAGCTGCCTGGATCGATGGGCGAAAACCCTGCTGGAATGCCGGTCATTCGATTTCTCCGAAAACGCCATATCCTGTGATGTCAGCGTAATAGATAACAAATGTCATCTAAAAGATTAAACTTCCCGATTACCGTCGCCGGTGTGTAGGTGGTGTCTCGTGGTCTTGCTCATCTCCTCAGCCCAGGATTGTGAGCGCCTGTGTAATCATGCTTTTCGTTGCCTGAACGGCATCCACATTGAGCTGGTAGGCGCGGGAAGCCTCCAGGAGGTCCACCATCTCTTCCGCCGGGTTGATCGCAGGATAACTGACATATCCCTGAGCGTTTGCGTCGGGATTCGAGGGATCGAACCGCTCGATCGGGGGCGCTGAGTCTGCGACCACTTTCACCACGCGGACGCCTTTCACCGCAGAGTCGGAGACGGAATTGAAGGCTTGTACAAACGAAGCAGGAACAATCCGCGCGCTTCCAAACACCACCTCCTGCCGTTGGTAGGGGCCACCTCCGGGTGTCCGGGTTGTCTCCGCATTTGCCAGGTTGCTGACCACGACCTCAGCACGCTGGCGTTCGGCCACCAGTGCCGACCCACTGACGTCAAGCATGTTAAAGAGATTCATGTGCTATGCTCCTCCGTTGGCATTGATTGCCTCATCGATCTGTTTGAACTCTTCATGCAGTAACGTGACGGCAGTGCGAAACTCGAGCTGAACGCCGGCCAGGATGATGCTCTCGCGATCCAGGCTGACGTTGTTGCCGTCCGGCCGCTCGATCAGGCCCTTGACCGGAAAGACGCGAGGAGCGAGTGGAGCTTCTCCCCCTCCAAGGCTCGCCTGCTGAAGCGCGTCCTGAAAATCAATATCCAGGGTGCGGTAGCCCGGAGTGTCGATGTTTGCGATGTTGCCGGCGGTCAACTTCTCGCGCAGGGCGGTGACGTCCAGATAGTTGACGAGTTCATGGATCGATGGCGCATCGAGCCAGCTCATACGGCCTCCTTGGGGGGCAAACCATATTCCCGGATTTTGTTCCTAATGGTCCGAAGACTAATGCCAAGCATTGCAGCCGCCCGTGTCCGGTTTCCCGCCGTTGCTTCAAGCGTGCGAGTTAGCAGTTCCCTTTCCGCATCGCGAAGGGTGAGGCCCGGCAGTAGCGTTCCGGCGTCGGAAGGTTCCGGTTTGGATTCCAGGCCTTCAAGGGCAGAGGCGCTGACCACGCCATTGTCGGAGAGCGCGATAGCGCGGCGTACAAAGTTTTCCAGTTCCCGGACGTTGCCCGGCCACTCATAGTCCGTGAGGCGGTCAATAAACTCGCTGGAGAGCACTGTGGACCTGCCGCGCGACGGGGCTGCGAGTTTTCTCGCAAAGTACTCGGCCAGGTGAGGAATATCTTCCGGCCTTTCTCTCAGCGGAGGAATCGCCAGCGGGATCACGTTCAGGCGATAATAAAGGTCCAGGCGGAAGTGGCCTTCCTGGCCCAGCTTGCGTAGTGTCCGGTTTGTGGTGGCGATGACCCGCACGTCAACTGGCACAGAACGCGTGTCCCCCAGCCGGTCAACCTCGCGCTCCTGCAGCACCCGCAGCAGCTTTGGTTGCAGCGCCAGGGGCATTTCACCAATCTCGTCGAGCAACAGCGTTCCCTTGTCAGCCAGCTCGAATTTCCCGGGCTTGGTAGCGCTGGCGCCTGTGAAGGCTCCTTTGACGTGGCCGAAGAGTTCGCTTTCGAGCAAGGC
>JBJKQK010000229.1:0-21564 GCA_046705285.1 Terriglobia bacterium
GCATAGGCAAAGTAACCTGCCAGAAGCAGTTCGACGGCAGGAATCCAGCCAATTCGTCTTCGCACGTACTTCTTTCGTTCCCATCCTTGCTCGTTCTGTTCCACCCGGTATTTCGGCGTACGCACAAAAGCGGACTCGATCCCAAAGAGCGCTTCGACCACGGCCTTGGCGTTAGTGAGGGCCAGCCCGATGCCCGTTGCCATCAGGAAAGGCAGGTAAAGCAGCCGTCGCATCCAGTTCTCAGGATAGAGAGCACGCTGGGATACGACATAAAAACCCGAAACCGTGCAGGTGGATAGAATGAACAAGGGAAGGTCAAGGTACATCATCTGGAACCAGCCCTGATAAAAGCGGACAATCATGGCAGGCAAAAGGATTAATGAAAACAGGACCATCAGGGGATAGGCAATGCCGGCGGTGAGGTGAAACGTTGCCTCCAGCTTGATATACAAAGGCTGGTCGCTCCTCCAGATGACCGGGAGGATCTTCTTGCCGACCTGCAGCAGTCCCTTGGCCCATCGCGCCTGCTGGGTTTTGAAGCTGTTCATTTCCACTGGAAGTTCCGACGGGCACACGATGTTCGGATCGTAGATGAACTTCCATCCTTTCATCTGGGCGCGATAGCTCAAGTCGGTGTCTTCGGTCAGGGTATCATGCTCCCATCCGCCCGCATCTTCGATGGTGGCGTGCCTCCACATGCCTGCCGTTCCGTTGAAATTAAAGAAGCGCCCGGAGGAACTTCTGCCACCATGCTCTACCACGAAGTGGCCGTCAAGCATGATTGCTTCAACCTCTGTCAGGGCTGAATAGTCCCTGTTGATCCATGTCCAACGGCCCTGGACCATCCCTACCTTTGGGTCGGTAAAGTAGTGGACCATCTGCTTGAGGATGGGTCGCGGAGGAACAAAGTCCGCATCAAAGACGGCGACCATTTCGCCGGTTGATTTCTTCAGCCCCTCGGCCAGCGCACCTGCCTTGAAGCCAAGGCGATTATCCCGGTGGAGATACTCGATCGGGTAACCGGCAGTAGCGTATTGGCGGACCAATCGCTCGCAGAGCAGCCGCGTCTCATCCGTGGAATCATCGAGGACCTGAATTTCCAGTTTATCCCGTGGATAATCCAGATTAATGGCCGCCTCGATCAGCCGCTCCACCACGTAACGCTCGTTGTACACGGGCAACTGAACCGTAACGCGGGGCAGCTTTTCAAACACTTTTTGAGGCTTGGGTGTTTTCCCGCGGTTTTTCAGATAGAGATAAGTGAGACAATAGCGGTGAACTCCATAAATTGAAAGAATGGATAGGATCGCGAAATAAGGAATCTCAATCGAGAGATCAAACGCGTTGGGCTGGTAGATCCCGCTGAACGGCGAACGGTGAAAAAGCAGATACACATAATGGGCGACCGGGTTCGTTGGAACCAGAAGCAAGCCCAAGAATGAATGGTAAATCATGGACCCTCGGAGTTAGACCTTGACCGACACAGACAAAAACCCGTCACCGAGTCTTTGCACACAGAACACACGCTTCATGCAAAGTAAGATGCAAAAACCACTGTCTGCGTGGCGTTATGCAGCATTCTTCGGTCTTTTGACAATCGCCGTGGCCCTCGGAGTAATTCTCCATACCGTTGCTCGCTACCAGCCCCTCATGGACTACGTCCCGGAATTCATTGCGTTGATGCTAGTGGCTGGCGCTTTGTACCTTGCCGGCGTCTACGTCGTTCAACGGTACAAGTGCGGCCCCGCGACTCTTTTTGTGATTCTCGGCGCAACCGTCGTCTTTCGTCTCTTTTTCCTACCGTTGACTCCTACGCTCTCGCAAGACGTTTTTCGCTATCAATGGGAAGGGCGCGTCGAGCGCGCCCATCTTAATCCCTACGCCATTTATCCTGCCATGCCCGGACTCAAATGGGCTCAGAACCCTCGCCACCCGATTGAAACCGGGAAAACCACCCCCACAGTTTATCCACCCTTCAGTGAGGTGACGTTTTCCTGGGTGCGTACTGTTGCAGGTTACAAGCGGTTGTTCACCGCCCTTGACCTCGCAACCGTAGCCCTGATTATGGTCCTCCTGGCAGCAGCCCGCCGCCCGCTCCAACACGTCCTGATTTATGCGTGGAACCCGGCAGTTCTGATCGCTTTCTCCCTGTCGGGCCACAATGACTCGCTGGCCATCCTCATGCTGCTGGCGGCCTTCATCTTTCTAATTATAGGCCGTCGGCGCACCCTGTCAATCATGTTTCTGGCCCTGGGTTTCCTCTCCAAGCTCTTCCCGATCTTCCTCCTGCCTGCCTTCCTCAAGCGTACTCGCTGGCCCTATGCCGGAATCTTCGGAGCGGTGGTTATCCTTGGTTATTTGCCATTTCTCGGTGCATCCGGCCATTTATTCCAAGGGCTTTCGGACTTTGCGGCCAAATGGCAGGGAAATGACAGTCTATTCAGACTTTTTTTAGCAGCCGGCAACTCAACTCGGCAGGCACAGCTTGTGGCCGGAGTCCTTTTGTTGCTGCTGATTGTTTATGTTCTTAAATCCGGGATGGACATTTTTCAAGCCGCGTTGGTCGTGGTGGCGGGACTGCTTTTCCTGTCGCCCAACGCCTTTCCGTGGTACTTCACGTGGATCGTCCCCTTCCTTTGCTTTTGCTCGAGCCCTGGTTTGCTGCTGGTGACCGTCACCTGCGTTCTGGGGTATTCACCGGTTATAGTGTACTCAGCGGGCGGATCGTTTGCCAACTCGCCGCTCATGCTGGTTCTGGAATATTTGCCTGTCTACATCTTAGTGGGTTTTGAAGTCGCACGGCATTTCCGCCGGCAGTCGGCGGGATAGCGAGGACCTTCCTTTGCAGTCGCGCCGGTTACACTTGAACGCTGACGCTGGTTTCAGTGCGAACCACTGGGCGATACAGGGTATCGCGCTCGAAGGGTTCAAAGCCGGCCTCTTTGATCAGCCGTATGATTTGCTGGCGTGTCATCACCTGGGGAGTTTTTGCCCCGGCATCATGATAGATTTTTTCTTCAGCCACGGTTCCGTCGATATCATCCGCGCCGAAGCGCAGCGCAATCTGGGCGACGCGGGGCGACATCAGGATCCAGTAAGCCTTGATGTGCGGGAAATTGTCCAGCACCAGGCGTGAGACGGCGATGTTTTTCAAATCCATAAATCCCGAAGTCTCGTCCCACTGCACTCTTTTGCCAAGCTCGGTGTTGGCGGGATGGAAAGCCAGCGGAATGAAGGTCTGGAAACCTCCCGTTTGGTCCTGCAGGTTGCGCAGCTGCAGGAGATGATCTACGCGGTCTTCAGAGCTTTCGATGTGGCCATAAAGCATCGTCGCGGTCGAGTGCAGACCCAATTCGTGCGCGGTTCTGTGCACCTTCAGCCACATGTGGGCGCCGATCTTGTGGTCGCAAATCACGCGCCGCACAGCGGGAGCAAAGATTTCTGCACCGCCGCCGGGAAGCGATCCCAGCCCGGCTTCTTGGAGCCGTTCCAGGATTTGCCGCACCGTAAGCTGGGTGATGTGCGAGTAATAGGCGATCTCAACTGCTGTGAAGGCCTTCAAGTGGACTGACGGGAATCGCTCCTTCAGTCCTCGAAGCAGATCCACATAATACTGGAAGGGTAGATCGGGATGGAGCCCGCCGACAATGTGAAACTCTGTTACGGCTTCAGTCCAGTTTTCGCCGGCCGTCCGGAACGCTTCCTCCAATGCCATTGTATAGGCGCCGGGGGCGCCCGGTTTGCGCCCGAAAGCGCACAGCTTGCAACTGGCCACGCAGACATTGGTCGGGTTGATATGGCGATTGACGTTGAAGTGCGTCCTCTTGCCGTGCAGTTTTTCGCGGACGTGATGCGCCAGGTAGCCAATGGCGAGCAGATCGCTTGAATTGTATAGCGTTACTCCCTCGTCAAATTCCAGGCGCTCGCCGGCAAGGACTTTGTCGGCGATGGTTTGCAGATTCGTGTCTTCCAAGCGTAAGTTCAAAATGTTGATTCCAGTCTGTTAATTTTCTGCCGCCTACTACCAAGATTAATATTCTACGTCCCATTCTTCAGTGATGCAATCGGGCATTGATGCGGGACACGCAAGCCCAAAAGAATACTGGGGAGTGCCGCGAAACTGCTGGAATCTGTGCTACCCTGCCAGTAGGCTATCGGCTGGCGGATTTTGATCGTGAATTCAAATCCCGCTTCCGGGACCGACCAGAAATCGGGCCTTAACCTTGACAAAGGGGTTAAGATAAGATTTCGCAGTTTGATAAGCCCGATTGGGACTCTGGACGTGCCGTGAGGAATTTTGACTTGAAATTCCGAGAGGCGCTTGAACGTGATGCAGCAGAACGAAGCCAGATTCGCAGAACCCCGCCAGGAAGCAGCCTTCTTCTATGGTCTGTTCCTGCGCGGTCAGCCGCTCCAGAAACTTCGAGCCGATATCGACGTTCCGCCGCATGTGCTGGAGCGCTGGAAGAGGCAGGCACATCGCGATCCCACTTCCAAACCCATGGTCGAGCGCGTGTTGAGCTACCGCAAGCACGTTCTGGCCATCTTTGATTCTCTGGTCTTCCGTGAGATGGCCACTCCCTACCGCACGCAATAATCAGTTCAGCCCTGAAAACACATCTTGCGCAGCCAGTCCCAGCCGCACAAGTTCTCATATCTCTGTTTTTCAGGCAGGAACTCGCCCCTGTGTGCTCTGTGGACCGGAAAGATTCGATACAGCGAAGACGGAACTTTTCCCTGGGCACTGCGTTATGGGTTGTATATCACGGAGAACACAGAACATTGGGCGGGCAGTGCTGCAGCGCTTCTTGTCGAGGTTGCATTCACCGGATTAGAATGGCTGCCGCCCACGTCAGAAAGAAAAGAACGCTGATATAGCCGTTGATGGTGAAGAAGGCGGCGTTCACGCGGGAAAGATCGGAAGGTTTCACCAGCAGGTGCTCGTAAGCGAGGAGCGCTGCTACCAGTGCCAGTCCTGCGAGCGCAATCCATCCCAGCCCTGACATTTGAGCCACGATCACCAGCAAGGCCAGCATCAAGACGTGGAGTGCGACCGAAGAGAACAGAGCTACCCGAATGCCGAATCGCTTGGGAACCGAGTGGAGATTGGTGCCGCGGTCAAAGTCTACATCCTGGCAGGCATAAATAAGATCGAAGCCGGCGACCCACAGCGTGACCGCTACGCCGAGGATCACCACGCTCCAACTCACATCGCCCCGCAGAGCAATCCAGGCTGCCACAGGTGAGAGCCCCAGGCACATGCCCAACACGATGTGGGAGAGCAGTGTGAAACGCTTGGTGTAGGAATAAAGCAGCAGCAGCGCCAGCGCCACCGGAGAGAGCTTGAACGCCAGCGGATTCAATTCCCATGCGGCCAGCAGCAGCAGCGCCGAAGAAACAGCCGTAAACGCCGCCGCAAAGCGCAGGGTCAGGTGGCCTGCGGGCAGGGCGCGTTTTTCGGTCCGGGGATTCCTGGCGTCAAACTCGCGGTCAGCAATGCGGTTGAAAGTCATCGCCGCGCTGCGCGCCCCCACCATGGCCACGACAATCCAGAAGACCTTCCACCAGTGCGGCCAGCCTTGCTCGGCCAGCATGGCTCCCGTCAAGGCAAACGGCAGCGCAAAAACCGAATGCTCCACCTTGATCATTTCGAGTGTGACCCGCAGTTTTGACCACGCCTGCCTCGCAAAACGGCCGGGAGACTTCCGCCGGGTTCCAATAAGCTGAGTCTTTTCAGTCATGAGCAATCTTCAATTCTACCGCATGAGAGGCCAAGCGGGAGAATTGCAGTTTCGGTTCCGGGCAGTTTGGCATATGAGGCCAGACGGTGTGATTCGGTGTGCCTGGCGTGTTCACGGAATGCTGTCACATCACTGAATTTCTTCCCGCGCCTGTACGGGGATGGCGGGAGGGGAGCCGGTATCGAATATACTTGCTGGGTTCGGCCCGGGCGTGGAGTATGCGCCACAGGCTGTGGGGCTCGGAGTTGAAGATCAGATTCCCATTCGCGCGCAATCTGTACCACGATCCCCGGGCGATTTCGTTCCGGAGTTGGTCTGGCGACCACTGGGCCCGGCCAAGAAACATGCGCGGCTTTGAAGGTTGCTCTCGGTTCTTGAAAATCTTGGAAATCAGATCGCGATCGAAGGTCAGGTAAACATTGCGGTACAACTGGACCGCATGCTTAGGGGCCGTTGGTGACTCGAAAACGACACTGGGGATGCTGACATCCACGGGACCGCCGAAGTATGCAGGCAGAGTCCAATTTCTGAATTCCGGAGTATCCGGAAAAAGTTTGTCGAGCGTCACGCGCGTCGGCTTGTTGATGATCAGGCCGACGATCAGGGGCGTTTTCGGTGCCGGCAGCATGAAAACAACCGAGTGTTCGAAGAACGGATCCTGGATCTGGTTCCGCGCGATCAAGAACTCAACTTGCTCACCCTGTTTTTGCGCCGCGGGCGCCGACGGCAGCGCGGCTCCGAGCATAAGACAGGCCAGGAGCAAGGCCGCTGCCCTGCTGGCATGTCTCGCACCTTTGCTGCGCCTTTGAACCTTCCAGGCTTCGCAGTCCGGAGAAACCCTTCGACCGAACTTGCGCAAGTCAGATCCCATGTTTCCTTAAGCCGTTGTGACGACTCGCACCCGCTACGGGCACACTAAGCTCATGGTATCGCAGATGCATCTTGTTTGCCAGTCGCTGCGTGAAACCTTTTCAGAAGATATGCAAGCGCAGGGTCAAATACTTCTTAGGGTGTGTGCGGAATTCAGTCAGGAATTGTTTAAGTGATTGAGAACTTGAAACAAGGTTGTTGAACAGCGTTGGATCGGTCGAAAGCCTGCCCAACGTTCCCTGGCCGCGATCGATGCGGTCAGTGATCACATCGATGTGCTTTACGGTCTCATCGACGTGGTTATAAAGGCTCGGATTCTTGATGAGTTTGCCGAGTGTGCCCTTGCCATCGTTGACGTCGGACATCAGCGCATTGGCTTTCTTAGTGGCCTGGTTGATGTTGTTGTAAAGCGACGGATCGTTGATGAACTTGGCTGCGCTCCCGTTGCCATGCTGCATCTGGTCAAGCACGCCGTTAACCTTATCGACAGCAGCAACGGTCTTGTTGTAGAGAGTTTCATCAGTCAGAAGCTTGCCCAGCGTCCCGTGGCCTCGTTCAACCTGAGCCATGAGCCTTTGCGCCTCATCGGCTGTTTTGTTCAGGTTGTTGTAAAACCCTTCCGTATAAATGAGTTTGCCAATGGAGCCCTGGCCGTGCTGGATCTGCTTGGTGATATCACTCAGCGTAGAGCTGAGCACCCGGAGGTTGGAAACCGCGTCGTTGGCGTTCTGGACAATCTGTTTCATGTTGGCTTCTTCATGGCTGTTGACCACCCCGCCGTCGGGGACCGGTTGGGCGCCGGGTCCGCCCCGGGTGATATCCACGTAGGCTTCACCCAACAGGCCGACAGTTTCAATCGTGGCCACGGAGTCCGTGCGGATCTGGTCCTTGTATTTACTGGTGATCTTCATATCGATTTCAACCGCGCGGCTAGGCTGGGTATAGGGGGAGAGCCTGACGCCTACGACATTGCCGACAACGATCCCCGCCAGTCTCACCTGTGCGCCGTCACGCAAATCCTGGGCGCCCGAGAAATAAGTCTTGAGCGTATATTTGCTGGTCCAAATTCCTACCTGGCCGCTGATAAAGAAGATCCCGACTGCCAGGACAACCAGGCCGGAAATGACGAGCGCTCCAACGCGGAGCTGGGCCCAAGTGAGCTGTTTGCGCTGAGGCATAATTCCTCCCTTCCAGAATCACTCCTAACGTCTTCATTTTAGTTCAACCTGCCGTCGCGGGCGACCTTACTGAAGGAACTGCTGAAGATACGAATCCTGGGTGGATACCATTTCCATCGGCGTACCGTGGAAATGCACCGAACCTTCCCGCAGCACCAGAAAACGCGTGGCGGTATTCGATCCTTTCATTCCATTCTCTCTGACCGGGACTAACCCACCTGTGTCTTTGGAGTATGTGAATTTGGCCAGCCAGAACGCATCCTGAAGCCGATGTGTGACCACAATGGAACTGACGCCCTGAGTGTCACGAAGTTTGAGGATGAGGATATTAATGGTTTGGGCGGTCACCGGATCAAGGCCGCCAGTGGGAGAATCGTAGAGCATGATCGGGGGATCGTTCACAATCGCTCGCGCAATCGAGACGCGGCGTTTCATGCCTCCCGATAACTCCGCAGGCATTTTATCGATGGCCGCCTCAAGCTCCACAAAGCTCAGCACCTCACGAGCACGCCTTTCGATCCCGCCTTCGTCCTTCATCCCCTCCTCGCGCAACCGATAAGCAACATTTTCGTAGACCGAAAGCGAGTCGAACAAGGCTCCTTCCTGGAACACAATCCCCATTCTCTGCCGAATCCCGCGCATCTCTTTTTCGGGAATCGGGCCAAGGTCACGGCCTTCCACAATCACCTCTCCCTCGTCCGCTTTCAGAAGGCCCAGGGCGAGCTTCAGAAGCACTGACTTGCCCGATCCGGTGGCGCCCAGCAGGATCAGCGTTTCACCACGGTCTACGGTGAACGAGACGTTGGAAAGCGCCGGCTTCTCATCAAAGGAAAGCCAGACGTTCCGAAACTCGATTGCGGCTGGCGATTTCATGCTTGGCAATAGCGAGAGCACGCCGGGAGAACTGAACAAACTCCGCGCGGCAAGTCTTTCTCTTCGGCCTCGAAAGACGGGCTCCTCGATTGGACGGCCCGCTGGAGAATTCAAAAGAAATGAATCGCAATCAGGAATTTCGTGAGAAAGAAATCCACCACCAGAATCAGCACCGATGCCACAACGACAGCCTGGGTGGTTGACCGGCCCACGCCCTCGGTGCCGCCGCGAGTTGTCAACCCGAAATAGCATCCCACCAGGGCTATGATCACGGCAAAGAAAAAAGGCTTCAACAGGCCTTGAGTTACATCCTCAAAAGTGAGGGCCTGATAGGCGTATGTCCAATATTCCACCGAAGTCAGGTGCACCGTGTAGAAGCTCACGAAATACCCGCCCAGCATACCGAAGAAATCCGCAAGCACCGTCAGCAGAGGCAAAGTGATGATCGCAGCGAGCAGGCGCGGAGTTACCAGCTTGCGCACCGGATCGGTTCCCAAAGCCCGCATGGCATCAACCTGCTCGCTGACAAGCATGGAGCCGATTTCCGAAGCAATACCCGAACTGTTGCGTCCGGCCACCATCAGGGCGGTCAAGACAGGTCCCAACTCACGGACAACCGAAAGGGAAACCACCTCTCCCAGGATCGAGACCTCTCCAAAGGTACTCAGGGTTCGGTAGGTCTGCAGCGCAAGAACTCCGCCCGTAAAGAAGCCCGTCAGCAATACAATGGGCAGCGACCCTACGCCGATCACATCCATCTGCATTAACGTGTCGGCAACGTATCGCGGCGAAGTGAAAAGGTTCGCCAGCGAGTTTGCCAGCAGATAAGTAAAGTCCTGAACTGCCTGAACCTTATGCTTGATATATCCGTCGATTGATATCTCTGCCATGAGCTTTGGAAACTAACATCCTAATCGAACGACACCCTTTCAGCAATGTGTCGAGCAGAATTTCTGCCGCCTGCCTCAGTCGAGCGGCGGATGTTCTCCCTCGCTGCACCTCCTGTTTAGGATGGCTGTTCACGCAGTTGTTCACAGCTCAGCGAGAAATCTCTGTCAGGTCAGTGCAGAAAAGATTGGGATTGCAAGTAGTTGGGCCGCTCTGGCGCCAGCGAACTCGGCGATACGAGCAGCAAAAAAAATAGGGGGAAATTCCTTTCCCCCTAAGCGTCGGGTCTTGGGTCTAATCTCCGAGCTTGCTCCTGATTTCCCCCATGGGAGGCTAAGCAGGGCGAGCTCTGTCCGTGTTTAAGCAAGACCGTGGCCAAAGCGCAGAGAAGGAACAAAGAGTTCAAGATCATAGATAAGTTATTTTTATTGCAACTATTTATTCTGTATACTCACTGTGCAACGTTTACTCCGACGCCTATTGAGGTATGATCGCTTCAATACCAATTTTGGTATCTTCCGAACGCTATATACAAAAATCCATATTAACCCAGCCTTTTTGGGGCTGCGTGCAGCCCGATGTCAGGTTTGCTATCAATGGACCCCAACTGGCTCAAATCAGGCACGGTGTTGACCTGCAAGGTGGGTCCTGCGTTAAAGTGAGAAAATCCCGTGTTCGAGCATGCCGGGAGGGCAGGGACTACAATGACGTGCTTTTGGGGCGCCGTTCTGCTTCCTGACGAGAAGAGGCTTGTATGATTGATATCCACTGCCATCCTTTACCGGGCATTGACGATGGGGCCAAGTCATTTGATATTGCCTTGGCCATGTGCGAGATGGCAGCCAACGACGGCACCACACATTTGGTCGCCACGCCTCACTGCAATTACAGGTACCGCTTTGATGTTGAACTCAATCGTGCCAAGTTGAGGGAGCTTCAGACGGCCGTGGGCGAGTCCCCGAAGTTGTTGCTGGGGTGTGACTTCCATCTTTCATATGACAATATCCGCAAGCTGAAGGAGCACGGGCCTGACTATTCAATCAACAACACCCACTATCTGCTGGTGGAATTTGCCGAGCACTTTATTCCAGAGCAGATGGACAATGTTTTTTACGAAATACAGATGGCTGGCTACACACCCATTCTTACTCATCCCGAGCGCAATCCCGTGATCCAGCGCAAGCCTGAGTTGCTTTATCACTGGGTAACACGGGGTTGTCTGGGTCAAGTCACCGCCATGTCATACGTGGGCCGCTTCGGGTCGCGAGCCAAGGAGCTTTCCGAGGAATGGACTGGCCGCAATCTTGTTCATTTCTTTGCCTCTGACGCCCATGACCTTGACCACCGGCCACCTGTTCTCTCCTCCTGCTACAAAAAAATCGCCTCGGTCTTGGGAAAGGAAACTGCCGATCGGATGCTTGAAACAAATCCTTCAGCTGTGATTAACGGCAAGTCTTTCCCTGCACAACCGGCGCCGCTTGGGCCGAAGCAAGGGCCTCGCAGGAAGAGTTGGCTTTCCATCTTCAGGCGGTAGAGAATCCCAAGTGTGGTTAAGTGAGTCAAGCCCAGGTTTCGATAAGGCGTGACAAGGTGTATCGCTCTTTTCTCCGATGGTTCGCGCCGGACTTCAGGCTTGGCCGGTGTAAATTTGATTTTCCCGAGATGGGACGGCGTGCATGTTTGGCAGAAAAATCCGCGTCGAGATTCTGGAGCCGGGCGAAATGCGCGAATGTCCGGTTGCATGGCTTGACAGTTTCTGCATGAGAAGCTTTACGGGGCGCAGCGCTTTCGACGATACCTTGCCCGTCTCAGACGGGCTGCTGGAAGCCGGATTCAGGATTGACTTGCAGTCCTTGAAGAACGATCTGGAAGACTGGCTGACGCGAAAATTTGGCGCGGGCTCCAAGGTCAGGTTGCGCCTGACTGAGGAAGATCGCGAAACTGATTCGGCAGGCAAGGCATAGAAGTTGCTCGTTGAGTGGTGATGACAGTTCATTGCCGTGGGCAATCAGGTTAGAACGCGGGTGATTCGGGTGTCAGGTGTCCCCACAAGAGGAAGGAGGAAGTGGTTACTCGAACTTACCGAATGATAACCACTTCCCCAGGTAGTCACAGAGTTGAATTAATCATATTGATGGCTGATATGCCAGAATGGTTGCAAAGTTGTCGAGATTTTTTTCTGCGGCTGTTTTTTTCTTTTGAGAGTTTGCCGTGGAGTTCGAACCTCCACCCTTCTTTGTCGTTTCTTCTACAGCGTGCGAGCCCGGACGTTGCTGCTTTCCTTCAGGCAAGGCACAATAGTTCCTGGAGCTTCGAAGTAATTGCCGAGGTTTGCGTGAAATCTCGAATCCTTTCTGGAGGAGACTTCTATGTGTGGCATCGTTGCTTATGTTGGGCATCAGCCGGCGAGTGAGGTCCTTGTGGAGGGTCTCAAGAGACTTGAGTACCGGGGTTACGACTCAAGTGGGATTGCCATTCTTGGCGCGCACCCGTACCTCGCAAAAGCAGTGGGGAAGGTCGCGGCTCTTGAGCACAAGGTCTGGCAGGAAAAGCCCGTGGGAGGAATGGGAATTGCCCACACGCGCTGGGCGACGCACGGCAAGCCGACAGAGGCGAACGCGCACCCGCACACGGATTGCACCAAACAGATTTTTCTAGTCCATAACGGGATCATTGAGAACTTTGCGCTCCTGAAAAAGAGGCTTATCGCGGAAGGCCATGTGTTTACCTCGCAAACGGACACGGAAGTTCTTTCTCATCTCATCGAAAGTTCTTACCAGGGAGACCTTGAAGCCGCGGTGCGAAGGGCGTTGCTCCAGGTGGAGGGAACCTATGGCCTGGCGGTGATTCATGCTTCGCACCCCAACGAGATTATCATGGCCCGGCGTGGCAGCCCCATCGTACTGGGCGTCGGCAAGGGTGAGTCGCTGGCGGCGTCTGACACGTCTGCGCTCGCCCAGCACACAGACCAGGTGATCTACCTTGAAGACAATGAAGTGGCGCGCCTCGGACCGGGAGAATTTTACATCAGCACTCTTCAGAACAGGCGCGTTGAGAGGAGGGCGACGGTCATCGACTTCGGGCTGGAATCTCTGGACCGTGGAGTATTCCCCCACTTCATGCTCAAAGAGATCTCTGAGCAGCCTGAGGCTGTCGAAAACGCGCTTCGTGGCCGGTTAAACCATTCGGAGGGCGTGGCCAAGCTCGGTGGCCTGGAATCCGTTCTGGACCGGCTCCAGCAGGCCCGCCACCTGATCATTGTGAGCTGCGGTACAAGCTACTATGCGGGGCTCCTGGGGCGCTATGCTTTCGAAGCCCTGACCGACCTTACCGTTGAAACCGAGCTTGCCTCGGAGTTTCGTTACCGAAAACTGAACATCCGGCAAAACACGGTGGTTCTGGCAATCAGCCAGTCGGGGGAAACGGCGGACACCCTGGCAGCCTTGCGCGAGGCGAAGCGCAAGGGAGCGTTGGTTCTGGGTCTTGTGAATGTTGTGGGCAGCTCCATCGCCCGCGAAACGCATGCTGGCGTTTACTGCCATGCTGGAACCGAAGTCGGCGTAGCTTCAACCAAGTCATTTGTTTCCCAGGTGACGATTCTGATCCTGATGGCGCTGCTCATGGGCCGCAGTCGCGATCTGTCTTACGAGGAAGGCACCCAGCTCATCCGGGGGCTTGAAAAGGTGCCGGACCAGATTCGGGAGATTGTAGCCCAGTCAGACCGGATCCGCGACCTTGCCCAGAAATACTGTCAGTCGCACCACTTCCTTTACATCGGCCGCAAGTACGAGTATCCGGTCGCGCTGGAAGGCGCCCTGAAACTGAAGGAAATTGCTTACATTCACGCCGAGGGTTATGCAGCCGGCGAAATGAAACACGGGCCCATTGCGTTGATCGATCCCAAGTTCCCCACCATGGCCATTGTTCCGGAGGATAGTTCCTATGACAAGTCAGTCTCGAATGTCCAGGAAATTCGAGCGCGCGAGGGTCACATCATCGCAGTGACGACGGCCGGCAACAACAGGCTTGGCTCACTGGTCGACGACGTCATTTATGTTCCGCCCAGCATCGATATTGTTACGCCCCTGCTCACCGTGATTCCGCTCCAGTTGTTTGCCTATCACTGTGCCGTGATTCGCGGCTGCGACGTAGACAAGCCCCGCAACCTGGCCAAAAGCGTCACTGTCGAATAGCCGCTGTCTTTACCCTCGGGGAGTCTGTGTGGAAACCGCAGTTGTAGCGGCAGTCTGCGAGCACGTCCTTCGTTTTCAATAGGTTTTGGCGCCCATAGAGCGCCGCTACACCGGAAGGACCATAGTTTTCACACAGATTTCCCGGAGAGCGTGGCCCTCAACGCCAGGCCGGTTGAGAGGTAATTCCAGCGGAGACGTCCTATGCCTTCCGGCCTTTTGACGCGTGCCATTTCCAGGCACTCTGGATGATGGTATCCAGGTCGGAGTAGCGTGGTTGCCAGCCGAGCACCCGCTGAGCTTTGCTGGGATCGGCGACCAGGACGGCGGGGTCGCCGGGGCGGCGCGCGCTGTCTTTGGCCGGGACGTGCCCGGCGCAAAGTTTCCCTACCGTGGAGACCACCTCGCGCACCGAATGGCCCTGGCCGGTTCCCAGGTTGAGTTCTGTGCTCTCGCCGCCCGCCACCAGATAGTCGAGCGCGCGCACATGCGCATCCGCCAGGTCCGTCACATGGATGAAATCGCGAATCGCCGTGCCGTCCGGAGTGGGGTAATCCGTGCCGTAGATTTCCACTTCCGGGCGCTGGCCCAGCGCCGCCTGGATCACCAGCGGAACCAGGTGTGTTTCCGGGTTGTGTTCTTCGCCGAGTTCTCCATCCAGGTCGGCCCCCGCCGCGTTGAAGTATCGCAGAGCGACCCCGCTGAGCCCGTACGCCGCTGAATACCACTGAATGGCGCGTTCCATGCAGAGCTTTGACTCGCCGTAGGGATTCACCGGGCTCTTGGGGTGGTCCTCCGGGATGGGCGTCTTTTCAGGATTTCCATAGGTTGCTGCGGACGATGAAAAGACAATGTGCTTCACTCCCCGAGCCTTCATCGCGTCGAGCAGAACGAGTGTGCCGACGACATTGTTCCAGAAATACTTCTGGGGATTGATCATGGACTCTCCGACCAGCAGGCTGGCGGCAAAGTGCAGGACGCCTTCAATCCGTTGTTTCCTGAATACCTTGTCCACCAGCCTTTTGTCGCCGAGATCGCCTTCAATGAATGTTCCCCACTTGGCTGCCGAGCGGTGTCCGGTGGAAAGATCGTCCAGAACCACGATCTTATGACCCGCCTGGGCAAGGGCTTTCGCCGTATGGCTTCCGATGTATCCTGCACCGCCGGTCACAAGCACTCGCATAATCTTGATCTCTCCTGGTGAATCGGGCCCGTGGCCGAACTGTGCAACATTCCCTGCCGCAGGCGCGTCGAGCAAACCATATTTTAGCTGGCAGATAGACACACGCCAAGCCGCGCGTCTCCGGCTGGCGTTTTGATGTACCGGCAAACAGTGATCGCCGGCACTTTCTGGCGGGAACTCGGCCAGACAGTTCTTGCCCGGAGAAAATTGGAGTGAGGGCCGGCTTCATCCCGGCCCAATATATACGACCGTCGCTTCATGCCTTAGCGGTTTTTCCCGCCGTCCCGCGCTCGAGCACCTGCAGGAACTTAGCCAGCCAGGCGGGGTGTGCGGGCCACGCCGGTCCGGAAACGAGATTGCCGTCTACGTGGGCTTCGGTCATTGGAAGGCTCACATATTTGCCACCCGCACGATTTACTTCCGGCCCTACGGCCGGGTAGGCGCTGATGGATCTTCCTTTTGCCACTCCTGCCGCGGTCAGCAACTGCGCGCCGTGGCACAATGACGCTACCGGCTTTCCAGCGTCGAAGAAGTGTCTGATGATGTCGAGCACCTTTTCGTTCATCCGCAGATACTCCGGCGCTCTGCCGCCCGGAATGACCAGCGCGTCATAAGACTCCGCTTTCACCTCTTCGAAATTGGCGTTGACCTGGAAGTTGTGGCCCCGCTTCTCGCTGTAAGTCTGATCGCCCTCAAAGTCGTGGATCGCCGTGCGCACGGTTTCGCCCGCTTTCTTGCCCGGGCAGATGGCATCAACTGTATGTCCCACCATTTGAAGGGCCTGGAAGGGAACCATCGCCTCGTAGTCCTCCACGTAATCGCCCACCAGCATGAGAATCTTTTTGCCTGCCATGCCTGTTTTCCTCCTTGAGTCCGATTATAGGTCCATCTTAGCGTTCTTGAATAATGAGGTCGTCCGAAGAAGGTATTTCGCCCGATGGACAGGTGCCGCCTCAGGCTGGTTTGGCAAAGCTGCCGGGACTACTCGAGGTCGCGCGCCACTCCGGCTTACGTTCTTTGCTGGCCTGGGCCAGGACGCGCCTCACGCCTTCTGCATCCAGGTCGGTGGTGTAAACGGGAGTCGCGGGCTGTTGCCGCCACGACTCGTCGATGCTCCCGGCATCGACGCCATCGAATCCCAGTTCGTCCAGCAGTTTGATGACGATGTCCTTAGCCCGTTTGTCGTCGCCTGCGACAGGCAGGGCGATGCGCCCGGCAGTTCCTTTGGGCTTGCCATTCTCCATCAGGTGTTTGGCGTAGATGTTGTTAAAAGCTTTCACCACAGGCCGTCCCAACTGTTTCTCCACCCACCGGCTCTCGGTCATTCCCTCCTCGATTTCCGCAATCTGCCCGTCGCGGTGCCGCGGATAGTAGTTGCCAGTATCCACCACCACCACGCTGTCCGGAACGCCCGCGAACAAATCTTTGGGCAGGTTTCGAATCTTTGCTTCGGGAATGGTTACAATCACCACCTCTCCGGCCCGCGCCGCTTCACGTGCCGTCACCGCCTTTGCGCCGGTCTCCCTGGCCAAGGCAGTGAGCGATTCAGGCCCTCGCGAGTTGGCCACGGAAACTTGGTGCCCAAGCTTGGCCAGCCGCCGGGTCAGCGTGCCGCCGATCTGTCCTGCTCCGATGATCCCAATTTTCATAACGTCCTCCATTCGTAATGTATCTATTGAGATGAGGTCACCGCAGACCTGGTTACGCTTCTGCAGGTGGTGCGTCCAGCGTTTCTGACTCAGGTGGCGCATGTATCGCTGTTTTTGTGATCCATGCGAGCGTACGCGCCAGCCAACGGCCTCAGTGATAAAATGCCGCTGGTTGAATTTGCCTTCATGCCGCTTGCGTGGCATGCGGAGCATATCGCTCAAGTGCCCGCGAGAATGGTGCAAGAGCCTCTGTCTGCGCGACCCCGCGGCCGGGGAGGTGATGGCATATGAATTTCTCTTACAAGCCACTTGCTCGTACGGCTGTGGGCTGCGTTCTAGCGGGGTTCTTTCTGATTCCATCCCTCGCTTACGGTGCCCGCCCGTTCATGAAGCAGACTGCAGTCTACCACGCGAAAGACGAAGGCTACTTCTCGCACCGCATCCCCGCACTCCTGGCAACCAGTAAGGGTACCCTGCTTGCTTTCTGCGAAGCCCGTTCAGGCTCCGCCAGCGACTCAGCACCCACCGACGTGGTATTAAGACGAAGTCTTGATAACGGAAAGACCTGGACGCCGGCCCAGGTGGTCGCTCACTTTCCGCATTTCACGGTAGGAAATCCTGCACCGGTCGAAGACAGGAAGACAGGTGTCATCTGGTTGCTCCTGACCGCCAATCCGGCGGGGTTGACGGAGAAAGAGATTGAAGATGGCAGCCCGGGTGGAACGCGAACTGTATGGATCACTTACAGCAGTGATGAGGGTGCAAGCTGGTCCCCGGCAAGAGAGATCACGTCATCCACCAAGAAATCCGACTGGACGTGGTACGCCACCGGTCCTGGCAACGGGATTCAGCTTAAGAGCGGTCGCCTCTTGGTTCCCTGTGACCATAAAGTGGCGGGAACACACGCCTATTATTCTCATGTGATCTACAGCGATGACGATGGCATGACATGGAAAATCGGCGGCAGCGCCGGACCTGAAACCAACGAATCCGCTGTCGTCCAGTTAGCAAATGGTTCCTTGCTCCTGAACATGCGCAGTTACTCGGGCCGGCACCGGCGGGCGGTTGCCTACAGTCACGACGACGGGCTCACCTGGTCTCCGGTTCGTCTTGACCCGGCCTTGATTGAGCCGGTTTGCGAAGCGAGCTTCATTCGTTATACACTTGCGCGGGAGGCGGGCAGGAACCGCCTGCTATTTTCAAATCCCGCGGACGTGGCTCGGCGCGATCGGATGACCGTCCGTTTAAGCTATGACGAAGGAAAAACCTGGCCGGTGGCCCGCCTTGTTTACCAGGGCTTCTCTGCGTATTCATCGCTTGCAGTCCTGCGGGATAGGACCATCGGCTTGCTCTATGAGCGTGGAAGGGGAAAGCCTTACGCGGAGATCGTTTTCGCCCATTTCAATCTGGAATGGCTTACGCATGGCGCTGACCACCTCAGGGCAAGGTAGCGTGAACGCTTTCCGCTGGCGCACGTCATCTTTTTTCTTGCCACACAAGTGATCCGGCAAGCTGCGAAGGAGTCCCGGCGTTTCGCTCCCCAGCAGCGGACAAAGTTTGCCCGGGGCATGGATCACCAGGGATTGCGTGCAAAGTAGCTGTTCCACCTGAAGGGGCTTTGAGTGATCATGTCATCGAGCGAAACGTGGAAGGATCGCCTTCGCGGAGTTTTCCCTGCGATTGTCACTCCGTTTGACGCGAACGGAGAATTCGCCGCTGAAACCTTTGAACGGCTCCTTGCCCGCCTCTATGAGGTCGGCGTCCACGGCGTTTACGTGTGCGGCCAGACCGGGGAAGGCCTTCTGCAGCCGGTCGGCGTGCGGCAGCGCGTGGCGGAGGCGGCTGTCAGTTGCTCGCCGAAAAACAAACCCGTCATCCTGCATGTTGGCGCCGCGCGTCTGCCCGACGCCATCCAGCTTGCCCGCCATGCTGAGAGCATCGGCGCCACGGCGGTCAGCAGCCTGCCCCCGGCAGGGGACTATAGTTTCCCCGAATTGCGTCGTTACTACCAGCAACTGGCTGAGGCATCCGGCCTGCCCCTCCTGATTTATTACTTTCCGGAAGCCAGCCACACCGTTGTGACGCTTGATGAGCTTTTGGAATTGTGTGAAATCTCCAACGTGGTGGGCTTGAAGTTCACGGACTTCGACCTGTACAAGCTTCACCAGATCAGCCAGTCAGGAAAAGTGATCTTCAACGGTCGCGACGAAGTGTTCGCTGCCGGCTTGTTGATGGGAGCTGACGGTGGGATCGGGAGTTTCTATAACCTTGTTCCCGAACTTTTCCTGCGGATTTATGAAAGCGCGCGCAGCAACAAATGGGACGATGCCCGCCGGGTTCAAGATCGGGTCAACGAGTTGATCCGAATCACCTTGCGTTTTCCGGCGCTTTCAGCCGTCAAAACCATCTTGAAGTGGCAAGGGTTTGACTGCGGACCCTGCCTCGCGCCACGCGAGAACCTCGACGACGCCGGCCAGCTTCAACTGCGCGGCTTGCTTGAGAAGAGCAGCCTCAGCCCCTTGCTTCTTGGTGCGCGATGAGCCCGGCGCGTCGGTGGGGCAAGCCAGTCTACCCATGGGTCCTTGTTGCAATCCTCTGGTTCATCTTCCTGCTGAACTACCTTGATCGGGAAGTCATCTTCTCGATCTTTCCTTTATTGCAATCGAACCTTAAGCTTTCGGACCTGGAGTTGGGACTTCTCAGCACATCCTTCTTGTGGGTCTACGCAATCGCCAGCCCGCTGACCGGCTATCTGGCCGACCGGTTCGGCCGCAAGAAAGTGATCGTCGCCAGTCTCATGGTATGGTCGCTGATGACTTGGGCGACAGGGAAGGCCAGGAACTTCCGTGAATTGCTTTGCGTGCGCGGCCTGATGGGCGTGAGCGAGGCCGCATATCTGCCGGCGGGCCTTGCCTTGATTGCCGATCACCACAGTGAGCGTACGCGTTCGCTCGCCACCGGCATCCACTTCAGCGGCGCGTATGCGGGCATCGTTTTGGGAGGCGTGGCAGGGGGATGGATCGGAGAGCATTACGGGTGGCGGCCGGCCTTCACATTCCTGGGATTCATCGGCGTGGCTTACGCGATTGTCGCTCTTCTGGGCCTCCGCGAGAAGCCCGCAACGGTCCCGCCCGCAGAGGACCGCCCGACGGCCGCAAAGCCTCGCCTTGCGTCCTCACTCCGCAAGCTCCTTGCGCTCCACGGCTTCGCCACTTTGACCCTTGTTTTTGGGGTGATGTCGATTGCCAACTGGCTGGTTTATACCTGGATGCCCATTTACCTTTATGAACGTTTCCACATGAGTTTGTTATCCGCCGGATTTTCGGCGACCATCTACATCCAGGCAGGGAGTGTCGGAGGAATTCTGGTCGGCGGAATGCTTGCAGACCGTTGGGTAACGCGCTGGGCGCGCGGACGCCTCCTCACGCAGGCGGCTGGCCTGGCACTGGCCGCCCCTTTCCTTTTCCTGGCGGGAATGACGGGCTCCGGCTGGGTTCTGCTGTCGGCGCTTTCCATTTTCGGGATCGGGCGCGGATCGTACGACTGCAGTTGCATGCCCGTTCTCAGCCAGATTGCCGGCCCTGAACTTCGGGCGACAGGCTACGGCGTCTTTAACTTTGTGGGCACTTTCGTGGGAGGCGTTGCTGCTGCCGCCGCTGGGGCGCTTCAACATTCGATTGGACTCGGTGGCACCATGGAAGCCGCCGGCTGCCTCCTTATGATCGCGGCTCTGTTGCTCTTCCGCCTGAAGATCAACACGAGCGAGCCGGCCTGACCTCTGGCGCCCTCCCGGCGGCATCCGCGAGCAGATTATTCGATGGTCTTTGTTCGGAGCGGCGGTTCCTTGTTTTGCAGGACGACGTTAAATCTGAGGCGCCCGATGGCCTGGCCGTTCAGTGTCTCCACGTCCACCCGCCAGGGACCAGGTGTAATGTCGGACACTATGGAAAACGTCCGATAGCCGCCCTTGTGCCCGCCCACCCCCGGAAGGCGACCGCGGGCCCGCGTTCGCCACTCGCCCGTCCTCCGGTCGTAATATTGCCACTCGTGAACGATCTTCGTATTCAGGTCGGTGGGGCAAAAGACAGCCGTATAGACCGTGAGGGAATCGCCCGGCCTGATATGTACGGTCTGGCTCAAGGAGAAAAACCGTTTGATGAAATTTATAGACAGAAGCCCGTTCGCCTTTTGGGTTTCGCTGGTCACTGTGTAGTCGCCGGGGCCATTCACCACCAGCGAGTGGTATACGCCGGCATCATTCAGTGACAGCGGAAGCGGCGGAATGAGGTTGGTGAAGTAAAGCCCGTTCACGATGACAAGAATGCCGGCGATGGAGCCGAACACGGCCCATCCTTTCCGACCCGCCAGGAGCCGGCGGGAGGAAGCGGCGAGGATCACAAGGATGAAGCTGATCGCACCCACACTCACCGCGCCGCTGATCAAAAACACCCCCGTGCCGATTCGGTGCAGAATCATCGGCATCAGGTAGATGGCGAAAGCGTAAAGTGAAAAGAACAGGAGCGCGATCTGGAACGATAGCCGCGCATAGCGGCGTTTCAGGAATTCGTTCACAAAAAAGGCAATCGCCAGGATCAGGAGGAACGGCCAGCTTGTGCCGATGGTGCCGCTGCGAAAGTAAAAGACGAGAAAGACGGAGAGAAGGCCCCCAAAAAAGAACTGTAGGGAGTTGACCAGCCAGAAATGCAGCCTGCGCGGATTGGCCTCCGGCCGAATCCCGCTTTCATCGGGCTCATTGTCCAGGAGATTGATCCAAACCGCGCAGACAACCACGATTGAAAGGTGAGCGACGACCCAGAAATTGTCCCAGAAAAGATCGACGCGCCTCAGGGTCAGCGCGTCAAATACGAACCCGCCGATCAGCGAGAGGGAAGAAAGCGGCCACTCAAGACGCGCGTACAGACCCCGTATGTGTTCCCAGACCGATTTCCCCCACATGAACATAAGGATATGAGCTTCGAAAATTCATTGTAA
>JBJKQK010000230.1:0-6494 GCA_046705285.1 Terriglobia bacterium
GTTTCAACAGGGTAATAAACCATGTCAAAGACCACACGAGTCCGTAATCGCGCCAGATCAATCGGGTGAGAGTCACTGTGAGGCGCCATGCCCACCGGAGTAGCATTGATCACTGCGTCCACTTCCAAGCTGTCCGCGCTATCCCAAGGGACAGCTTCGGCTGCCACGCTGCGGGCAAGCTTGCGCGCCGCGACTTCGCGCCGGGCGGCGATAAACACATCGGCGCCCTCGGCTCGCAACGCATGGGCTGCAGCTCGGGCAGCCCCGCCGGCACCCAGAATGAGAACGCGGCTTCCCGGAAGTCGCAGACGCTTGGTTAATACCTCAATGACAGCCGTCGAGTCGGTATTCCATCCCATCCACTTTCCATGCCGGATTGCCACGGTATTGCAAGCCCCAATCTGCTCGGCAAGCGGATCCATCCAGGCAAGTTCGCGCATAATCGCCCGCTTAAAGGGCATGGTCACGCTGAAGCCTGCAAACTTCAGCGACCGCGCGAACTTGAGGAAGTCGCTTAGCCGGGCCGTCTCACAGGGCAGATAGAGCGCATTCACGCGCTTGGCTTGAAAGGCGATGTTTTGCATGGCCGGAGAAAGAGACATCGATGAATGCGTTCCGACCACCCCATAAAGTTGAGTGCGCTCATCAAGATGCTCCACATGATAGACCGACCGCATGCTTTCCGCCGCCAGTTGCCCGCTTGCCACTGAATTGTGATTTCCAGCCGAGGCGTACGTGAAAGGGCATCCCCACTGGAAGGCCAGGACACGGGAACAGATGCCGGAATTCCCCATCGCAAGTGCCACAAGCTTGGGTTGGCGCCTGCGATTGGCCTTAAGCAGCTTGAGAACCTTCAAGTTGTCTTGAAGTTCCCTGGCATGGCTTGCAATCTTGACGGCGCTGACCGGGAGACGCGCAAGACGGCGATAAATCGCACCAAGCTCCGGCGTGTTACGGTGGTTGTGATAGGACACGATGATTTTAGCAGGAGCAAGCGCTTTGAAAGGGGGTTCGCGCAAAGCATTGACCGACTCGACTTCGATATCGACCCACTGGCACCCCGCGCGCACCGCTGAACTGAGCACCTCTATCTGTTCCTCAACTGAACCCTGAAAATGCCCTCCAGCCTGTACTCTGCGGCACGTCGCAATGGTCTGCGGGTATCGCAACCGGGCCAGCATCCGGTGCAGATCGATTTCAAGCCGACTGAGGTCTTGAAGATAGTCCAAGCGCAGCTCAAACCCCAGCGGCGAAGAAGTGCCTAGAGACTCGATGTACGCCTCTGCGCCATCCAGACTGGGTGGCGCTAATGTCACGAAAATGCGAGGAGAAGGAGACTTTGCCAAGCTCTTTTTCCGGGGCCGTCACTCCGTTTAGTGAAGAACTCTTTCATTATAAAGCATTTGTATGAATTCCGGCAAGGCAATTGTCAGGCCGGCATACGGAGTCTTCCTGTTAAAAGCCCCTTAGAAGGACCATCTTGCCAATGCGTGGTCTCAGCAAAGGCATCCGGGAGTATTTCTCGCCGGGGAATCGCAGACTGGCAATGCGAAACTTGCCGCATGTTATTTCATCCATCAAAACGATTGGCTGCAGGCCGGACAGGAAAGGCGTAAAATCCGGTATTGGGACTTGCGACGACGCATGTCTCTCGAATCCTTTATCCTGCGGCCGGAAGCGTCCAACCGCTGTGGAATCAATTGACTAAGTTCGACATGGGGAATTGCATAGTCCCGCAAACGAGGCATTCGACATGAAACGTGAGTACCCTGAGCATCCAATTGTCGGCGTGGGCGGAGTCGTCATTCGGAGCAATCGTGTATTGCTGGTTCGCCGGGGACGCGAACCGCTCAAAGGTGAGTGGTCCATACCAGGCGGCATGCTCGAACTCGGAGAGAGCCTAAAGGATGGCGTAAAGCGCGAAATATTGGAGGAAACAGGCTTGAAAGTCCGCCCGCTGGAAACGCTCACCGTGTTTGACCGCATCCAGAAAAACGGGAAGCGCGTTCAGTATCACTACGTCATCGTCGACTACCTGTGTCAGCCTGTCGGCGGCCGCTTGAAATCCGCCAGCGATGTACTTGATGCGCGATGGGTCGAACGTGAGGAGCTTCCACGTTACCGGATCACTCCAAAAGCAGCTTCAGTCATCGCCGGCGCCTTTGACATGGCCGGGAGGCGGCAGCGAGCATCGGTACCCAGAAAGAAATAGCCCAGTCGATGTATACAGAGTCCTGCCTGCCGCAACACGTCAACCATTGAATCCAAGTCTCAAAAATGAAAAACCCCTGGCCTTGCCTCGACGGAAAGACCAGGGGTCGGATACTGATTGGGATTGGCTTCCCAGATGCTTTTGGGAACCGGCGCTCCTGGCGCCTGTGCCTTACATCCTCTCTTAGCTAGGGAGAGGTCCTACAAACAAGCACTAGCGAGCGCCTAAGCCTCAGCACCCTCGCTACAATTACTTTCAATTTGCATGGATCACCTCCTTTCTAGCGTGATTTCGATATTAAAAGCCCATCGTCTCCGAGTCAAGAAAAAATCTGATCTGGCTGGAATAATATACTCAGGGAGAGTAGGAGCCAGTCCATACTCGCCAGCGGAGCGCCACCAGGTCAAGAAACATGCGCGTGGAATCTCGCAGGAAATGAACTTTTGTAGCGGGATTGTCATTCCAACGGACGGGGACTTCAACGATCTTTCCCCCGAAGTGTTGGATCAGGAAAAGCACTTCCGGGTCAAAGCCAAAGCGCTCGACGCGCTGCATTTCAAAAGCCTGCCGCGTGGAACCCCTTCGAAAGAGCTTCAGCCCGCATTGAGTATCATGAATCCGGAGCCCGGTAAACAACCGCACGAGAAAATTGAAGCACCGTCCGGCAAGCTCGCGTCGCCACGGTTGATGCACCCCTACCAGCGTCCGGTCAAGAGCTCTCGAGCCGATGGCAGCGTCGGCCGCGGCTGATTCAAGCGCTGCGAGCAATTTGTCCGCCTCCTCAATCGGAGCGGAAAGATCAGCATCCGTGAAGAGGATGACCGCACCTCGGGCTTTCAGAATGCCGCTCTGCACGCTGTACCCTTTTCCACGGTTGACCTCGTTGCAAAGAACGCGAGTCTGCGGCCAGAGAGACTGGAAATCCTGAAGGATTTTCAGCGTGTCGTCGCTCGACCCGTCATCCACCAGCACGAACTCAGTTTCAAACGGTTTTGACTCTGCGTACCTGCGCACCTCCTCAAGGGTCGTTTGAATTCTCAAAGACTCGTTGTAGGCAGGGATGATAATACTCAGATACGGATAATCCATGGGGCCAGACTATAGTCCGCTCGCTCCGTAAATTGCAATGGAATTCACTCAGGGGTTCAGTTTTCTAATGCGATTATAATCCAGCGCTTGACGCGCTGCCGCGGGCCTGAGACTGCTGCAACTAATTCATACCCTCCGGCCAGGCCTGCTTGCCAACCAGAGGAACAAACTGGCAGGGATCCAGATCCTTCACAGTAAGACCTTCGCCAGACTTGCGAATCACCTGTAGTATCTGGAACTGGAGACTCCCGACAGGAATCACCAGCCGGCCACCCTCCGCCAACTGGCTGGCGAGCACTCGCGGGACCGCGGGTGCGGCAGCCGTCACAACAATACCGGAGTATGGCGCGCCCGCCGGATAACCGGAGCTTCCATCTTCGGCGATGACCTGAATGCCGCCGTAGCCCAGTCGCGACAATCGCTCTCGTGCGGCTTCCGCCAATCGGGCGATGCGCTCCATGGTGATCACTTCCGCGCCAAGGTGCGCGAGGATTGCTGCCTGGTAGCCTGAGCCGGTTCCAATCTCCAGAACTTTGTCACCGGGCTCAACCTCTGCAGCCTCGGTCATCACGGCCACCATGTAAGGCTGTGAGATCGTCTGGCCCTCTCCAATCACAATGGGCCGGTCGTCATAGGCCGCCTCCTGGTAAAGTGGAGGCACAAACTCGTGCCTCGGAACTTCAAACATGGCCTCCAAGACCCGCTTGTCATGAATTCCCCGGCGTCGCAATTGCAATTCAATCATGGCGCGCCGCTCGGATTCAAAAACGACTTCACTCATGGGCATTCAAGGCGCAAGGGCTGCGCAGGCTTCCTGATTATTATCATGAATGGCGCATCAGCCGGCGTCGAGGACTATTTTCGATAACGGCCGGATTCATTGCAACAAGGTGTAGCCGGCTAAAGACATGGTCCAACAGCCGGTGGCGATGTCGCGGAGGTTTGGTGATTCGATACGATGAATCGATGCATTATAGGGCGCGCTCCAGGGGGCTGCCTTCCTGGCGGTCGGCGCGGAGCAGCAGGATCGCGAAGATCAGGCCACAGAAGCCGAGCGACGCAAACATGATCTGGCTGGCGGTATAGCCTTGTGTGGCGTCGCGCAGGGCGCCGTTGGCGATCGGGAAGGTTGCCAGACCCACGTTCTGAATGGCGGACATCAGACCGAATGCTGTGCCCACCCGGTGCTCGTCCACGATGAGCGGTACGGACGGCCAGATGCAGGCAGGCACCAGAACGAAAGCGGCGCCCAGCACCATCATGGGGATGACCGGCCAAACATAAGTCAGACCCAGGACAAGATGTGCGGGAATGATGAGCAGCGAGCCCAGCACCATCAGGCTGGCACGGCGGCCCACGCGATCGACCAGGCTGCCGGCGAAGGGCGCAAGCACCATGGAGGCGGCAATGATAATCGATGTGGTGCCCTGAGCGGTGCTGAACATGTGCGTCAGGTAGTAGAACACGCCCGATAGGAACCCGTGTCCTTCCGCCGACGCCATCGGCATGCCCCACTTCTCATGGAAGAAATCGGTGGCCAGCGCCGTAAAGGGAAAGATGGCGGAGTAGAACGCCACGCAGATTCCCACGGCGTACCAGTACGAGTGGCGAAACTTTCCGACATCACTCCAGGTGATCTTGTCTCCGCTGCCCGCTTCGGGCAGATGCAGGATGGGCTCCGCGTGCCGGTCCATCAACGTGTAGATCCAGGTGCAGACCAAACTGGCCAGGCACAACGCCGCAGCAATCCACAGAGCCGTGCGCCATCCGAAACGGCTGGCCAACAGTTGTTCAGTTTTAAAGGAAAACAGCGTGCCGAGACGAGCGATGGTGAGGGCGATGCCAAACGCCAGGGCCAGTTCCTTGCCCTTGAACCAGCGGGCGATGATGGCGCTTTGCGCAACGATCAAGGATTCCGCGCCCATGCCGAAAATGACGCGGCCGGCGTACAGGACAGGCAAGTCGGGCGCCCAGGCAACCACAGCGGCGCCGACGACTACGATGCCCGCGAAGGTCAGGCTGGCCAGGCGTACGCCCGCGCGGTCGATCAGGAAGCCACCGATCAGCACCGCGAAGACGGCGGCCACGCTGTACATGGTGTACATGGTTCCGATGGCCGCGCGGTTGGTGTGGAATGCCTGGATCAAGGTGGTCTCGATGGCGCCGACGCTGTCGTAGGCAAAGTAGTTCCCGAAAAGCATCACGGAGGCAAAAGCCAGAACTACGAAGCGGTAAGGGCGGCCGCTTGGGTGGAAAGGTCCATGTTCCGACGTAGGCACGGACAGGTTGTGTGGCATAGCGCCGTGTCACCGGACACAAAATTAGTGGAACTGGCAGGATACCGAAAGACTCAAGCACCAATAATACTAGTCATACTCAATGATATTGTCTAACAATTAATGGCCCAGATTGATGTCAAGCTGGGTGGGGGGGAATCCGTAATCCTTCTGGACTGGAGATTCAAGCTAAGTAGCTTATTTCCCGAGAGTTGGTACGCCTGGAGGAAGTCGAATCCCCAGCTTGGCTGCCGGACCCTTCTTTGCTGCCAGCAGCGGAAATCCTTCTTAAGCTATTCATTACGAAGCGAAGAACCCGGCAAGAGGCAATTGGCGTCTCCGCGATCGATTCTGTTCAGGGAAAGGGCGAGTGGCGTGGAGCAGAAAGCTCTTCCATTCTAAATGACAGGGCGGACATCGCGGATTTTTTGATCGAGCTGGCTTAAGCGACCGAATGCTGCATCGACACCGGCAGCGCCTTGACCTCTGGCTGACCGGGCATGATCCAGGGCTTGCTCGCCAATTCGGCTTACTTCGTGGAGCAATTTCTTGACTTCGACTTCCAACCGCCCGCGGCTCTGCTGGGCACGATTAAGGATGTCGCTCTGGACGCGAGAACCGTTGGTTTCAAGCAGATGCTCGAGGAATTCTGCAGCGTCTTGTTGGATGTACTTTCGCCCGCCCACGAACCCAAGAGCCAAATCGCCCAGCCATCGAAGTGGCGAAGCCGGTTGCGCAATCTCGATGAGGTCCAGAAATGAGAATCGGGAGCTAATCCGGAAACCGGCTTCAGCGTCCAGATCGTGCGGCATGCGGCTTAACTCCGGAATGCCTGCCTCAGCAAGGTCTCGCAGAAAATTGTTGCCCATCTCAATGAACTGCCGGGTGACCGCTCTGTACTCCTCCTCGGCCTCCCG
>JBJKQK010000231.1:0-20241 GCA_046705285.1 Terriglobia bacterium
CCAGGCCGGGCCCCCCGCGCCGTCCTGCGGGCGGGGGGCGCCCCCCCGGCCCCCCCCCCCCCGGCAGGAGACCACTGTCGGCAGGCGGCTCGGGGTCGGTTGACTGCCGATCCGGCCCAGTGGCGGCGTTTCCCCCGCCAAAGTCGGTGATCACCTCGTTGGCCGGTTTTGCCACGGGGTCGGTGATCACCCCATTGGCCGGTTTTGCCGGTGACCGGCGTCCCCAGCCGCCCGGTGGCCTGCTCGATGCGCCGGAGCGGCCATCCCAACTGCCCCAGCGCGATGACTTGTTGTTTTTTATCTTCGCTCAAGACATTGCTCATGCCGAGGGAGCCTACAAGGCCTCCCCTCGACGTCAATGTCCCGGACCCTCCCGTTGGCCGGTTTTCAGGTGATCATCATTGGCCGGTTTTGGGTGTTCACTGAGGGCCGCATAGAAGAAAAGTTCTTCATGACTTCTCAGGCAAAATGCGCTACACACTTTTCCACAGGATTCGGGACACTACCTACTCATCAGAGCTTCCCGAGTGCGATGACTTGTTGTTTCTTTTCTTCGCTCAAGACAATGCCCATGCCGAGGGAACCTATAGACGCTCTCCTCGGAGTCAATGGCCCGGGCATCATCGTTGGCTGGTTTTCAGATGACCTTCACTGGCCAGTTTTGGGTGACCGCTGAGGAAGAAGCGCAGGAAGAACGGGGGTGCAGGCTTAAGAGGACAATCAACGTCGCTGATCACCCACGGATTGCCCCACATTCACCAGCGGTCGGAACACCCCAACGACACCCAGCACGTTCGCAATGTCAAAAGAGAGTCTGCGATTAAATGGCGGATACTGGAAAAGAACTGCACTTGCTACCAATGCAGGTAGGAGCTCAATACCGCGACCGCAGCGCGGCGCATGATTCTTGTGTCGGCTATGCACTGCCTCCTTCGTGCGGAGGCGCAAATATCCGGTTCTCTCCAATGCGGCCATTGCGCCACCTTCCCGAAGAAGCCCGGATAAAACTCGATACCATCAACCTTACCATCTCTCAGCATTTTTGCCTGGATGCGGATCGACTCTTTATACAGCGCGATATCCTGAGTTGGCGTACATTTGTCATTGCCCGTTCGGCCACAGGGGATGTAGTCCACACGATCATATGCATATGAGCCCGCCAGAATACGAGCGTTGGGGAAAAGAGATCGGACTTCCTGCACGTACACCGGGAACGCTTTTGCATCTTCGCGGTAATGAAGGTAGAGAGACACATACCCCACCGAGCGTGCTACGGATTGTGGTAGCAGCGGGGGTCTGAGGAACCGCGAGCCTAGTTCGTCCTCGTAGAGGGTAATCCCAAACTTCAGCTGGCGGTTTTTCCTCCGGACGTTGCTCACAATAGACTCGAGAAAGCCAGGAATATCAGGATCGGGGGATAATAAAAGATGCTGATCGCGGTCGACAAAATCATCGAAGCCGACTGCGGCAAGAAAAGGATCAGAGCGACTGAGTGCACTGTACTCGAGCGCATCTCGGAGGGCCACTTGAGGTTTCAGCGGCATCGAAATGACAATCTGCCCGATTTCGTCCCTTTTCACGTCTACCTGCGCGCGATGAAAACAGCGAAGCGCATTCCCAGAACACCCGATACGGTAACCGGAGACGTGCAATTTGCGGTTCCACCCCTTAGTGTTGCTGGCCCACGTAATGATGTTCCACGCGTGGGTAGAGGAACGAGGCCGTGACCTGGCATTGCGGACGATTGACGGAGCGGGAGGATGACGGTGATTCGAGTGGAGCGCAGTCTCGTGCGAATATCCTCCACTCAGTGCCATCGCTACAACGAACGCCGAAAGGTACTTGTTTCGCACTTGCACTTGCCCATCTCCTCTCCGTTATCAGCATCACTCGGTCCTCGCAAACACTTGCGCAGGCTTCCTACTATAAGTTCCCGCTGAGAAACTCTCTCATGCTCGGTGCGTTGGCAGCAGCACCTGGGAAGCTCGTAAGGCCGAGCACCTCTTCCATGAAACGCAAGGTGCTTTGATGCTGAAAGCACGTCTCGGAAACATTCCCGCTCTCGATGCCTTCCTGTACGACCTGCCACTTCTCTTCCGGGGTTCGATCAACGCGTGCTCTTCTGCCCACGGTGCCTCCTGTTTTGGAGGCCCTGATCATATCCAAACAGCCTGTCCAGTTTTAGCGGGGAGCACTACAAATCGCATGCCACATGAGTTCGGAAGAGATCTCAGCGGCAGGCACGGTGGTTCAGACATCCTTGACAAACGCCCCGTTATTCAAGAGTTGGTCGCCGTCACACATTCCAATATCCCTCCTCCGCTACTTGCGAGGCATCTCTCACTGGCCTTGCACAAGCATACGCCGCATCCTCCGCTGTTCCCGCGCGATGTGAGCACGCGAGAATCCATTCCGGATCCCAAAGGATATTTTTCGTTTTACAAACCGCAGAACGCAGTATGACGTATAACTTTCGCGACGTATGGATGAATAAGGACCGAGCAATATTACACTTGCCTCTGGGAGATCGTGCGCAGGACAATGCCCGAACTGCACGGAGTTTCCTTCCGGTCTGGGGTGGCAATCGGGTTTTGGGCGTCTGGCTGCTTGTCTATATCGCTTGGGTAAAGACAGCACTAGGACACAGATTGTTAACACGGTGGTAGCAGCTCGCGATCACGCCTGAAAGTGCCTGCGAATCAGATCCATTCGGAGTACAACCTTGAATTTCGAGAGTAGATGAGAAACGTGAAACTTAACCGTACGCTCAGAGATATGCAGGTTTCCGGCAATTTCCTTGTTCGATAACCCCTGCACTACACCCATCAGTACTTCACGTTCTCTTCGCGTGAGAAACGCAGGTCCGGGTGCATATTTCGGGCGACGGGAAACATCGAGTATGGAGTCAATGAATCGAGCGAGCTGCGGTCCTGAGATCCAGAAACCGCCGCCGGCCACCGTCAGAACTGCGCGTGGGAGATCTTCTCGCAAGTCGACGTAGCGGACAACTCCCTTGACACCCAACCGAAGGTAAGGAAAGACCCTGCTGTCACTGAGAGTTTCCTTTATGATCACCACGTAAGCGCTGTGAAACCGCTTGCGTATCTGTTCAATGAGCGTCTCCGTGGCCGCTCGCGGTGAACTGGTGTCCACAACGTAAACGGAAGCACGTGCAATGCGAATCGAGGAGAAATCGTCTGCTGGGCCCAACTTTAGACGTTGCTTCCTCGCGTCAAATTGATGTCCGCTGAGTACACGCTCCATCTCCGCCAACTGCCCGGGATGGCTGGATACCAGCAACACCCTGAGCGAACGTGGCGCAATTGCTGGCAGCAAAGATGGGGCGTTGCGCCCTTCCCTCGCGGAGCCCCGGCATTCTCTCTGCAATGTGTGACGGCGCATCAGACCGATCTCAAATCCTTAAGCCCGTTACTCTCTCCCGTGAGGCCAAGCAGGCTCTGTGGTATGAATAGGAAAAACCAGTGTTAGGCATGCCACGATAGGTCAGAGAGGGACGATATCGGCCCTCAGATCTGTGAAAATCGCCCAATGCGATCCCGCTCTACTGAGGAGCGAACTGCCAACATGCTTCTGTCCGTCAATCCGAGTCTGAACTGCCGACATGGGTACCTTTTCCGCCCACCCATCCGGAGCGGCACTTGAAGCATGCCTGTGACTTCCGACCATTTGAGACATACCCACTGCACAGGCAAATCCGCAAACACACGCATGCTTCACGCATGCGGGATACCAGTTCCCTAAAGGATTTGAAATTATCGTCGGCGCTCTCCGATGAGACTTGACTTCACACTACTCGGCGAGTCGCGGCAGCAGGCTCCTTATGCCATAGTGTGGAACCATGACATCCGCGCGCATGACAGCGATTCGACTCCATGTCAATCCGGCGCGAGAGCGTCTCCGCGTACGGGGAAAAACGACCTAAGGGTTGTTCCGGTCAGGCAGCCAGATGCTTTCTGGGGTGCACGGATGTGCGCGCGCATTCATTTGGGCGCACTACTGCGACGAAGAGCAGCCTCATCTGCCTTGGGAACGGGCCGAAAGCCCAGCAGGGGAATTCCTATATGCTGTGGGGAATTAGAGATAACCTTCTCGCTAAGGTGGGCATGCTACTGACTTCGTGGTAATAGAGTTCGGCAGGCTACGTGCAAGCCGTAGGGCTACGGTGTCACAGCCCGTCGAGCAGTCTGAGCGGAAACAGCAACCGAAACGAGTACGCAACTCAGAACTAAGGGTCGGCTAGCGCCCGACGGTCGTCCGCAAGATAAGGCGGCATCAGCAAGAAAGCTATTCGCGGGAACATGATGAGAAGTCTTTCTCTACGCGAGGGAAGGACCATGAAGTGTGCCCTACGACCAGGAACGATTTCCTCAAGATGAAAAACTTGCTCTTGAGTAACTGCATAGACCTTATGCACAGAAATCGCCACCAACTGTGCCAGGAATGGGTCGGGGATCTTTCCGTAGCCCTGCAGCCTGTCCCAACAGACAAGACTAAAGTCTTTGGCCTAGGTCCATCCGTCTTCCAAGAGCATTCGAAACGCTCATGCAAAACAACAAGAATTGGTCGCCTGGTAACCCTTCGATTCCACAGGACTTTCAACCACCGGCTCCTCCCGGGGAAGACATCAACATGACACCCAAGTGGGACCGAAAGCGAAAGAAGTCTACACATGCGAGTGCGCATGTCCAAGATATGCCCCAGGAAAGCTGGCACACGATGATCCATTCGGACGCCGACATCGTGCGTGCGCGCCAAAGAGGTCGTCTTTTGACCAAGAAGATCGGTTTCCGGTCCAGCGAAGCGACCATCGTCTCACTGGTGATTTCCGAGCTTGCCCGCAACATTCTCGGTTACGCACGGGAAGGAGAATTGATTCTCACGGAGATCAATCGAGGCGAGTTGAGGGGAATTGCGGTAATGGTCCGTGACAACGGACCCGGAATTGCAGACGTTTCGTTGGCGATGCAGGACGGGTTCTCTTCGTCAGGCGGCTTGGGCTTCGGTCTTCCTGCGGTTAAGCGATTAGTGGATGAGTTCGAAATTAGATCTCAAGACGGACAAGGGACCGTCGTTATCGCGAAAAAGTGGAGGCAGTAACGCCTTCTTAGAGTGACGGAGAGAGCGGAACACCCGGCAGTGGAGAACGGTCAAAATGACGGCGATCCTGGCCCATTATCGGAGAAACCCGCAGTGAAGGACACGCCTTCCCATTTCGCGGAGCAATATCGTTCCGTGTTGAAGGAATACATCGGTGGCGCCGGAGAGGCAGCCCTGATGCGGGCCTACGAATTAGGCCGGAAAGCCATCGAGGCGGAACTGGGCGTTCTTGAACTGGTGGCCATCCACCACGAGGTCTTGGTCGAATCGTTGCACCCCCCCCTTCAGGCACAACAGGCTCTGGTGGCGGCAAAGGCGGCGACTTCAGTATTCCTGGAATCCCTTGCCCCCTACGAGATCACCCTCCGGTCCTATCGTGAGGCGAGCGAGGCATTGCGCTCCAATGAAGAGCGGTATCGAAAGCTTTTCGATAGCGCAAAAGACATCATTTTCACGCTGGATCTGCAAGGCAACATTACCTCGATCAATCAGGCGGGCATGGAGATCAGTGGGACGCCAAATAGCGAAACCCCAAGCATCAATATCGCCCAGATTCTTGCACCCGAATACTGGGAACTCGCCAGAGAGATCGTCAATCGACGTGAACTGTCCCGCGGGTCCACAACACACGAGGCGGAAATTCTGTCGCAGGACGGACGCAGGCTCACTATGGAAGTCAGCGCACAACTAATCCGTCAGGACGGCAAGCCCGTGGGAATTCAGGGAATCGCTCGCGACGTGACCGAGCGCAAGAGGGCTGACGAGAAATTCCAAGGCCTCCTCGAAGCGGCTCCCGACGCCATGGTGGTCGTGGATGAAGAAGGCAAGATTGTGCTGGTAAATGCGCAGGTTGAAAGCACTTTCGGATACGCGCGCAACGAGTTACTGGGAGAATCGGTGGAAATGCTGGTTCCCGACCGGTATCGCCGCCGACATGCGAAGCACCGCGCACAATATCTGGCCTCTCCCCGCAAGCGGCCGATGGGAGTGGGGACAGACCTTTTCGGCGTACGTAAAGATGGTGTTCAGTTCCCAGTCGAGGTCAGCTTGAGTCCGCTCGAGACCGAGGAGGGCTTGCTGATTACCAGCACGATTCGCGACATCACCGATCGAAAACGAACCGAAGAGGCTCTGCAACAAATGAATGAGGTACTCGAACAGGAAGCCAGCCGGATCGCGCATGCCCTGCATGACGAGGCGGGGCAGTTGCTCGCGTCGGTTCACATCGCGATCGGGGAAATAGCCGAATCCGTCCCCCGTTCCGCACGGGAACAGCTGCTCCACGTGAAGTTGCTCTTGGATGAGATCGAGGAACAACTAAGACGATTCTCCCACGAACTCCGCCCCACCATCCTGGACGATCTGGGGCTGAAGCCGGCGTTGGACTTCCTGGTTCGTGGCTTCCAGGGACGCACGGGCATCCAGGTGGCTATGGAGTACGATGTCAATAAGCGACTGTCGCCTCAAGTCGAGACAGCGATCTATCGCGTGGTGCAGGAGGCGCTGACCAACGCGGCCCGTCATGCCAAGGCATCGCATGTGAAAATCCGGATCACACAAAGCGACGGAATGATTCGCGGATCCATACGCGACGACGGGATTGGTTTTGATTTGACAACGCTTTCCACAAATAAAGGACGGCCAGGAATCGGACTAACGGGCATGCGTGCACGCATGGATGCCGTAGGGGGCAGGCTCTCATTCGAGTCCCGGCCCGGCCAGGGAACAAGCATTCAGTTTAGTCTCTTGAGCGAGGACTTCGATGCCGATCCGAATACTGTTGGCTGACGATCACCTGCTGGTCCGCCAGGGGTTGCGGGCCCTATTGGAGCAGAGGAATTTCACTATTGCGGGAGAGGCTTCGGACGGCGCGGAGGCCGTTCGACTGTGCCGGGAACTCTCTCCTGACGTGGGAATTCTCGACCTGGGAATGCCGGTCATGAACGGCATTGATGCCGCGAGGGAGATTCTTCGGGAACAGCCCACCATCAAGATCGTCTTGCTTACCATGTACACCGAAGAAAGCTACGTGCTGGATGCATTGCAGGCCGGGGTGACCGGCTATGTGATCAAGACCGAAGCGGCCATCGATCTGGTCGGCGCATTGAAGGAAGTCTCGCAGGGCTCCACGTATTTGAGTGCCAAAATCTCTCGAGCCATCGTACAGTCCTACCTGCAGAAAGGCCGCGGACCGGCCGACCTTCTGACGCCGCGCGAACGTCAGGTGCTTCAACTCATTGCCGAAGGAAGGACAACGCGGGAGATTGCAGGCTTTCTTGGGGTGAGCGTGAAGACCGCGGAGGCTCACAGGAGCAAAATGATGAGCAAGATTGGCACCCACGGCACGGCCGGTCTGGTTCGTTACGCTATTCGCCGTGGTTTGGTGCAGCCCTGAACCACACTCGCTTTGCTAGCAGGTGATTCTGCCGGCCCCGGTTGGAGACCGTCAAACAAGCAGGGCCGAGTTGTGGGAATTTCTTTCCCAGCTTTCCACGCTCCTGGCCCGCAGCGATAGCTATCCTGCCGAGACACCGCCTTTCCTACGCCTGCGCGTTAACCTCTTCTCTTTCTGTCATCGTCGGCATTGGCTTCCACTCGTCAATGGAACTTCTTTCATTCCTGGAGAAAGGGGTCTTTCCTGGGGTGAATGAGGAGATCCTTTAGTCCGGAAGCGAGAAAATGGTGTCGCGGCTATGGTTGGCGAGATTCCGAAGCAACCTCTGCACCTTCTCTCCGGCTCCAAGTGGAAAGGGAGTGCGAGCCCCTACCCTAGGAATCGCGGAGGCGAGGGTAGCTCACAAGGTTTACCAAGAAGGGCGCGCAAACACCTTTCAAATCGGCGGGGGTAAGCGCGTGGATCCTGTTTCGAATACGGCGTATAGCTCCATTTCTGGTTCTCAGAGCCCCGACAGGTGCGGTGTTCATTCGCGGCAGGGACGAGATTGCGATACACACCCTCAGGTCCACATCGCTCGGAAGCAGCCGATTGGCTGAGAGGGCGGGGCAGCACCTCGCAAGACCAATGGAGTCATCTACAAGTTTTTGTGATCCGCCGGTACGCTCGGGGAGCACCGAAACAGACGGGAGGACGACAGTGAACGACATGCGTTCCTGGAATCAGTCGTACGAGTCGATAGAGAGGCGGGAGGGGACGAACGGCTTTCCGGCACTGGAGCAAGAGTCCCCCCAACTGGAAAAGGAATCCTCCTTCCCGGTCCGTGATCTTGAGGACCTCGGAAACAAATGGTTCTTCGTGGCTGCCAGTCCGGCGCTGCAGGAGGTGCGTAAACAGGTCAGCCAGGTGGCGGGCATCGATGCACCTGTGCTTTTGCTGGGAGAGAGCGGGACGGGGAAGGAAGTAATCGCCAGGTTGATCCACAAAGAGTCGCAGAGATCCCAGCGCACGTTCATGAAGGTGAATTGCGCCGCCCTTCCCGTCGAACTGCTCGAGAGCGAGTTATTCGGCTACGAGGCCGGCGCTTTCACCGGTGCTCAGCATGCGAAGCCCGGCAAATTCGAAATTTGCCACAGGAGCACCCTATTGCTCGACGAAATTGCCGAGATGCCAATTCCACCCCAGGCGAAGCTGCTCCACGTCCTGCAAGACGGCGAGTTCTCCCGGCTAGGCAGCACCACTACGACGGCCTCCGATGTGCGAATCATCGCCGCCACCAATGTGGATATTCAACAGGCGATCGAAGCGCGCCGCTTCCGCGCCGATCTCTTTTATCGGCTGAATGCCTTTACAATCCGATTGCCCTCATTGAGGGAACGCAAGGAGGACATCCCCGTTCTGCTCGACCACTTCATTGAGAAGTGGTCCGTTCGCTACGGACGGCCGCGGCTCGAAGTTTCCCAGAAGATGATCAACGCCTGTATGCGTTACCCGTGGCCGGGCAACGTGCGGGAACTCGAGAACGTGGTCAAGCGCTACCTGGTTCTTGGTGACGAAGAGGGTGTTTTCGACAAACTGGGATCACAACCCGCAGGTTTTGAATTTCCCAGAGACACGAACCGGCTGCAGAATCACGAACTCTGCAACGACCTGAAATCCTTGGTGCGAGGGTTGAAACAGGACGCGGAACGGGAAGTGATTGTACGCACTCTCGAGCAGGCGAAGGGCTGCCGGAAGGACACGGCGCGGATCTTGAACATCAGCCTGCGAGCTCTGCATTACAAAATCCGGCAGTATTGCATTGAGGAACCCAAATACGGTGCTTCTGCCGCGGAATGAGCCAACTAGCAGGCAGTGTATTTCACTGCATTCTGCACCGTGGCAACGAAGAAGCATAAGGGTTGTGACGGTGCACAGTTGTGCATGCCAATTTCCTGGCGGTGGCGTAACAAGTAACGGCGATCAGCAAAGACTGGGCTCACGAGATGCTGCGCTTCGCCAACCAACGTCCGAGGGAAATATTAGGACTTTGCCTTTTTCCGAGCTGTATTGCAATTGCTGCGGCGAAACAAAGAAACCGTAGCTAACGAAGCTATCCACTTCCAATACCGCGCGGGAAACGACGTAATTCACCAGCTTGCCTGACTATTCCCTGCCTCTCTTTCTGGATCGGTGACCTCGTCAGGCAGTGCCCCGCCAATTCATAACAAGCTTATTCCATCGTGAACGGCGCGCGACGGGCAGACACCTTCACTCCGGACATTCTGCCATAAGAGCGTGACCTCGCGCGCAATGTCAGCTGGTTGCGAGAGAATTTTTTCTGCGTGCAAGTTTCTTCCGGTGTCCGATCCGCGTCGCGGGTGTTTATTGAAATAGAAGGAGATTGAGCTCATCCATTCGACTTCCATTCTGGCAAGGCAATTGCTCCCCTTAGCAACAGATTGGCTTTACGTCGGCTCCGTCACCCCGGCGGGCCGGCTGACAGAACCTCACGGTCGCGACATGCCGTCTTTCGCGTGGCCGGGAGGTTGAATACGTAAACATCAGAGGCCGGGTGGCCCCACTTGGCTTCACAGGAGGAAGGGATGAAAATCACGAACAGTGTACTCACGGCGGCTGTTGTTGCAGCTTCTTTGGGACTTGGCCTGTCGGCAATGGCGCGGGTGAACACCAGTGCCCCAGCCGTCCCGGCGACCCCGTATGCTTATCAAATGTCCAGTCAAGGACAGCAGCGGGCACAGACGTTTACCGGTACGGTTGCGAAGTCCAAGGCCGGCTCCTTTGTGCTTGAGACCGGGGGACACAGCTACAAGCTGCTGGGCGCGAGTCAGGCGGCGGAGTACGTCGGCAAGCAGGTGAAAGTTGTCGGCGTACTTGACAGCAAGACCAACACGATTCGCGTGACCAGCATTGGGCCCGCGATGTAAGGCTGGCTGACCGTCTATAGTCGCCTACCGGATGTCTCTGCAGTGCGTTGCGGTGGGAGTGCAGTGAGGCAAGGGCATAGTTCCTGTCTGTACCCGCTGCCTCCCAGCGCATCGCCAGTTCGCTCTGAACGCGTAAGCCTTACGCCGTTTTACCATCATCGCAATCACGAATCAGCACAGCATCTATCGAACCAGCTTCCACAGTTGAGCTGATGCCGGCGTAGATAGCTTCTCTACACAAGCAACGTCCAGTTTTTACCTGTTAGAAGAATAATCCACCCTCAGCTATAAGCAAGGGCCATGATCCTGCTGAGACGTCCATTCTCGCGACGTCTCAGTAAGTGGTGGAAGTGCGGCGGCCTTCCCTTTCGCCGTTCAGCCATACGTAAAGATGAGCGTGTGGCGAGGGAGGTGGCCATGACATGGCAACTTGAAGAGTCTGCTCTTTCGCGCCACCAGGCACAGGGGTCGGAATTCCCAGGACCTTGAAGCCGGCGCGACGATTCCATCCAGTCTTCTCGATCACCTGGAGATCCTGGCCCGTGAGCGTTCCCCTGTAGAGCCGCCGATAGATCTTTTTGGCGGTAAGGACGAATTTGTCTATCCGCGGGAGCAGAATAACTCTCCCCAAGGGAGAGGATTTGGAGTTTCCGGTGGCTGGATTGACAATCGCAACGGTAAGCAGGCAATCGGATCGGCCCATGCTACCGGGATCGAGCGAGAGGAAAAAAGAACCCGGATTCATGGCATCAAATGCCAGAGAGCCTCGTCGTGTGCCGGCGATCAGCACCATTGTCCGCTCACTGTCGCCAAGTTCTTTACAAGCGATCTTTAATTCGGAATAGGATCCGGCATGCGTGGCCAGGATCTGAAAGCTCACGGCGGTTCCTGCTGGGATTTCACCCCGGAGCAGCTGGACACCAGAGACGGGAATAAAGGACTTCTTCACCTGGATGATCTTTGGTAGCGGCCCGACGACTTTAACTGCGTCGGGAACCGTGATCGGTTTTTGGAGTCCGCGAACGACTAGCTTGGCTGTGATCACGTCGCCGACATGAACGCCGGCATCGAGCGTTATTGTTGCTCCCCGTTCCGAGAGGTTCCTCTTACCAGCGGGGACGGAGGCAAGTGTCCACGCGGCATGGGTACTCGTGATACTCTCGATTCGATCGAGGCCTCTACCCTTAAGCAACAGCGTTTGATGTGCTTGCCCGACATTCGCTCGCAGCGGCAGTCGCTTGAGTTCCGGTATAGTCGAATACTTATTCAGGGAAACGTTATGCGCTGAGCTATTCCGTTGGCTGACACCCGGCATGGAAAGCCCGGCTTGCTGATAGTCCGAATTTGCGCCGGCGTCTCTGCTTGCATTGCCTCGTACTTTGCTTACGCTGCCAGCCCCTGACGCGCTGCCCTCATACGCCGTCCCTATTCTGACGGGAGCAGCAGATCTTGCCGCTGGTTTGCCGCCTGGGCGAGCATTTACAGCTGCAACAAACGGAAAGGTCATACTGAAAATGCTGGCAACAAATATCCCGACTACGTTGCGCATACCGAAGAACCCTTCTGGAGCAATTTTTCCCGCCACATCCCACTCGCAGTGCCTCTTGGCATGCTCTAGCCCAGATCGAGAGGAACTCCCCCTCCCTCACTCCCATCGGTCACTCCGGAGGACTTTCGTGCCTTTCGGCAACTGTTCCCGAAACCTCCCTCATGGAAATGCAAAAGACGCACGTCAGCCCCACATCCCGCCCAGGCAAATCAAGCCAAGATAAATTCTACCTGACGCGCCAAGTCTCCTGTAACTGTACTCACGGACAGGGACGCGGTTCGTGTTGGTTGCTTTCCCGGCAACCCTGGCGACCCGAGATCACGCTTTCGCCCGCAGGCCCTGTGCTTCTTCCTCATCACCAACAACCCGCAGCGCGTCGACACAGCAAGCCAACCTGCGGTAAAGTCTGGAGCGACGGTCCCAGGCCCATTCGTTCAACCATAAACCCTTGTGCTCCTAACGGTTCCCTTCTTTCCCGTACCGCAGCGGCATTTGCGGCCAGCCGTCTTACCGTGCGGTAGAGCATATCTGCAAGGACGGCCCACCTGTCCTGGGGTCGAGTGGTAGCCATGTCGCAGCACAAAATACGGTGGTGATCGGAAAGATTTTGTTGATCGAGGTTCGGGCCAAGCCGGCTGTCCTACAGGCCACTGAATACCGTCTTAGTACTGCTGTGTCATAAAAGCAGAGACGAGCACAACGGGCAGTGAGGAAGTCGCAGGATCAAGAGTCTTGCCAGTTGGATGCGGAGCGTGGCAATCGAGCGGGGATTATGCCGTTCGGCGCGCACGCGGACGGCCGCGTGGCTGGAACTCGGGAGGAAGTTTCGCGGCGCTTGTGACTCCAATCGGCCGGTGCGAGCCGAGGGGGAAAAACGGCTTCTCTCCGCTACCAGAAAGCCGTAGGCGGCGATACACAGCGTCGCGTGATGATGAAATCCTCGCCAGCCGCGGCCTTCAAAGTGTCCCAGTCCCAGTTCCTGTTTCAACTCCTGGTAATCCCGCTCGATGATCCACCGTTGCTTGGCCCATTTGACCAAGTCCGCCAAGCGGGTATCGGGTGGGAGCGTGGAGAGCCAGTATTTGGTCGGCGCGTTCTCCCCGGCTGGCCATTCGATCAGCAACCATTCTTCCGCCCGTGGCTGGCTTCGCCAGTAATCCCGGTGCGCCACGCGGACGCGCACTGCGGCGAAGCGGGAGCGGAGTCCACGCTTGGTTCCTTCGCGCCAAGAAACCGTCTTCCAGAGGTCGGCCGGCGCGTTGGCAGCGTTCGGTGTTGCCGCAGTTCGCGGCTTCGACGCAAGGCACGATGCGTGGCCATCTCTCGAAGTGGCTTGTTCCGTTCTTCGGCCCGTTTCAGTTGCGTGAAGTTGGGGCCGAGGACGTGCAGCGGTTCGTTGCGTTGGTCCAGCGGGGTCCAAAGACTCTGCGGAATATCATGGTCACCCTTCGATTGATTTGGAAGTCGGCGACCGCCTGGAGATACGTCACACATGATCCTTTCGCGGCCGTTGTGCTTCCGCGTCGCGGTCGGGCGCGGCGCGTTTTCTTCACGCTCGACGAAATGCGGAGGATTCTGCACGAGGCGAAGGGGCCTTACCGCGCGTTTTTCTGGCTTGCGGCGGAGGCTGGCTTTCGGCGCAGCGAGTTGTGTGGCCTTCGGGTGAGCGATTTGGTTGACCTGGATTGCCCCGGCCGGCGAGTTGAGGTCTGGCAGAGTGCCGTGCGAGGAAAAATCCAACGTCCGAAGACCAATCATGCCTACCGCATTGTGCCGATCTCGGGGCCGCTGGCCAGGTGTTTGGTCGATTACCTGGAGCACTGGCGTCCGAATCCCGAAGGCTTGCTATTCGCCACGGGAAACGGAACTCCGTGGGACGGCGGGCTCGTGGTCAAGCGCAAGCTGCATCCGTTGCTTGATCGTCTCGGCATTCGGCGCGCCGGCTTGCACGCCTTCCGGCACGGCAGTGAAACGCTGATGGACCGGCTAAACGCGCCGCTCGGTGTGCGCTCGGAGCGGTTTGGTCACTCGAATCCACTCATCACAATCGGAACCTACACACACGCGGAGAACAGTGACCACCGGCACGTAGCGGAGAAGTTGGGCTCTATTTTGGACCCAGTTGGACTCAACGAGGGAAAACAGTTCGTTCATGAAACTCTGCAAACTGATGTGGCTAATTAAGTTGGGGTGGTTGCGGGGGTTGGATTTGAACCAACGACCTCCGGGTTATGAGCCCGACGAGCTACCAGACTGCTCCACCCCGCACGCTCATATTAGCACAAGCCGTGGCAGTTCGGGAGAGAGGCGGGACCGGGAGGCCTGATTTTTAAGACTTTTTCGCGTATCGGTACGATGACAAGCTACAATGCTGATGCTCGTCGCGACGGGAAAGGACAGCTCCCACTATGGCCGCTTGGACGCTCGCATTTCACATCTTCGGCATTGTGCTGTGGATCGGTGGACTTCTGATGACCACGCTGTTGCTCACCCGCCACACGCAGGAAACCTCGCCGGAAGCCCGAACGGCCCTGAGCCGTCTGGAAAAGAAGTCGATGCGCGCCTTGGCAGATCCCGGCGCCCTGATAGCGATCCTGGCAGGCATCGGGATGATCTTCACCGATCCCGGCTATTACCTCTATGCGGAATGGCTGCACATCAAGTTGCTCTTCGTCGTCGCGATGATCATCCTGCACGGATTCATCGGTGTCGAGATGAAGGGCTTGCAAAAGGGAAGCCGGCAGCTGACATCCGGAAAAGCGTGGTTTTTGTTCGGAGCGGTTCTGGTAATTTTCTTCACGATCTTGGTTATCACCTTGCCTGGCGAGGTCTACCTGCCCCATTAGCCGGCCGTCTTTGACAAGGAGTCCGGCGCGTATTCTTGAGAAGTGGCCATAGGGCGCACTGGGTCATTTCCCGCAACTAGACTCACCTCTAGCGAAAAGAAGACATTCCCCCGCGGGATGCCCGCCACGATATCCATTGAACTGCCTGCATTTGCACGAGTTACGAGTTTCTTGCATCACGGACTTTGGAAGACGACATGCTTTCCAGGAAAGCGTACTCGTTCCGTGCGAAAGGAGATCCACCTGATGCCGGCTTGGCAGTCGTCCTACCGCAGCAAGTTGACCACAGCAGAGAAAGCACTGGGGGTGCTCGAGTCTTCGATGCGTGTTTATATCCATCCCGGCTGTGCCGAGCCGGAGGTGCTGGTCCACGCCCTGATTGCCCGCGCACCTGAGTTGCGTGACGTTGAAGTGGTCCACATGATGACGCTCGGCAACGCCGAATACGCTAAGCCGGAGATGGAGGGCCACTTTCGGCACAATGCGATTTTCATCGGCTCGAACGTGCGCGAGGCGGTGAACGAAGGACGGGCGGATTACACGCCAATTTTCCTGAGCGAGGTGGAATCGCTTTTCGAGACCGGACAGCTGCCAATCGACGTCGCTCTTGTGCAGGTGTCGCCGCCCGACACGCACGGATTCTGCAGCCTGGGTGTGGGCATCGACGCGACGCTGACGGCTGCGAAGACTGCCAGACACGTTCTGGCCGAGGTCAACGACCAGATGCCACGAACCTACGGCGACAGCTTCCTGCATGTGAGTGATTTCGAAGCAATCGTGGAAACCTCGCATCCACTTTGTGAACTGCCCCGAGCCGACATTCAGGAGGTCCACCGCGGGATCGCGCGCAACGTTGCCACCCTCATAGAAGACGGCTCGACGTTGCAACTGGGCATCGGTGGCATACCGGACGCCGTGCTGCCAGAACTGATGAGCCTGCGCGACCTGGGTGTCCACACCGAGATGGTTTCCGACAGCGTGATTCCGCTTATCGACTCCGGCGTGCTCAACGGACGGCGGAAGACGCTCCATCCGCGCAAGATCATCCTCGGCTTCGTGCTCGGCTCAAAGGAACTCTTCGACTACGTGAACGAAAATCCGCTCTTCGAGTTCCATCCGACCGCCTACACCAACGATCCCTTCCTAATCCGGCAAAATGACCGCATGGTGGCCATTAATTCGGCGCTCGAAGTGGATCTGACCGGCCAAGTGTGTGCCGACTCTCTTGGCACTTACTTCTACAGCGGGATCGGGGGCCAGGTGGATTTCCTGCGCGGCGCGGCGGGTTCCCGGGGCGGCAAGCCGATCATCGCCCTGCCGGCAACGGCAAAGGGAGGCAAAGTCTCTCGAATCGTGCCCGTGCTGACGACCGGCGCGGGAGTGGTCACCTCGCGTGGGCTGACGCACTACGTGGTCACTGAGTACGGTGTCGCTTCCCTGCACGGCAAAACCGTGCGCGAGCGTGCGGAGGCCCTCATTCAGATCGCCCATCCGGATTTCCGCGAGGAACTCTATAGCTATTGCGAGCGTACTCGCTGGCTACAGCGGCCGCTGGCCGTCTCGCGCGGCCAGGCATAGGAAAGTATTTCGGCCGTCGATCGGGGACGGGCGGAGGCCCGATCCGCGCAATTGCAAAGGGATCAGGCAACGAGCGGAAGTTCCCGCACGATCTCCACCGAGCAGGAGGCGTGCCGGGCTACGTACTCCGAGACGCTGCCCAGCAGCAACCGCGGCAAGCCGCGCCGACCGTGAGAACCGACGACAATCAAATCGGACTTGACCCGGTCCGCATAGTCGATAATCGTCGTCCTAGGCTCGCCCTCTTCCACGGCCGTGCTCACCCGGTAGCCGGCTTCCCGAAGAACCTTCGCCGTGTCCTCGATCAGTTCCTTCGCTTTCTCCCGGTTTTCATTGCGAAGTGCCTCGATCCGCTCGAAGTCCTGCATTGCCCCCTCGTACAGGGGAAGATAGACCATCGGATCGATCACGTGGAGCAGCCAAACCTCCGCGTCTTCCGGGCGGAACTGCCGCCGCAACGTCGCGACGGCCATGGAGGAAAAATCCGAACTGTCGATCGCCAGAAGAACTCGTGTCATGCGCGTTTCCTCCCCTGTTTTCTCTCAGCGGCACTGCGCGATCCATCCTTGGCCGCGAACGAACAGATCTCGGGCCGGGCAAGGTTTTCAAAATCCTGATAGGTCATTCGCACAGCATTGCTGTGGCTGCCCGCCGGGAAAACGATTTCCCGGTCCAATGCCAGCCAGACGTCGACGTATACGGGAACGCCGTAGAGCCGGCCGAACGGCGGGATGGCGCCAAGGTCGCAGTCGGGAAATAGTTCTCGGATCTTGTCCTCGCTTGCCAGGCGAACAGGCTCGCCTGCTACCAGAGCGAAGCGATCGAGATCGACATGGTGAGAGGCGGGCAGCACTGCCAGATAGGTGTTTCCGTTTCCCTCGAGAAGCACCGCCTTTGCCATCTCCTTGCCCGGCACGTGCATGGCAGCCGCGGTCTTCTGGGAGCTGTAGGTCGGCGCGTGCTGAATCATCGCAAACGGGACCCGGTACAAGGCCAGGGCGTGGCGAAGTCGCGTGGCAGAAACTTCCATGGGTTCCTCCGGATCCAAGGGATCACCCGCTCTGCCATTTGTCGGAGCACCCTCCGTGCCAAATGCGGTTCTTCTCCTCTCTTCAGCACTCCCTTGTCCGATATGGACTTCTGCGCGGCGAGTGCTGTATCTGTGGCCTCGGCGTTGTGGAATTTCCCGCTTACGGTTGGGCTATTTCACAAGAATGCATGGGTCAGTTGCGGCGGCAAGAACCCTAAGCCATACGAACGAAACGAATTCCTGGCCAACGTGTACCTGCCAACAATGGCCCCGCACGTGCGAACAGGAAGAACAGATACGTCTCCACCGTCGCGACCGAGCGAGCCGGTGGTGTCTCAGGAGTGAGTTCCGGCGAGTTCCAAAGGAAGGCAATGATGGGCTTCCCTATCCAGGTAACTTACCGCAATGTTGAAGGTTCTCCGAGCATCGAGGCCTGGGTTCAAAAGCAGGCTGCGAAACTCGAAACGTTCCATCAGAGGATCGTGCGCTGCCGCGTGGTCATTGACGTCTCTCACCGTCACCTTCGCCGAGGCAATCGTTTCCTCGTCAAGGTGCTCCTTTCGGTGCCAGGCGGGCAAGTCTCGGCCCGAAACCTGGCCGCGCCAGTTGATCCCGAAAAGCGTCTCGAAGCCGGCAGAAAGGTCAAGAAGTTCGAGATTGCGGCGCCGCAGAAGGAGTTGCGCCAGGCGATCGCGGATGCTTTCCGCTCCGCCGGTCGCCGGCTGCAGGACATGGTCCGGTTGCAGCGAGGCAAGGTGAAGGCGCATGAGGAATCGGTGGCGCAGATCGTCGAGATCTTTCCCGACCAGGGATACGGTTTTTTGGAGACGCTCGAGGGCAGACGAATCTATTTCCATAGAAACAGCGTCTTGAATGGGGCCTTTAGCGATCTCACCCGCGGGACCACGGTCCGTTTCGCCGAAGAGAAGGGCGAAAAGGGACCTCAAGCCACCACGGTGCAATTGCTCCGCCCCACGCGGCAGCGAAGGCGGTCCCGCCGTCGGGCGGTGAAAAAGGCCGGGCGGAGAAGTTCGTTGACGGAAGCCGCCTGACAAGGCAACCACATCACGCGTGGCAGGGTTCCTAACCATCAGCGACGGAATTCACTGGGGACCTCAACCGAAGCGGAAGACGGGGGTCGGTCGTGAAAAATGGGGATATCCTTGTGCTCCTCGTTGGAGAGAGCACGAAGAGTTTCCGGCTTCTGAAAAAGAGTCTCAAGCGGCGCCATTGCCGCTGCCGGACGTCGACGTCTTACGAACAGGCCCACCGACTGATTGGCGAAGCCGCTCCAGACGTGGTTTTGAGCACGATTCCACCGCGACCAGGCGCCATTTCTTCGATGACCGAGTGTCTGGCGGGAACCGGGGCAAGCTTCTACTACGCCTATCCGGTAGAGGACGGATGCTGGTGGCTGCCAGCGCTCCAGCGCGGAGAGCGTTGTTTCGGGGCCCCGGCTTTGCGCTCTCGGGAATTCACACGAGTCTTCGACCGCGCCTTGGCGGAAATTCGTGAACAGCGGACAATCGAAAGGGAACTGGCAATGACCTTGGCAGCGAGCAGGGCTACGGGACACAAGCCCGTTCTGCTGGCCTACCAGAAGGCCGAAACCTAGTCTGTCCAAAACGGACTACATCCGGACCCGGCTTCTGCTGCCGGACCCGGCAAATCGCTTTACACTGCGGCGGCGAATCGGATTTCCGTCGCACCGATTGATTCATCTCCATCATCTATCCTTTTAGAGGGTAGGCGAGCCGGCCACCCGGAACATCCAGTCAATCCGGATACCGCTCGCCATGCGGGGAAGAAGGGAGCGGTGATGCAGGATACAGCGGTAGTCGATGTTCTTCTTATCGGGGAAAGCGCACGAAGCTTCTCCCATATCGTCCAGCGGCTGGAAAAGGACGGTTGCCAGTGCCGCTTTACGAACTCCTACGACGAAGCCCGCCGCCTGATTTCCGCGGAGGGGTTTGATCTGGTGCTCAGCGTGATCCCTCCTCGAGGGAACACAATCTCTTCGCTTGCCAATCTTCTGGTCGGCACGCGTGCAAGCATCTATTACGCCCAGCCGGTGGAGGATGGCTGCTGGTGGCTGCCCGCCCTGAGGCTTGGCGAGCGCTGTTTCGGAGCCCCGGCGCTACGCCCGAGTGAGTTCGCAAGGCTGCTCGGCCGCGTGGTGGAAGACATAAGGGCGAACCGGGAACCCGCGGCCGAGCCGGTGGTGCGAATGATGGTGCTGCCTGAGGAGAGTCGAACGATGAGCCCGTCCGGCGTAGCCTTGAAGGCGCAATCCAAAACCGCGGGGTAGCTCGATTCGCTAACGAAGCTGGCCCGCCCCAAGCGAGAAGCAGGGGTCCAGGTGAATCCCAGCCTGCCCGAACCCTGTGACCGTGTCATGCGAACCCGGAGCCCACATCCAGACATAACGGTTGCCCGTTTCCGGACCCAAACCATCGCTTCCTGCTGACACAAAATTAGGACGATCCACCGGGGGGATGCAGGAGCTTTTCTCCTTCAGTTTGAGTCTCGCCCCTTGCCGGCAACCGCAGGAGGGCCTCGACTCCAGGACCGGGATTCCGATTTTCGAGCGCGAGGCTGCCGCCGTGCGCCTCGGCAATCTCACGGCACAAGACTAACCCTATGCCGGACCCTCCTGGTTTTGTGGTGAAAAAAGGAATGAAGACGTTGCCTGGATTCAGCAGCCCCGGTCCTTCGTCACGGACAAATACCTCGAGAGAATCTCCGGACTTCTTCCATTCGACCGATGCCCTGCCACCGGTTTCGAGTGAGGCGTCGAC
>JBJKQK010000232.1:0-9744 GCA_046705285.1 Terriglobia bacterium
GTAAGAAAGGAATGCCAGCAAGCCGGGAAAATTTGCAGGGTGACTTCTCGGACATAGAGATGACTATCCAAAAGGCTCAATCACCCCGGGAATGCAAGAAGTTTGTCATCACTCTCCCCATCGTCGGGATAATCAGGTGTGCGAAGCGTGGCACTCTCTACCGATCCTCCAGATAGTGGCTGACAAAGACTCGAACTTGAGACAAGATATCTGTTTTCAGTAACTTATATAGACATTCCTCAAACATGCCCGAGCTCTAGCCCTGTACAAAGCGCATAACCTCATGATTCTGTCTTAAGGAGCCACCGTTTCTGGCTACCTCGCAGGCTCCGATGATGAGAATGCGGCATAGCCAGAAAATGCGGTCTTTTGGCGACAACCCCACAGCCGATTCTGTAACGGCAAAGGGCACTGGCGAGTTCCATACCGGCACAGAGGAAATCCCATGGAATCTTGCGGACCATGTTGCTCTATACAAAGACGAGGCTGGGTCGGGGCCGATCAAGTGAGCTTAGGCATGGCCTCCTGTGCCCGGCGGGGAGGACTCTTCTCCTGCCACGAGTCGAATGAATTGCCTGGAACCTCGGAGCATATTGCGAGACGCCACCCGAGAAGTCACAGGGAGCGGGCGGCTACCAATCTTTGTGTAACGTGGGATTTACGTTCAGTGATTTACCTTTTCTGACATCCAATTCGTGCTCCCACGACTCATAGCCCCATTTCGTAATTGAAACGAGATGCTTGCCGAGAGGAATCCGCTCCGTCATCGGAGTCTTACCAAGGAAATACCCGTCGACGGTGACCACCGCGCCGGCCGGAATTGACTTAAAGTCAACGACGAGCGCCTTGCCAGACTTCGCTTCCTCTTGAAGTGTTTTCTTCTTGGGAGTGTAAGTCAGATACTGAGGTTTTTCGGGTGGCGCCTCTTCCTTGCCCTCGCCTTTTTTGGTCTGATTCTGGTTTGCACTCATTCCCTGATTCTGATTTCCGCCCTGACTTTGCGTCTGACTTCCATTGCCCTGCTGTTGGCCACCCTCTTGCCCGTAAGCGTTGGCATATCCACCACCGAAATAGGCGGCAAAATAACTGGGCAAACCAAACTCCATATCAGAAGCGTAATAACCATAGCTTGGGTATCGATTGTAGGGATGCTGGCCAAAGGAATCGGCCCTCAGCCGACCCATACTGGACTCCAGGACGGTATTACCCGATTGGCCCAGGAGCGCAGGGACTGTCCCCAGCGAATGATAGGAGCCGGGGTCAAGGCCACCCGCGGGTCCCAGCCCTGAAAAACTCATGCTCTGGCCCTGAGCCAGTGCAACCGACGTCAGGAGGGAAATCGCAACAATATACGCAACTCGAAGTCGATGTGCCATGTTAGTTCTCCGTTTCTAGAGGAATCCTGCCTCTCGTTTGTTCAAGAGGAACAGCAACGTCCGAAGTGCAAATTGTTGAACCAACCACCCTCCCTGTTCACGTCGTCATGCGCGAACTTACCTGGCCAGTCAACGCCCGCACAAGACAGAAAACTCCAAAATCCCTGAGATACATCCCGGTCGTTCCGCCACCAGAAGAAACACAAAGGTTGGGAAATACTGAAACGATTCCAACCGGGCAGGCGCCTCTGCGGTCGCGCCCATAGCGTCCACATAATATCACGGAATTATCCCTTTCTCTCAAACTCTCGAAGGCGATTGGCGGGGGGAGATAGCTGAAGAGGCAGGGGGCGGATTGTGGGCTTGTAGGGGAGCCTTTGGCGTGACTGAAGGGCAAGCGCGGCTACACAGCAGCCGGCAGCGGCGGTTGATTTCAGAAGGAGGCTCTTATGGACTGGAATCGATGGCTCAGGCTGATCGCCGGAGCCTTCATCTTCACCAGCGTTCTGATGGGTCACTTCGTCAATGAATGGTGGCATGCCTTTACCGCCTTCTTGGGACTCAACCTGTTTCAGTCCGCCTTCACCAACTGGTGCCCCATGATGGCCTTCTTGCGCAAACTGGGCGTGAGGCCTTAGTCTTACGGAGTCAAGGCAAGTGGTCCAAGCAACCAGTCGTCTGCAGTGGACAGCGGTTTCTCGGCCAGCCTGCCTCGACGCACTGAGCGATTCGATTGTACCTATCCGGCATATAATAGGGGCTAGATAGGTGGACAAGATGCGAGCCGGTTACCTTTTTTGGCGCGTGCTCCTGCTTGTCGCAGGTGGCGCGATTGTTGCTGTGTCGGGGTGGATCTGGCATCTAACGCGCCCGCGCACGATTGATGTCGGTTTGCCACCGTGCTTACCAATCATCAGGCTCAACGGCAATGATCTGGTCGTCCAGACGCGCGCCGATGCTCTGTTGGCGCAAGTGGACGACTTCAAGTCAGAGGTTGAAGCTTACCTCTATTTTGAATACCTGAAAACCCACGTCGGATTGGCCAGCTCGGATGTCCTGCTTACTTTGAAAAATACAGGAATGGGTCCGCGCTATCAAATCTTTCTGGTACTCGAGAACAACCTGCTTTGGGCCGTCCCCTACCTGAACCGTATACAGGTGGAAGGCTACATTCCTGACTATAGTCTCTGCAAGGTCACCTACCAGGACTTGGCCCGAAAGCGGCTCGAAACAGCAGTTTTTCAAGGCTGCTATGATCCCCTGACGACACGCAGGCTGGCGTCAATACCAGCGGCCCGCCTGCTCATTCCACTCACCCACTTTCTAATGTTCAAGTCGAGGACCGACCGGCGCGTCCGGTTGCGGATCTGGCCGGTCCCGACAACGCTCTCGTACCCACAGGCAGAGGAACTCGCAAAGGACATTCTTGATGTCACCCGTTTCTACCACCTGCCACTGCCGGTTTTCCTGGGGATTGGCGCCATGGAAAACGATTACATGAACATTCGGGGCGACCTGGCTCATGCCATATGGAAGCGATGGCCACAGAGGGGCGACATCGTTCTGAAACGTGCAAACGGACTGTACCTGGTGAGCGACTACGCCATGGGCGTTTGGCAGATTACGCGGGATACGCTGCGCTATGCCCATGAGCTATATCTGCAAGACGCAAGAAAACGGAATTATTCCCTGCTACCCCCTCGACTCCGGCCTGCAAAGAAGCTCAGCTTCGATCTGGACAATTCCGAGGTCCTCACTACCTATGCGGGTATGATCCTCCGCCACCTGCTGGACAAGACCCACGGTGACATTGCGGAAGCCGTCGGTGCTTATAATGGCGGCCTCATGGATCCCAACTACCAATATGCCGCCGGAGTAGAGGCGGTGGCTTCCTACGCGCGAAGCTTCCTGGAACGGGCAGCAAATCTGGACGGCATGAACGTTGTGAAACTGTGGCTGGCTCACCGCGCCTCCGTTACGACCGACGAAGAAGTTGCAACAAACAGACCCGAAAGTCGTCGTAAGGATTCAAATCGCCCGTCGGAGTGAATCAATCGTATCCGCTGCGCACCAATCCAGGCGGGACTGCTTGTTGTAACCTCATTTCAGTTTCTCAAAGTTCTCCGCCCTTTTTGCCGTTCGGTGAAGGAGATCCAAAAGTTCCTTCGGGATGGTTTCTACGGAGTTCCAGGCCAAGATGGAAGAGCCACGCATGAGGTAAGAGGACGCATACCTTTGACTTTACGCAGGCCTCAGGCGTAGGATTGACGTTCGGGGTGGGTCATTTCTTAGTTTGCCCAATAATGAACGGAGGCTGCCGTTGCGTGTTCTCTTCTATGTTCCTGACAACCGCATCACCCACAGTTACATGCCAACCCTGTGGCCGTATGTTCTCAAATCGCTGACCCCGCCCGGCCATGATGTTACCACCGTCGATGGTAACGTCGTCCGGATGAATCCCGAGGAACTCGCTGAATACGTCAAGCGAGAAAAGTTTGACTTAGTCGGCATCGGCGGCATGACCCGAACCATTCACCGCTCGTACGCGGTTGCAGACAGCATCCGAGCCTTGGGCGTACCGGTGGTAATGGGAGGGCCACATGTGACCGAGGAGCCTGAGGAAGCCCTCGAGCATGCCAACAGCGTTGCCTGTGGCGAGGCGGACGATTTGTGGCCGCAGATGCTGCACGATTTTGAGGCCGGCAGACTACAGCTCATTTACCGTTCCTGCGAAAAACCCAGCCTTGAAAACTATCCGCGGATTCCCTGGGAAACCACTGACTTCCGGCAGTTCAGCGTGCTGCCACGATGGGCTACAAGAGCTCTCAGGATGTTCGGCTGGGAACGTTTCGACGTCAGTATTTCGCCGGTCGAGACCGGGCGAGGCTGCCCCTACCGGTGTGATTTCTGTACCGTCAGCCCGTTCTTCGGGGAGAAGATCCGGTTCCGCACCAATGAGAGCGTCATTGAAGAACTGAAACGCCTCAAAAGTCTGGGCCGCACGTTGGTCTTTTTTGTTGACGACAACTTCGCCATTAATCCGCGCCGAGCCAAATCTCTGATGCGCGCGATGATTGATGCCGATGTCCGGATTCCCTGGGTGGCGCAAATTTCAATGAACCTCCTCCGCGATCAGGAATTGCTCGATCTGCTGAAAGAGTCGAGATGCATCTGCGTTTTCATTGGGCTCGAGTCGGTGCTGCCGGAAAGCTTGAAGGAGGTAAGCAAAACCTTCAATAAGCCTGAGCAGTACGGACAGATCATTGGACAACTCCAGCGGCGCGGCATCTACTGCGTGACCGCATTCATCATGGGCATTGACGGCGACCGTCCCGGCGTAGCGCGCAAGACCTGGGACGTGGTGCGCAACTGGCCTCCAGGTTTCTTTCCAGTGTTCAGCCAGCTTACGCCGCTTCCCGGCACTCCGCTCTACAGATCCCTCCGGGATCAAGGGCGCCTTGAAGAGCGCCATTGGTTAAACTATCGCCCGTACGGCGCAGCCTTTACGCCCAAGCATATGACGCCTGCCGAACTTGAGGCCGAAGTCCGTGCGGCCTGGGGAATGGCATACAGTTCGGAAGGAATCTTCAGGCGGGTCAGCCGGATGACAGAGATGCGATTTGTCTCTAAGCTGATCTATGTGTTTGCCACGCTGGCTTTCCGTGGGATCTATTTCCGCCAGATGACTATCCGAACATGGCTGAAATTGATCTGGGACAACCGGCGCTCCGTGCGCCAGGTCTTCTCCTTGCGCTCGTTCACGCATCACAGCACTGCGCCGATATCGGAAGTCAATCCTCCGGTCCAAAATGCTTCACCCTCAGAGGTTTCCAGCTCTTGAAGGGCTGAATGGTCGTGTGCCGGCCATTCCTTCGCCACCCCGCAGGCCACCTCGAAATTCCTCCTGGATCGCAAACAATACGCCGCCTTCCTCCAACCCAGATCGCGACGCTGGCTGCAAGCCGATAGTGACGGTCAGTTCGGATGACGAGATTGAAAAGTTGCAGGCGCTACAGGAAGCCGGAGGCTTTACGCAACAGACCATGAAGACGTGAGGAAGTGGAAGTTCAAACCTGCAGGGTTCGACGCCAAGCTCGTCTCCGTTTCCAGCCAGGTCGCCTTTGCCTTCAGCCAGCCCGCCACGTGGTGGACCCGGCGCGCAAAGCAGAGCGCCGTTCGTAGATCAAGGTACAACGTACGCAGGCCGATCGTGAGATGAACTTCACGCTGCAACGGCGCGGGAACTGAGGCACGTCTCGGCAGCCCGGATCATCTCCCGCTCCGGGATCGGTTCTTCCAGATAATCTCTTGCCCCAAGCTGCATCGCATCCAGGTAACAACTCATGTTCAACGAACGGGCCACCACCAGAACCTGTTTGTCGCGATCCAGCGCCAGCGCTTTTTCCAACACCCTGCGCCCCTCGAATTCCGAACTGCCCTGGCTCAATACAACAAGATCAAAGTGCTCGGCATCAAGGCACTCTATAGCTTGATTATATGAACCGCAAGTGACGACCGTGCACCCCGCCCCCTGCAGGACGGTCCGGTAATAGACCAGGTCAGCCGGGTCTTCGTCGACGACGAGAACATTACACCTTGCCAACAGCCGACTTTGTTCTGCGTGCTTCCCCACGCTGAAACCGTGTGCCATAAGACCCTCCGCAATCTCCTCGATCCAGTGAAACAGGGAATCGAGGTCTGGTTTCTCCCTCCTTGCCCTGCGGCGAATGTGTCTTTGTGAACACCCGGACAAGAAAAACCGTAAAAGCCCATCGCAATCGGCTATGCTTCAGTTCTTTCGACGTTGAGTCAGCAGTCTATCGGAGAATCAGGTTGAGATGTCGCAAAAGCAGAACATCACTGTGAGCTACTCGATGAGAAGCACTTTGAACCTCGGTAGGAACAAGCTCTCCCTTGTCAGATTCAGCGCTGAGGGATGCGCCTCGCCATCGCGCAAGGAAGAAAATTGATAATTGCGTATTGCCTCCTTCTCGCGAAGAACTTCTCTGTGTTCGAGCAATTGTATCGTAGCACAGCAACGGGGCAAGTCAAGCAGATAAGTGCGATGATGCCTTTGAGTCCGACTGGACGGTTTTCAATTGGCTCAATCCCCCTTTCCAGCATCTTTAAAGAGTTCCATTGCGCACCTTTCTTTCCCGTTCGCTTCTTGCCATTTCATTGTGTTTTCCTCCAGTTTTCCGGTTCGATTTTCACAATTGACCTCATTTAACTTTGATATGCCTGTCTAATACCTGCCAACCCGAATGCTGCATGGTCGCTTTTCTGAACTTCCTTATTAGACTGCCCGTATACAAAAGTACAGTAGGCAGTCAGGACGAAACTTGGCGGAGATTGTCCATTTTGAGCGCAAACTGCGACTGCGGAGGGTCGTTCCAGAGGCTGATGGTTTCCCTCTCTCTGAACGCTCGAACGGACTAAGCCGATCTGCAACGACAATTTCTGCTGTAGGTCCTGGCATCTCGCGGTCTTTCCGGAAGGCAGGTCGAAATGATAAGACTCGTTCCACGACTACATATCTTGATCGGGGTTCTAGCAACATGCATGGTTGGAAGTGCCTATAGCGCACAGACAGTGGCCCTCCACTATCGTTTGCAGGTCCGGATTCAGCCCGCTCTACACCGGCTCGAAGCTGAGGCCTGGATCCAACATCCTCCCGCTTCCCGATTTTACTTGTACAAGGGCCTTTCGGTCCGTGAAGTTATCGCCTCCGGAAAGTCCGTCCCCTTTCACACAGATCCTTCTGCGGCACCATTGTCCTCTGCATCGATGGCGACTGCGGTGGAGGTGGACGCGAAAGACATTCAGCAGTTGCAGGTCAAATATGGTGGCGAGATCAGCGGTGTCGTGGCAGGCGTCAACATGATTACTCCCGGCCTCGTCGAACTGGCTCTATACTCGGCGTGGTATCCGGAGTATCAGGGATCCCGGCGTTTTACGTTTAAGCTGCGGGCGAATCTTCCCCAAGACTTTGTTACTGTCACCAATGGCCTCAAGAAATCCGGGCACGTCGAGCAAGGAAGGTTGATTACTGACTGGACCTCGTACAAGCCCGGGATAGACATGGTACTGTTGGCCTCTCCGCACCTCCACCATGCAACGGCGGGAAATCAAGGCAACAAGGTCGAAATCTATTTCGATCGTCTGCCACAGGAAGTACTGAAAGCCAATTTGGACGGCTTGGTGGCGGGAATGAAGCAGCTCACCCGTCTCTATGGACCGCCGCAGGTGAAGGGAACCCTGCGTCTGGTGTATTCTCCTCGCGGTGGCTGGGGATATTCCCGGATTCCCCTGATCGTCGTGCCCGAAGAACGTTTCCGCAGTGAACTTCACGATGCAAACGGCGAAGCCAACGGCTTTCACGATATTTGCCACGAAATGGCGCACTTCTGGTGGATGATTGCCGACCCCGCCACCCCCAATGATTGGATCAATGAGGGACTCGCGGAGTTCACCGCCTTCCGCCTGACCGAACAGCGTTTCGGACAGGGCTTTGCCGAAGCTCGCCTGGCTGAATACCACAAAGATGCCGGTGAGAATAGAACCACCAGCGCCATCGCTGAAACGACAAGCGACTCTCCCGACCGGTACATCAATCGCTACGAGAAGACTACCTTGATGCTCCTGGAAGCACAGCGCCGTTTCGGGGAACCGGCGCTCGACAGGCTCCTTAAAGCAATGTATGCACGTTTTGCCGGGACGAGTCAGGCAACAACATCCCTCTTTTTGGAAGAAGCAAAGCGACAAATGGGGAAGAAGGCCGCAGCCTTTTTCCGCTCGGAGCTTTATCGCCAGCCGCCTTCGCCCACCGGTGAGCGGAAACGTGCGGCTGGTAATTAAGAGGTTGCACAGCACACCATTCTTTCGAGATCCGTTCGGATCTCTCGGATGACCATATGACGCGGACGCTGCCCTGCTACTGGCGTGGCGCGCAGGCTTGTGTTGTGGCGTCTCCGACACCGCCAGGCGCAATGCACATGTCCGCTACAAAACACCCCTTCGGGAAATCACAGCCCCACGAACGAGCGTCCGATAGGCCAGCGAGTAATCTGTCGCCTGACAACACCGACCCTGCTACAGATGCGTTACCCGGTTGTTATGATGGCGGCGGAGCGTGCCCGGAAAACCTTTGAGCGCCGTGGCGCACTCACATTATGATCATTGCGAGCAAAAGGAGACGGCCTGGCCGTCCTGGCTGCGTCCATCTGGAGGCGTTCTTGGCACAAACTGCAAAATCTGAGGTAATGCAAACGCATCTTCCGCCGGCGTGGATTGTCGGCCTGGCTGTTTTTCCCTTTGGCTTAGTCGCGGGATTCACCATCACCGCCTTGCCTTTTCTGCTGACGCATCTGGGCGTACCGCTGAATAAAGTGGCCGACGTCAGCGCCACGGTGATGACGCCAACCTTCTGGGGGTTTCTGTTGCAGCCGCTGATGGACACAGGCCTCACTCGCCGCGCCTACTCCTGGCTTATGGCGGCATGCGCGGCCATCTGCGTGGCACTGGCGCTGTTCTTGCTTTCACCGACGCATCTGGGTCCGGCTACGATGCTGCTATTGCTGGGCGAACTCTCCGTCGTGCTCTACAGTGGCGCTGTGGGCGGGTGGACCGCACAATTTACGCCGGACCATCTGCGCGGCTCCGTCAGCGGATGGACCAACGTCGCCAATCTTGGCGGCGGCGCGCTGGGATCACTGGCCGTGATGTCTCTTGTGCCGCATATCGCCCTCCACTGGCTTGGTCTCGGACTGGGCCTGTTCATCATTCTGGGTGCTGCACCGACACTGTTCTTTCCCGAACCCAGCAAGTCTTCTTTCCATTTTCGCCAAATTTTTACCGATGCCATGAAAGCCACGTGGCGGGCATGCAAGACTAAGGAAGTTCTGACCGGCTTTTGTCTCTTCCTTGTTCCGGCCAGCGCGGAAGCCGCCATTAACCTGTTCTCCGGCATGGGCGACAATTTCCACACCAGCACGACGACAGTGGTTTGGGTGACTGGCGCCGGATGCGCCATCACTGCGTCGATAGGCGCTCTGCTGGGTGGATATGCTGCGAACCGGTTTTCCCGCGGATACCTCTATCTTGGCGCGGGTCTAACGACCAGCGTCGTCTCGCTCGCGATGGCGCTCACTCCCCACACGCCGGTGGCTTTCATCCTGGGCGCCCTGATCTATAACGGTCTGGCTGGAGTTTCCTATGCGGCGTTCAACGCTCTCGGTTTTCAGTTGGTGGGCCAGGAAAGTCCCGTGGCCAGCACGCAACTGGGATTGTTCGCTGCGGCCACCAACTTCGCGATTGTGTACATGACATGGGCCGATGGGCTGGGCTACAAACACTTTGGTGTGCGCGG
>JBJKQK010000233.1:0-20728 GCA_046705285.1 Terriglobia bacterium
TTCACAATCAGCCCGGAGCAGACATTCTCGGGAGTAGTGGATGTGCACAGCGGGTCCAACGCCCGTTCGCTCGAAGGGACTCCCTACAGCAGTTGGTAGGCCCGAATGACGATTGCCACGCTGCGACGGAATCGTAGCGCTTGGGAGGCTGAAGATGAGAGAAACCAAGAGCCACGATTACGCCTGGAGCAAGTCCTGGATCGAGTTCGAGGCCCCGAACGCCCAGGGTGTCTATTCGCTTCGGGATAAGGAAGGCAGGGTGATTTATGTCGGCAAGGGCAACATCCGGGAGCGCCTTCTGAGCCACTGGAACCATGAAAACGCCGGCGACCTCGCCATCTTGGACCACAATCCATACACTTTCCGTTTTGAACTGAGCAAGCATCCTGCCCAGCGCCAAGCCGAGTTGGTTCGAGAACTCCAGCCACTCCATCCCCTCTGCCCGCCGGTTTCTCACTCCCTTTTTTCCAAGCTCTGGTGAGGCGGAGGTAAGAACAGCAACGGGGTGTCGGATGCGATCAGCATCACGGACGCTCGATGCCGGACCAGCCCTATCCTCCCAAGGCTTCCATGAGGGCCCCAAACTAGCGAAGGCCGAAATTTCGGCAAAGTAGCTGAATATGCCAACGAAGGTCCGCGGGCTAGGCATGACCATCCCATCTCGGACACAGCCCTAACCTGGCGAAGGCTGAAATTTTGGCCAAGTAAGGTAACCGCGCACGGTAAGCGGAGAGAGGTCCTCCCGAGCCAGAGCGCGGGCGAATTCCGCCGCCCACGAGTGATCCCCAAGGATAGCGGCGGCTGCCTGTATTTCACGCAAGGTAAACCCCCCCGGATAAACTCCCGGTTTGTTGCACACAATACAGCGGCGAGAGGTGTAACATAGTACGAAAAATTATTTGTGTGCAGGGTTTGTGCGCAATCTTGGTGGAGATCAGGCCAAGATAGCGGTTTTCGTGCGAATTTTTACGGTTAGAGGGTCAAAAACGGGGTCCTTACCGTAAGTTTTCGCACGGTTGCTGCCGGGACCCTATCAAGCCATCGGAGCAGGCGGCAACAGCCACGCTCCAACTCAAGATGTAGTGTAGACCTTGCAGATCGCTTTGCTGAAAACGAAACACTTACGATGCAGATACCCTCTCAACTGCGAAAGTTCGGTTCGCGTGTTGGCCCGTGCGACGTCTGATCGGCGCGCGCGGGAATGGAGTGAATTGCTGCCCAAACGTCAGAATCGCTGAGGATGCCAATATGTCGCCAAACAATCTTATCTTTGGCGTTGAGGAGGATGGTTGTCGGGGTGTGTGATAGGCCTGATTCGGTTGCGAATCGGGGGCTTACAGCCCAGAGGTCCGTCTCAAAAATGGTTCGGTCGTCGTCCGGCGGAATAGGATTGAAGAGGCTTCGCTGAATGTAAAATATCCTGCATCCACGGCCGATGAGCATTTTGCGCAAGCGCGGCCAATTTTCGACCCGATCCTGCTCGCACGCGGTGCAATATCTCGATGTGAAGCGAATCGCCCAGCATGGGTCCTTGGGATTGGGCTGTACTAAGTGGCCACTACGGTCCATAGCTTCCAGTGGGGGAAATCGTCGGCCCACTCCGCTTTGCTTATCAATGATTGAATGAATCGTGAGCACGGCCACGATTAGCCCTGCATTTATCAATACGAGCACCCAGAACCAGAATTTGTATTTGGGTGCATGGACCCTTCGAAAATGAATCATCCATCACCTCACGGAGTTCTGCAATTGCCTTGGCTGTCGATAAACACTGCTCCCCTCCAGTGGACTGCCTCACATATCAGCGCGAGTGTCGAAAGCCCGCCGACACTTATGGGAATTGCCGGCGTCACGCCGATCCCTTTTTCTTTGCAGTTGCCGGTCAGGCAGACGCTGAAGATCAGTGCGCCGGGGTCTTTTGAGCACTCCTTGGACGCGTCGGCTGTGCCACTGTTCGCTGAAACGACACACATTTTGCGTGCTCCTTGCAAGGCCATTGTTTCCAAAGAACCCCCTCGCCCATCGATTAATACTTCTCGGAGGTCAATTTTGAAGTGCATTGGCAGATTTGACTCAACGGGGTGGTCGATAGACTGTTGCTTGTGACGCACGATAAGCATGCTTCCTACCCTAACGGCAAGAAGCGTTAGAGCACACATCAAAAGGCCAATGATAATCATGCGCTGCATCATACCGCTGGACCTCATCTATCCTCAGGCTTAGTGGGCGAGCGTACTAACAAATCCCTTCTCTCGGGTCATTTGCCAGAGTCGTCTCCGTAAGGGCGGAGGCAGAAATGAGGAAAGACCACATTACAACCCATCGGCCGGCCGCCCTTACGGTTTTCATTAAACATCTTGAATTCCAAACGCTCAGTTGCTCCAATTGATAGGACAGTCGGCGCCAATGAATGCGAAATTCTCGTTGATCTGACATTGGGGACCATTGCACTCGCAGGTGCCTGAATTGGGTTGACATTGCGATGTGTATATCCCCACATCATACCAATCGAGCCCCATATATGAGCAGGGGTTAGACTGTCCTCCACCCTGGGCAATGTACGCGCAGATGTACCACTGGCATTGTCCCGAGCAGCTTTGTCCGACCGCAGGCTGAGGTCTGAAAAAGAGAAGCCCAGCGATGACCAAGAAACCTAGTGATAGGAGAAGGCGTTTTCGTTGCATCGTGAAGATCCTCCCTTCCGGCAGGATATATTAGAAATTCTTCGAGCGTTGTGACTTAGTTGGGTGGCAGGCTCACCTTCCGCACAACTGGTCTCCCCAAGCAATTGAGTTCAGCCATCATAACACGGGGTGGTCTTGGAGATCCCAAACACCTGATCCAGCCGCGTGAAAGTGGTTATCCAGACTACGCGGAGTTAAGCACATGTTCAACCGTTTGTCAAGTGTTTTTACTGCATTCGGAGCTGAAGTGCATCACTCGCCAAATACCTCCGCGGGCGTGCGCCAGTTGAGACATTTCCGCTTGGTGTGGTTCATGAACCGGATCACACGGTCAACATCCCTCTGGGTAATGGTACCGAAATCGAATCGCTTGTGGAATGCGCAGCGCAATCTGCCGTTCGTGTTCTCGTTGGTGGGCCTCTGCCAGGGCGCGTGAGGACCGGCGAAGTAGACCTTCGCCTTCGTATCTCGCTCGATCATGCGCCAGCGGGAGAAGCAGGATCCGCGGTCGAAGGTGAAGGAGCGCGGCCGCAGCATTTTGTTCTGCGCGACGATGGTGAGGTGCATGTCGTCAGAGAACTCGTCGGGCATGAGAACCGCCGCCTCGTAGCAGCTCTTCCGGTCCGTGAGGGTGAGGAGCGCTCCGCGCCTGCCGCGCAGGGTATCGCCCTCGAAATGCCAGAGACGGCCACGGTGCGCGGCTCCCGGACAGTGCTCATGGATCGAGCGCACATCCCTTGTCCAACCGACTTTTTTTCCTCGCTTCGCGCCGTACCGCCTGAGCTTCCTGCCCCGCTGGGGCAGCATCCTTTTGAGGTCCGGGCGAGAGCGCCCGATCCAATCATAGATGGTCCCATGATGAATGCCTTCGTCATGCGCGACGACCTCCGGAGAGGCGAGCGGCTGCAGCTTTTGCTCGATCCGGCGGGCGAGCGCAGGATCGTTTTCGATCTTTCGTTCACTCCTCTTGCTCGCGGCACGGCGCCTGCATGACCGAGCGTCCGCGTGGAGCGGATGATACCATCCGTCCTCGCGGGCATTGCGCCCGAGCTCGCGTGAGAGCGTGGGCTGAGTAACGCCGATTTCTTCCGCAGTACGGTCGCTTTCCTCAAGAAACAGAGGATGTCTGGCCAAGAGAAATTCCTATCCACACCCGACATTCGACAGGGACATGACTGATCCGCCTTCGGATAGAATACCTCAATGCCAAGCGTCAAGAGTAAAGCCTGCTCTTCCGTCCACACGGCATTCTCGGCGTGCGATCGATCGCTTTTCGCTGCATTCTCTCTCCTGAGCGGTCGCTGAATGTACTCCAACTCACTCAAATTCACCATGTTTGGACGACGGAAGCCCTTTTGTCAGCCTCGGCGGCCATGAATCGAAGGATGTGCCTCCAAGCAAAAACACGTGCTGTCTCTGGGTGCAACCTGTAAGATCAGAAGCGCACCATTCGCCCCTGGAGGAAATTCTAGCTTTGCAGGAAAGTTTATCGATCTGCTGATCCTTAGGGCGCCTTCCCACCCTGGAATCTGGACCGATACAACGACAGACACTTCTTTCGGTTCATGACCCAGATGGGGACCATGTGTTAAGTGTAATTCCGCCAGTCTCCGGCTCAATTGTCACAAGTTTCGATCCCACGAAGTGCGGCTCTTGCTCAGCGTCCTTGCTTACCACCTGGGTAATCTCTGACGACGGCTGTTGCTGCCGCAGAGAAGCGGGAACTGGTCCCTAAAGAGCTTACGGTAGCGGTTCGTGAAGACGGGAGGGCAGCTGGTCAAACACGCACGATATTGCCGGCTCCTACCGGCTGAGGGCCAGCTGACGTGGCGGCTGTTTGGTAGCACGTTGGGACACATCGATGGATTGCCATTTCCGTCGGGATGGCGGAGGCTACCGGAACGCATGAAAACCATTACGACATCTCCCGGGAATGGAGAGGTCTCTGAAAAAAACAGCGTCTGGAAGGCCCGGCAATGAGTTTCTTGAGCCATAGAGCGGTTGCTGGTAGCGCCTGCGAGTGGCTGGGAGAAAGGTGCTCGCCTGTACCCAAGTGGGTGTATATTATTTATTGCCGGAAGGCCAATTGTTAATTCCTGCCAAAGTGGAAATCCCCTTTAAAGTCAAAGCCGAGAGGAGGGATTCCATGCGGGACGAATCATTTTCTGCGCACGGCGGCAAGCCGTCTGCATCAAGACGCGGCGAAGGGCCACGTAGACGCGTCGCTGTTTTGGCGATCCTACCCGAATTACTGTTTCTCCTTTTGCCTACAACGCTTCTCCCTGTCCAAGAGACGGCGAACCCTCCTTCAGCTCAGCAGCCCACGGTTTCCCGGTCTTCCACGGTGATCAAGGTAACCGTTCGCGACGTGATCGTTGACGTCGTCGTGACGGATTCCCAGGGCAAGCCAATCGCGGGGTTGAGTGAAAGCGATTTCAATGTCCTTGAAGATGGCAAGCCGCAGAAGATTGTGTCATTCTCTGCCCACGAATGGCCTCGGTTTCCACGTTCGGCACTGCCTGAATTCCGGAAACTTCCTCCGAACACTTTCACGAACTTCGATCCGCTTCCATCGGATGCGCCTCTTAACATCATTCTTCTGGACATCGGGAACACACCTTTAGATGATCTGCCTTACGTCCGCCGTGAGATCTGCAAGTACTTACGGGCACAGCCGCTCAGCGCACGCTATGCGGTGTTCCTCATGGGCTCGGGCATCGTCAGCATGATCCAAGGATTCACCGATGACCGAAACAAGCTCATCGCTGCCGTCGACAACAGGAAGAGAAGCTCCTTGCATTTCGTGCCGAGCGTGAATCCGTTTACAGTGTACGCCCAGCCTGCGCATGTGGAAAGCCAACTGGAGCTGCCCGCTTCCTCGAGCTCGACCTCAGAGAGGCCAAGCGGAAATGCGCCGGGTGGGAAGATGTGGACGACGCCTCCGGGAGGGCCATCACCGGGCATGCGGGCCGCTGAAGAGGAATTTGCCAACAAGGTTCAAGTTGGAGATACGGCGAGCGAGCTCGCACAGTTGGCGGGATTTCTGGGAGGCTTGCCGGGACGCAAGAACCTGCTGTGGTTCACCGGCTCGTTTCCTCTTGCCTATCAGAATCTCTTGCAAGTCGCGGCCAATTTCAGGCAGCACCCTCATCGAATGGCTTTGACAGGCCTGGTGGATTTCAATAACGCTCGCAAAATAGACCTGCTCTCTGAGTTGCTGGAGCGCAGCCGCACCGCCATTTACGCAATAGACGCGCACGGCCTTCAGGTTTACGCTCCGGCTTCGGAACAGTACGCCGAGCAATCCACGTTGGATGTATTTGCGCAGGAGACCGGTGGACGTGCGTTTTACAACACTAACGGTTTCGAGCAAGCGATGGCCAGCGCTATAAACGAGGGCGAGAATTACTATACGCTGACATACTCTCCCTCGAATACGAATTTCAACGGCGATCTTCGCCACGTCCGCGTGGAATTGCGGCTTAATTCCGATCACTATCACGTCGCATATCGACACACCTATTTTGCCGACGCTTCTGACGCCACCCCAGAACCCGCGCCGCCGCCGTTTGCTTTCACTCTGCAGCATGGTGCGCCCACTTCTCATCAACTTCTCTTTGGGGCGACCCTTGAGCCTTTAGGAAAGCCTCGCACAGCAAAGCCGGGCGAGATCAAGCCGGAACCGGGAGCAGAGAACGCACAGGCTCTGGGAGCGCGAGCCAATGCACGGCCTGTGAAGGTGCAGCCTTATGCCGTTCGTCTTGTCCTGGTTCCACGACAGATCGCAGCCGCGAGCGCCGGCGATGGGAACCGCCGGATCAAGCTCGAATTTGTCGTTCGTGGATACGGTAGATCCGGGCGGGCGATTTGGTATTCATCAGAGACAACACAGAGAACGTTCACTCCTGAGTTCTACCGGAAAATCCAACAAAACGGGTTTCGAATCCACCGGCAGATCATCGTGCCGGTGAAGGCACAGTACCTGCGTCTCGCTGTGCGGGACGATCTCTCCGACCGCGTGGGCTCACTCGAAGTTTCACTTCCCTTAAAGCGGTAGGGTGATACAGAACTCTAGTCAAGGTGATAGCAGTCCAGTCGACTATTTCAAGGCATTTCCGCCCCGAGTTGCGGTGGTAAAATCGCTTGCTCCAGGCGGCAGGGATGTTTGCAGGGACTGCGGGAACGAGGTGTAGTGTGAAAACATCGATGGCGAAAGCTATTCTTACCGACAGCCAGTTCTAGGTTCCTGTTGTGGTGCTGGCTATAGGAGTCCTGCTGCTGGTTTACATTCGCTAAGGGAGCAAAGCGACTGGCCCCGCAACTCCATTTTCCCAAGGTTTTGCGCTTTCTGCATTCGACACAACTTATCGCATTTTCCAAGACTTGGACCCTGCCTTTGACTTTTCCGTCTGTTTGTGGTGTTGGCTGACGACGCCTCGATGCTTGAGGCGTGGTGGCCACACAGCAGCCCTAGTCTAATCACCCCCATCGCTCGCATCCAGTCAACATGCAATCGAAGGATATATGGTATGGTCAGGCTACCAGGATTGAAAGCAAATCAACTGTGCGTGAAGTTTCGGAAGTTTCGGGCTATTTTGGGCGATGGCCGGTTAAGGTGGGCTACGTCGGTCTCATTCCCCCCTGGTGACGAACTATTGAATGATTCCCTCTCGATAATCCCAACCAACTCCGCGAGTTTTGACCACTGCCGTGGATGCGGTTGACGCTTTCCGGAGCGCATATCAGTGGCATAGGGACAAGAGACACCAAGCGCCGACGATATGGCCGACATTGGGAATTTGGCAAGACGGGGTTGAACCTTGCTGCGGACGCTTTTCGCAGAGAAAGACCAAGTGCCCTCCGCCAACAGCAGCCAGTAATAGCGAGCGTGCTTGACCAGCCTCCCGCCCGTTTTTACCAGCCCTTGCTGCAAGCTCGTCAACGACCACTTCTCGATCCTCTGGGGCAGCAGCAGTCGCCACCACAAATTGCCCAGGTTATAGGCAAGGATGGTCCGCCACAGCCGTACCTCGTTCGACCGGAACTTGCGGCAACTCAACCGATTCATCTTCACCGTCCGCATTGCGGACTGTGTTGGGGTTTCTGGACGGTTGTCGCTAGGTTCCCGTGCGATAGGCTTTAGTGGGTCGCGTCTTAGACCCAGCCCACAACGATCGCACATATTTGCTATTGAGGGACTCGTGATCGGGGAATCGCCGATTCGCCCAATTCTGCCCACTCGCCCTTCACCCACCGCCAATTTATAACCCATCAGCAATCATCCACGGCCCTGAACAGGTGCGGTGGCTAACGTTTGTGGAACAGTCGAAAAATATCGAATAAGATGACATACATCTCAATCGGCTGACGGAGAGGCGACCAATGTCCTCGGCAATGGTGGGGGCATTGGGTTTGGCGAGGGAGATGTCGTACGCTTCGGGTCTCAGGCTTTATGCCACCGTCGCTGTCCTGGGCCTCCTCCAGCGATTTGGAGCCGTTCATCTTCCTGCCTCGCTCCGTATCCTTGGCAATTCCATCCTGATCGCCATTGCGCTGGCGCACTTCGCCCTGGAATTTCTCGCCAACAAAATCCACTACATGGGCAGTGCGTGGAACGCCATTTGCCCCCACACCGATGTTGAATGCGATAGCAAGGCGACGGCCTAGTGCGCGTTGATTGCGGGTCCAGTGACCCTGATTTTTGTGGGGTCCCTGGCCTGCTACATCCCCGCCCGCCGCGCAATCAAGGTCGATCCCATGGTGGCGCTACGGTATGAATAGCTTCCGCATGGCAGACAATCCCTACCTGCCGCAGCCTCCCCTAGTTCAATCCCAGGTGCACCGGCGAGCAGCTTCAGAAGCCGCTTGACAATGCTGCCTCTAGGCAGTAGTCCGTCTACATCCATATGGCGAAACAACCTCGATACCAGAATCGGGTAGAACTGCTCCAAGGCACCCTGGACATGCTGATCCTGCGGACGCTGCAATGGGGGCCTCAGCACGGCTACGGCATCAGCCGGGCGATTCGGGCAGGCTCGGATGAAGTGCTGACCATCGAAACCGGATCGCTCTACCCGGCGCTCCACCGCCTGGAAAAGCAGGGTTGGGTCTCTACCAAGTGGAAGCTGACCGAGAACAAGCAGCGGGCAAAGTTCTACCGGCTGACGGCCACGGGCCGCAAGCACTTGTTGGCCGAACAGTCGCGCTGGGAAGAGTTCGTCAAGGCGGTGAGCGGGGTCATGAGGCCCGCGGAAACGGATTCATGAGATTCTTTGGATGGCTCACGGGCAGGCGGCAGCGGGAAGAAGAGCTTGATGAAGAAATCCGCACGCACCTTGCCATGGCCATCCAGGAGCGGATTGAGCGTGGCGAAAAGCCCGCCCAAGCTGAAGCGAACGCCCACCGCGAGTTCGGCAACGTGGCGCTGGTGAAGGAAGTCACCCGCGACATGTGGGGATGGCGCTGGCTCGAAACCTTGCTTCAGGACCTGCGCTACGGTCTCCGCCAGCTTCGCCGCAACCCCGGCTTTACGATTGTGGCCGTCTTAACGCTGGCGCTGGGCATCGGGGCCAACACTGCCATCTTCAGCATTGTGAACGCGGTGATGCTGCGAAGTCTGCCCGTGCGCAACCCTGGCCGCATAGTTCTTTTCTCAGACAACCCAGGGGAATCCATGGGAATGGGCAATGGCATTCCTTCGGGAAGGCAGAGGACGTTCTCATACCCTCTTTATATGGAGCTGCGCGATCACAGCCACCTCTTTCAAGGCATCTGCGCTTTTCAGACTTCAGAGGACACGCACACGGTCCGTGCGTCAGACGCTACGGGCGCTACAGTCCAAGTGGCGCAAGGCCAGATGGTTTCGGGAAACTTCTTTTCAGTCCTGGGCGTGGGTGCTGCTCTTGGGCGCACAATCTCTTCTCAGGATGACCGGCCCGGTGCCCCACCAGCTGGGATGGTCAGCTTCAGCTATTGGCAGAACAGGCTCGGTGGCGACCCTTCGATTGTTGGACGCAGCATCGATGTGGACGGTGTGCCCGTCACTGTGATGGGCGTGACGCCGATGGGATTCTTTGGTGTCAGGATGGAACCCCATCCTCCGGACTTCTGGATGCCGCTCAGCCTCCGCCCCAGGATGCCACTGACGATGATGCCCCAGGCAAAGTCTCTCCTCACCAGTCCCCCTGTGTCCTGGCTCAACATGATGGGCCGCCTGAAGACTGGCGTCGAAAAGGCCCAGGCGCAGGCTCAAATCAACGGCCAGGTTCGCGAGTATCTCATGGGACTTGCCGGTTTAAAGATGACTGCTTTCGACCGCCAGCAGATCGAGCATGCCTATGTGGAACTCGCGCCCGGCGGCCGGGGGCTTTCTGCTCTGCGTTTCCAGTATTCCGAACCATTGCGGATTCTGCTGGTCATCGTGGCCCTGGTGTTGCTGATCGCCTGTGCGAATGTGGCCAACCTGATGCTCGCACGCGCGACCGCACGGCAGCGAGAGATGGCCACGCGGCTAGCGATGGGTGCAGGTCGGGGCCGTTTAATCCGGCAGGTGCTGGTGGAGAGCGGTCTGCTTGCTATTGCGGGTGGGCTGGCGGGCACGCTGCTTGCCTTTTGGGGATCGAGTATTCTCCTGGCGCTTGTTGCTGCCAAGGTTCCTCTTGACATAAGTCCGGACCTTGGGGTGCTTGCGTTTGCAGGGGGCATCTCGGTCCTGGCGGTTGTCTTATCAGGCCTTGTCCCTGCGCTTCGGTCGGCCCGCGTAGACCTCATTCAGGCACTTAAGGAAGGTTCTGTATCGGGTGGGGAGAAACACAGGCTCATTGACCCGGGCAAGGGCCTAGTGGTTTTCCAGATCGCAGCCGCGGTGCTGCTTCTAGTTGCTGCAGGACTACTTATCCACACCCTGTTCGACCTTGAAAACCAAAACCTGGGCTTCCGTCCGGATCACGTTCTACTGGTGGGGATCAGCCCGGAACTTGCCGGGTATAAGCCGAAAGAATTGCCCAGTCTCTATCACGAACTGGTAGACCGTGTGAGCGCGCTGCCGGGTGTCCGCTCGGCCAGTGTTGGGATGCAAAGCCCAATGGGCGGCGGTGCGGCTTCGTTTATGATTTCGGTCGAGGGCCAGCCACCATCCCACCGCAGAGAAGTACCGCAGGTGGTTCCTGTGGGCCCGGGCTATTTTAAAACGGAGGGAATGCGCACCGTCCTGGGTCGCGGGATTTCCCCGCGGGATACGGCTAGTTCAATGCCTATTGCGGTTGTGAATCAGGCCTTCGTGCGCGATTATCTGCACGGCGGCAACCCAATCGGGCGACGTTTCAGCTCGGGCGACGTTTTCAAAGCGCCGGGCTTTCGGATTGTGGGTGTGGTCGAAGACGCAAGGTTTGCGAACGCTGGCGAAAAGGCAAGGCCGATGCTCTTCTTCTCCGCCTATCAGTTGCAGTCTGCATCAATCTTTGCTTATGTGAACGAAATCGAAGTTCGCACGGCAGGCAACCCGGCCAGCATCGGCGATGAAGTGCGTAGAGCGATCCAGGGAATCGATTCGAGCCTGCCCATTACGCAGGTCACCACGCTCACTAGCCGGGTCAAAAACTCTCTAGGCCAGCAGCGCGCAGTTTCCGCACTGACGGGCCTCTTCGGAATTCTCGGCCTTTTGCTTGCTTGCGTGGGTCTATATGGAATCATGGCTTACAATGTGGCGCGCAAAACACACGAAATCGGCATTCGCATGGCGCTGGGGGCAGAGAGAAGTGATATTCTCAAGATGGTAGTAGGCCAAGGATTCAGGCTGGCAATGGTTGGCGTGATCATCGGCATCGCCGGCGCACTTGCTCTCACACGCTTTCTTGCAAGCCTGCTCTATGGCGTCACGCCTACCGATCCGCTCACGTTCATTGCCGTCTCGCTGATTCTGATTGCTGTCGCGTTGCTGGCTTGTTACGTCCCTGCCCGGCGTGCAGCCAGAGTCGATCCCATGGTGGCGCTGCGCTATGAGTAGCGCCGCTACAAACTCCGCGTGCGGCCGACGTTGATCCGATGGCTTCATTGAGAAGCAAGTAGAGAACTCGGAGGGACGCCAATGGGCAGAAGGTTAAAAGCCCAACGCCTGAGGATTTTCGGGGTCCTTGCGGCTCTCGCCGTACCCGTCATTGTGTACTGCCAGCATGTGACCAAGGTTGAGTCCCCGTTGGTGGTCGTAGACGTCAGCGTCACGGACGCGCACCGACACCCCGTGCAGGACCTGAAGGAATCCGATTTCCAGGTGTTTGAGAATGGCAAGCGGCAAGAGATTGTTGGGTTCCAGCCTCACTCTTTCGAGCCTCAGGCAGCAGCCAAAGCCGCGATCCACTTGCCGAAGGAAATATACAGCAACATCGGCATCCGCTCCAGTTCGATACCCGCGATTAACATCATTTTGTTCGACGCCCTCAACACTCCGTTAGAAGCCCAGATGTTTGGCCGACAGGAGATGATCAAGTTCTTGAAGACGTTGCCTCCCGGCCAGCCGACGGCGGTGTTCGAATTGAGAGATAACCTCAGGATGGTGGCCGGTTTCTCAACGGATTCCAGTGAGCTTGTGGCAGCGGCGGAGAAGTTGATTCCCTTTCATTCCGGATTGTTCGTTTCTGAAGGTGAGGCCGAGCGTGAGGCCGCCGATTCGGCTAAGTTTGGCGAAATGCCACGCCCGAAACCTGTTGCGCCAAGCCCGCTCGGGGGAGGCGCAACCGCATCGCAGGCGCCAACTTTGGGGCAAATCGGAGCCGGCTCCGGTATTGAAAAGGCGCGGTCTCGCGGACTGGACTTCCGCCTGCTGATCACTTCAAAGGCATTCGAGACGCTTGCCAACGTTGTGGCGGGGTACCCCGGCCGGAAGAATCTTCTGTGGTTGTCGGCCGGATTCCCTGTGCAGTTTTCACCGCAGGGAATTGTGGCCCAGCCGAACATTCTCATGAGTTCGACCGCTGCTCGTTTGGCGGCCGCCCGTCTGGCGGTTTACCCCATTGACCTGCTGTGCCTCGCGGCGCTGGAGGATCGAGCTTCCACACCGGGTGCAGTGGCGGGCGGCAAAGGACCTGACCCTATTGGCAAACTTCTCGCCGCCAGGCGTGACTGGCAGTGGACATCGCAGGCGGCGATGGAAAATATAGCCAAAGACACGGGCGGCGAGGCGTTTAGTAACACGAACGATTTGAAGACCGCCTTTGCGCGAGTCTTCGAGGCCGGATCAAACTATTACACGCTTGCCTATGCGCCAACAGACCGGAAATGGAACGGCGCATATCGTCACATCAAGGTCACGGTTGACCGGAAAAATATCCATCTTGCCTATCGAACCGGATATTACGCCGCGAATCACCGTCCATCGCTTAAAGAGTCTGAACAGGCTTTCTTGAGCGCCATGCGACCCGGTATTCCCGATGCCACGATGCTTCCTTTCGAGGCAGGCGCCAAGCTGAATAACTCCAAAACTCGCGTCTTCATTGTCGGCTATTACATCGCTGGCGGCCATATCGCCTTTGAGGATTACAAGGGTGGCCGGAAGCTTGCACGGATAAAGTTTACGGCCCTTGCCTTTGCGCCGGATGGCAGGGAAGGCGGTGTCGCCTCTCACGTCGTGACACTGAAGTTAAAGCCCGACCAGTACGCGACGATTATGAAGCAGGGCATACTCTTTCGGCAGCCTCTTCAAGTGAGGGCTGGCAATGACATCGTGCGCATTGGAGTGCTGGACGAACTCACGGGCAGCTTTGGCACCATCGAAGCTCATCTGGCGTTGCCCGGGCATTGAACTCCAGCCGAGCAACGTAACACAGATCGCAGAAGTTGCGGTCTGAGGTTTTTCTTTTGCCGCGAGTCTTTACCTGAGGGAGGTTGTTATGAAAGCCGGATTGCTGCTTCTTGTGATCTCGTCAATGCTCGCGGTTACTGGTAAGGCGCTGGCCGGGCAAATCATCGACCCGTCGGCGCTTGCTCAAATCCAAAGTTATTGCGTCGATACGCAAAACCTCTCGGGTTTTGACCGCAACCTCGTCAAGGATTTCCTCAAAGCACAAGGCAAGCGAAAGCATCTGCTTACGAAGCTCCGCTGGAAGTTAGTTCCCGATTGCAGGGAAGGAGCTTCGGATGCAGTTATCAAGGTAGAATTTGTGCGAGTCTGGATGAATCGAGCAGGGGTAGGGTCCCCGATACTCACGCCCGGCCAGGACCTGGAAAGGCCGTACGACATAGAGGTCAAGCTGAAAGTCGTGGATGCGAGATCTCAGGAGACGGTCTACAGGGTGCAGGCGGGCGCTGTGGAGTATGCCGCGGGACCGGGTGATTCCGCGAGCCACGTCCCAAGCAGCGACAATACCAATCCCGTTCTGGAACGACAAGACGCTCTTTACCATGCCTTTGGGTCCTTGGTCGGCGATGTCCGGCACCTGCGGCAGATGCAGAAGTAGCCACACCAGCGATTTCCTGCTGTGGGCTTTTTCTCTTTGATGCACCAAAGAACCCACGGCCCGGAACAGGTGTGGTGGCTAACGTTTGTGGAACGGTCGAAAAATATCGAATAAGATGACATACATCTCAATCGGCTGACGGAGCGGCGACCAATGTCCTCGGCAATGCTGGGGGCATTGGGTGTGGCGAGGGGGATGTCGTACGCTTCGGATATCAGGCTTTATGCCACCGTCGCTGTCCTGGGCCTCCTCCAGCGATTTGGAGCCGTTTATCTTCCTGCCTCGCTCAGTATCCTTGGCAATACCATCCTGATTACCATTGCGCTGGCGTTCTTCGCCCTGGAATTTCTCGCCGACAAAATTCCCTATGTGGGCAGTGCGCGGAACGCCATTTGTTCCCACACCGATGTTGAATGCGATAGCAAGCCGACGGCCTAGTGCGCGTCGATTGCGGGTCCAGTGACCCTGATTTTTGTGAGGTCCCTGGCGTGCTACATCCCCGCCCGCCGCGCCGCCAAGGTCGATCCCATGGTCGTGCTGAGGTACGAATAGGCTATGTAGCCATGGGAACTCCCGGGACTTCAGGGGCTTTACGCCGATGCGCCACGGCACAGGTGCGCGTTGAAGCAAAGGTAATCCCTGCAGCGTTTGTGCGCAGTCTCTGTTACCTTCTTCTCCAGCGGAGTCCACGAGGTTCCCCGCAAGCTAGTGGGGTTCCGTCTTTTCGTGGAGCCGTAAGACGGTCCGGACAAAAAAGACCCAAGACCGCAAGGCCCGGCACGGACGCATTGACTCTAAGGAGTGTAAAAGAACAGATCTGCGGATCGCGGGTGGATAATTTGTGAAATAGTGTCCTCGAAAAGGATCGTACGCGCCTACGGATCAGAAAGCCAACGAGGAGATCACATCCGGTACAGATCAACTCCTGGGTCCTTTCGACGACCCTTTGCAGACTGTGAGCTTCTTCACAAGAGAATATTTCCCCTTGACAATGCCATTTCCAGCGGTGTAAATGGATTTCGTTCTTGTTTCATAAATTAATAAGTTATGTGCAACCGTTTACGTATGAGCAACGGGGGAGCGTACGTGCAATCATTGTTTGCCGTATTCATCAGTCTCTTCCATCGATCCTAGCTCAATGACGTGACCTCCCCAACGGCCAACTCCAGTCTTCGTTGTACTTTGTTCAGGCTCAAGTCGTTTGACTGTGAGGAACGGCTAGTCATGATGTCGTACCGTCCTGCTGTCCTCTGAGTTTCGCTGACAGCCGGTACTTCACGTTTCCGATGGGGAGACGGGAAGATGGCATGCGAGGGCAAGCCGGTTGAGGAATTCGAAGGCCACACTATGCCGGGAGAACCGCGAATCACGCGGGCTCTCAGACTCATCGACGCTGGCCTGAATGATCAGCGGCTTACGATTGCATACCTCGCTGAAGAACTCCACCTGTCACCTTCGCGCCTGCGTCAACTCTTTGCTTTGGAGTTGGGTGTCGCGCCGAAGTCGTATATCCGCAAAACCCGGCTTCGACGAGCGCGAATTCTGCTCGCGAACTCCTCTCTGTCAGTAAAGGAAGTAATGGCCGCCGTTGGGTTCAACGATCCCAGCGACTTCTCAAGAGCATATAGAAGGCTCTTTGGAGTAACTCCCAGCGTATGCAGGGAATGTCGCTGTGCGCGGGGGCATAGCCCCAAATGCAGCCGATTGGCGAAATGACCAAGGGATTATCGATTTGACCAACAGATTGTCGATTTGACCAATAGATTCCGCTTGCATGCCTTGTCATATGGGAATAGCTTTCATCTCGAGCAACTTGTTCATCCGTGGCATGCGCCGTCTACCAAATGAGCGATTTGGAGGGATGAAATGCACAATTCTCCACTTGGGCTATGCTGGCAGCGCCTACGAGGAATATTGCCGTGCATAGTGCTGATCGTGGGCTTGGGTCTGAGCTCTGCGGCTTTTGCCCAAAATGGCGTCGTCCATCTAAAAGTGCGGCAGACGGCAAGCCAATCCTTAACGCTGATCAAGCCCACCGACCCGAATTTTGACACTACACTCAACATTTATTTCCCCGGAATTTCGCAAGAAGACGGCTACCAGCAGGCGATCCGGCCATTCCTGGTGATCGTCCGTAACGACACAAGCATGTCCGCCGCAGCCTATGCGATCGCCTGGACGGCGCACTACGCGGGCGGCTGGGTTGAACCTCTCCGCGTGATGTTTGTCAATAGGCCACTCATGTTTCGGCCCGCCATGACGTTAATCCCGCCGGAAGGCATCCGCTTGATCTCTCCGTTGTTCAATGTGACGCCACAAAAATACCAGGGGGATTCGCATTTCGCCGAGGTTTACTCAGCCGACCGTTTCCCATCCTCGAACAAATTGGGCTCGGTTCATGTGGACGTTGACGGTGTCGTATATGCTAACGGCACGTTCATTGGCGCGGACAAGACCCACATCCTCCAACGTTACGTGATGGCGCGGTTTGCGGAGCGGGATGAAGCTCTCGCGGCACTGAACCTCATCAATTCGTCAACGGCACCACAATTCATGGTTACGCAGCAACTGCAGGTAATGCTGAATCAGGAAACTCAGTGGAGAGTGTTAGCGCACCAGTCCACGCTTCTCGCGCGCTATGTGCGTGCGAGGGGGCTGAGCGCCGAAGATGTGCAGCGAATCCTGCAGGACCGCGGGCTCAATGGACTGAAATCGGTCCTCCGGAATTTTGTTAATCGTTCCGGGGAGAACACCAACCCCTCAATGTTTGGCAGGGTGTACAAGAAGCTTCCCGATAACGATCCGAGAGTTTTTGGGACTATTCCTTGGAAAACCGGCAACCGCTGATGGTTGGCCGAGCTTCCTGATCACTGAGGATTGGAGAGTGACGCTGACATGGAATCTGAAAACAAACGGGATGGACTGGCTAGACTTGCCAGTAGATCATGGCTGATTCGTAAGAAGGAGTGGCTTTCCTGCCTGCTTACGATTCCTCTCTTTTTGGTGGCGAGCAAGGCTCAATCACAAACCATTGGCGCGTACCAATATCCCCAGGGGACTCAGGAGACGTTGTACCAAGGCAGTGTCATCGACATAAATCCTGCAGACCAGTACAACTTCCCCATGGTCGACTTAGTTTTCTATGTAACAAATCCTCCTTCGGCGGCAGCTTCCATCGACTGGAGCATAGATGTTGACTACTTGGACCAGGCTGGATATAAACCTTACGATAGCGTTTCCGCAACCCAACGGGTCGGCTACGTATGGTCCCCTAGCTGGGGCGGCGATTCGGCGGGCGGTACCGCCGCAGTGAAGGCCGATTTCTACGATTGCCATAATAACTCGGTTGGAAGCGCATCGTTTTCATTCAGCATAGAGGGGGTAAGCCAAACTAAGACTCAAACCGACAGCGCGTACGGAAGTAGTGCACCCTGGTTTTTTCCGTATATTATTGGCGACGAGAGCTGCGGTACAGGCTACCAGTTTGCTCCGAGCCAGCTCTCCTCATGTATGTCTTCGGAGAACAAGACTGGTGATCCGCTCTGGGGTTCTCCCGACGGGATTGGGGTCGCGCAGATTGACATGACCGCGCACTTCGATGACACGTACTACCCATACATTAGCGATGTGTATTGGAACTATAAAGACAACATAGGGGAAGCCCTGGACGTCCTCAACGGCGAACAGGAGAGCAATACGTGTGGTTCACCTGACTACGAGCCTAGCGCTTGTGAACAATACGGTTATGACTTCTGGGACCGGCAGGTCTACCAGATGTGTCAATATAAAGGCGGCCAGTACTCAGCAGGATCGGGTCTCGGAATGGCAAGCTGCAGCACCGTCCAGCCGATAAGTAATCCCCCGTCCGATTTGCCTGATTGCTCTTCTTTCGACGGTGCGCAACTGACTGCAAACCAGCCGAGTGCTTACAGGGATGCAGAGTGGATAACCGATTACAACGGAACAGGAGGGGTGTCGGGTCTGTACCCACCGGGCTATTATATCATCTGGGACCAGTCGAGCGACGCCTGGACATTCAATATCCTGCAAAGTCCGCCTCCGGGACATTACGGCAGCTACGTCGGGGACGTATGCAACTCTTCATCTTACTGAAACCGGCTGGTCGGAAGGTCGGCGAACGGTTGGGGGATCGTACCCAGGAGACGTTATGGGTCGAATCGCGAATGTAGCAGCGGCACCGCTCATACTGGCCACTGCTCTCGTGGCAGTTCTGGCGGCTGCCCAGTCCCCTAAATCGAATCTGTATTTGCTCGCCGGGACGCCACTGCAAAATGAGACAGACACGTATCCCGTCACGTTGTACGCCGTCGGCCCTGAGGGGCATCTCGATACGGTGCGCCAGATCTTCTCGAAGAGACAGGGTCTTTTTGATGTCCGGGACGACTTTGAGGGGCGGCTCTACGTCATGAACCAGTGGCAAACCGTATTGAGCGTGATCCACGAGAGTGACCCAGAACGTAACGACACTGTGAAGAGCAACTTCGGCGGCATGTATGGATCCGCATGGGGACTTGTCGCGCCGCCGGGACAAGTGTCAAGCGTTCTGTATCCTGAATGGTGCAACGACCATTGCTGGAAGCTTCGGGAGGTCTCCGGTAGCCCGAGCGCGTCCCCTCGAATTTTTCGAGGGCAATGGGACCTGTATCGCTGGTTCCGCTACCGGGGGGCACCAGTCACGCCTAGTAATCAGGCCGTGCGTCCCGGGGGCAAGATCATAGGGAGCCAAATCGTGGTACCGAACACCGAGTGGGGCTCCGGCGATGCGGTCGTCGGACCCGTGCCTGTCTTTCTGCCTTCTTCAGTCGGCGTCCACTCAGACGTTTCTGAGGATGCCAAAGGCACCTACACTGTCACAGTCCGGTTAGTGGGTATTGTTGCAGACACCCCCCGTTTTTTCGCCTTCGCCGCGCTTCCGTTTTATTCGAACAAGTGGCCGGTCCCTGTTTACGTACAAAACAAGGCTACGGGGCGCTGGAGAGTGGTTGACTCGCCCTTTATAAGGCTGTGGCCAAGGGTTTTCGGATCGTGGCTGGCGACGTCGGTTGAGGAGCCCAATCCCACGGGGAAAGAGAGTCCGGGGCTTAAAAATGAGAGAACCTTGCCCCCTTATGCCTATGTGACGAGCGATTTCCCGCAAATCAGGGGGCTGTTCGGAACAGAGACCTTCATGCCGGGGAAGCTGCTCCTCCAGAATCTGGCGGCCGGCCGGAAGTTAACGATTGACACCGGCCAGCAGGACAGCGAGGTGTTGGACGTGCGCAAAGACGGTTTGGTGCTGTACCGGGTGAACGACGAGATATTTTCCGCCCAGATCGACGGCGACAAGCTGTCAGCTCCGAAGCTGGTGGTGAAGGGCGAGGACGTGCCGGAGGTCCACTGGGCTTTCTGGTCCAACGCGCAGGTTTACACCACGCCTAAACCCAAGACTCATTCTGTTGCCAAGTCGTCCAACCGCGGATGATTGATTTTGGGGTGTTCTGCAGCAGACGAGAATTTAGGCGAAGCAAGGAACATACGGCAGGGAGATGTGCAGAAGCGAATTGGGAGGTGAAAAATGGCCAAGGTGCGAAGATGGAAGGAAACGCTGGTGCTGGCTTGCGCCACGCTTTTGTTGTCGGTAACTCGGGCTTGGCCGCGCGGACCGCGCAATGTTGGCAGCAGCGCGTACCCGGTTTATTCGAGTCTGATAACCGGTATGGATGGTAAAGCGGCCTTGGGCGTTGAGTTGATGGCACGCAAGCCCTATGTGCGGATGGTCCGCGCCTCTCTGGTTCCCGTCTCCCTTCCTTTGGCGGCAGGGGCATACGTGGCAGTGGCATCTTCCCCGCTCGCCGCAGGCGCGCCCCTGGCCGCTGCCTCAGGCTCCGCCTGCAGCACCGGGCCTGTTTGCAATCCAGGTACCGCGCCCTGTTGCAGCGTAACCGCCGCGACATGTTGCGATCTCGATTGCGGTCCCAGCTGCTGGATCGTCCATTGTTTTAACTACATGGGCAGCCCATGGTCATGCACCACCTGCGGCTATGGTACCTGCGCAGCCTCATGCCAACCGTAGGCAGTAGGGCTCGACTGCGACATGACAAATCCCGGCCTCGACCAAGTCTTGGCGACGTGCACGTACCTTCCCGTCCAGATGGATCTGCCTCACCGGCTGATCTGGTTTGCCGGGATCGACCGGGAGACTTATCGCCGTGCCGGGTTTCTCGTGCCCAAGCAGGCGCCCATGAGCGAGGAGCGCTACGGGTTCAATCTCGATGATCTCCTCCTGTATGATCTGAGCCTTCCTATCGGCGGCGCGCCGTCGCATTACATTTTCATTTCGGCTTTCTGCTGCTCAACGTTGCTGGCCCGGCTGCTCGACCGGGTGCCTGATTGCTTGGTGCTGAAGGAGCCGAGCGTCCTTGGTCAGCTCTCCATGCTGCGCTATCGCCCGGGAACTCCAGAGACGAATACACAGCGGGAGCAGGAATGGCAGACCTGGGGCAGACTGGGCATTCGGCTGCTGACGCGCACATTCGCGCCAAGCCAGACGGTCGTTGTCAAGGCCGCCGATGTCTGCAACACGATGGGCGATGT